>CAZOOE010000071.1:0-17957 GCA_964581275.1 uncultured Clostridia bacterium
TTCAGCAACGGCCCCTGGCGCTGGTGGCAGGCATGATGCCGCTGGCGCTCGGTACAGGCCCCGGGTCGGATGAGCGCCGCGCAATCGCAGTAGTTGTGATAGGTGGTCAGACGCTCTCGCTGCTTTTGACGTTGATCGTCACGCCGGTGGCTTATTCGCTGTTGGACGATATCGGGACAACTGAAACGTGGCGAAGGATGGCAAGCCGGCTTTATGCACTCACGCATCCATTCAGGAAGAAACTCCGTCCCGCGGACGTAGAGCTACGAGTTTCCTCAGAGATCGACAGTATCGGAGCGGAGATCCAGGCTGCGGCAAAAGCCGATGATGAGATGAAAGTCGGAGTTGGTGATTAGTTGAGCAGCCAGTCGCTCATCAGCGAATCAAGAACGTAAACAGCCGCGTAACTGCCAACCTCGTCCTCGCAATCCTTGCTTTGGCGGTTGCGAAGAATCGTCTTTCTTCAAGCTCCGCGAAAATCGAATAAGCCACCGGAGTCACGACCAGGGTCAACAACAAACACAAAGTCTGGCCTCCAATGATGGTCACCGCGATCGCCGAACGCTGCGCCGAGCCCGCCCCTATCCCGATCGCTGTTGGAATCAACCCCCCGATTATCGAGAAGGTCGTCATCAGGATCGGTCTCAGCCGAACGTGGTTCGCCTGAAGGATTGCTTCGCGCAGTGGTATCCCTTGCTCGCGAAGCTTGTTGGTGTAATCCACCTGGAGGATCCCGTTCTTCTTCACAATGCCCAGGAGCAGCAGGACGCCGAGCGCGCTCCACAGGTTCAGCGTCCTGCCGGTCAACCACAGCGACAGCAGCGCGAACGGAATCGACAACGGTAGCGCAAGCATGATCGTGAACGGATGAAGGAAGCTCTCAAACTGCGCAGCCAACACCATGTACATGAAAATCGAAGCCAGCAGGAAGGCGACGATCAGGTTGGTGGTGGTCTCTTCCAGAATTTTCACCGTCCCGAGAAATCGAAAACTGTAGCCCGGCGGAAGGCCGATCTTCTTGATCTCGTCGCCTACCGTTCGCGCCGCCTGGTCGAGCGGAAAATCGGGTGCGTTGTTCGCGTTCACTGACACCTGAAACTGGCGGTTGAAGCGCTCGATTCGCGACGGGCCAAGACCGTGCTCTATCGTGGCGATGTTATCCAGCCGTACCTGTCCTACTTTTGTTGATGGGATCATAAGCCGCGAGAGCATCTCGCGATCTCTCTGTTGCTCGGGCAACAATTGCAAGGTGACGTCGTACTGTTCGTCGCCCTCTTTGTAAGTTGAAATCTGATCCTCGCCCGAGATCATCAGTCTCACCGCGCTTGCGACGTCCGACGCACGCACACCGAGATCGCTGGCGCGCTGCCGGTCGATCTTCACCTGAAGCTCGGGGCTGTTGAGGTTCACGCTCGCTTCGACGTCGAGCAGCCCGGGGATCGCGCGTACCTTGTCGGCGACCTGCTTTGACAGCTCCGCAGCCTTTTGAAAATCGGGCCCCAGAATAAGCGCCCGCACCGGGAAGTACATCTCCCCGCCCCCAAGCGCCGACGGAATGATGATCTTGCTGCGCAAGTTCTTATATTCTGCGTTAATTTTGCGGACCTTGGCAGCGACATCGAGGTTTGAAGCCTTGCGTTGGCTCACGTCAACAAGCCGCACATAAATGTGGTTGTGGCCGGAGACGGCTGCCTCGTGAATGAACGGGTTCACGAACTCAACCTCAGGAATCTGTTTGATGCGCTCGGCGATTTCCAGAGCTTGCTTCGCCGTGCCCTCCACCGAGGTTCCTTCGGGCCAGTTCATCGAGACGTTGAACTCGCTCTGATCGTCGGGCGGAATCCAATCGCGACCAACCATCGCGTTGAGAGGAAACGTCAGCGCAAATGTCGCCAGCGCCACCGCGGCCACCACGATGCGGTGATTCAACGACCACTCGAGCATTCGTCCATAGGTACGGTCCATCCAGCCGAAGAATCGCGAGTCCTTCGAGGTATGCTCATCCTGATGCGCGACCAGTGATTGGCGATCAGATGGAGCAGCCTGATTTTCATCTCCGGCTTCTGGGCCAAGCTTGTGCGCAAGCCGCTTTAGCATTCGGGAACTGAGCATTGGCGTCAGCGTGAAACTCACCAGCATCGACACCATCACCGAGAACGCCATCGTCCAGCCAAATTGGTTCACGTAACGCCGAGCATAGCCGGTCATGAATGCGATTGGCAGGAAGATGATCACCAGCGAAATCGTGGTGGCGACGACTGCCAGCGTAATCTCCTTTGTCGCCTCAATTGCAGCTCGCTTCGGCTCGTAGTGTTTCTCCTCGATGAAGCGCACGATGTTTTCAAGCACAACAATGGCGTCGTCAATCACAATGCCAACGGCGAGCGTCAACGCCAGCAGCGTCATGTTGTTCAGGGTGAAATCCATAGCCTTGAGCAACGTGAACGTCGCGATGATTGAAGTCGGGATCGCAACCGCAGCGATCAGCACCGATCGCAAATTGCGGATGAACAACAGTACCACCAGGCTCGCAAGCAGGCTGCCGAACAGCAGGTGTTCTTCAAGCGAGGCCACTGATGCGTTTATGAAGACCGACTGGTCGCGGATGATCTTTAGGGTAACGCCCGGCGGTAGCGTCTTCTTGATCTGCTCGATCTTCTTCTTGACCGCGTCGATGATCTTGACGGTGTTGGTGCCGGATTGTCTGCGCACGTCGAGCGAGACGGCCTGCTTGCCTTCGATCATGTTCCACGTAGTCGGCTCCGCAAAGCTGTCTTCGACGCGTCCTACGTCGCTCACGCGAATTGGTGTGCCGTTGACGTTGGCGACGATGATGTCGCCAAATTGGCTGACCGCGTCGATGCGTCCAAGCGTGCGAATGCCCAATTCGGAATCGCCTCGGATGATACGGCCCCCGGGGATCTCGACATTTTCACTCTGAATCGCGCGTTGGAGCTGGCTTATGGTTATGCCGTGAGCATTTAGTCTCTCGGCGTCGGCAAACACACGTATCTGGCGGTCGCGCCCGCCGGTCATGCTGACTTCGCCAACCCCGTCGACGGTCTCCAGCACACGCTTGATTTCCTTGTCGGCTATCTCGGTCGTCTCGCGAAGGTTCTTGTCGCCGGCGACTACCAATGAAATAACCGGATCCGAGTCCGGATCAGCCTTCTGAATGATCGGCGGAAGTATGTTGGGCGGCAGACGCCGAAGCGCACCAGCGACCTTTTCGCGGACGTCCTGAGCGGCGCTCTCGATCTCGCGCTCGAGAAGAAACTTGCAGGTGATCCGAGCGTTGCCTTCAGAGGCCATCGAGTTCAACTCGTCCAGGCCGCTGATCGTGCTCACCGCCTCTTCGAGGGGAAGGACGACCTGGGTAGTGACTTCTTCAGAGGTCCCGCCGGGCAACCGAACGTTTATCGTGACCGTCGCGGGGTCGGCTTTCGGGAAGAGGTCAACGCCGAGATCTCGAAAGGAGAAGACGCCGAGCACCACCAGAAACGTTATCAGCATGACCGCGAAGACCGGTCGCTTTACGCAGAGTTCAGCAAGTGTCATCTAAGGCTCCAACGAACTCCTGGAAGCGAAGGCAGGTTCGTAGTTCGGCCTTCTTCTTCAGGCGGAAGTTGGTATTTGTGGGCTTTGCTAAGACGTTACCAACTTCCGCCTGACTGAAGGCCGAACTACGAACTTGATTGTACTCCCGGGCTACATCTCAGTTCGCGACTTCGACGATCGCGCCTTCTTTCAGCTCCTGGCCTTTTGTCGGGAGCGCGATGCGCTCGCCGCGGGTCAGACCTTCGACTATTTCGACCTCGTCACCAGTGCGCTCTCCAATCTTGACCTCTCTTTCCTTCAAGGTGTTCCCTTCTATCACGAAGACCTTGTACACGCCGTACACATAGAGGAGGGCGTCTTGAGGCACAAACACAGCATCCACCACGTAGCTGGAAGGGATCGTAGCCTTGACGAAGAAGCCTGGCTTTAACAGAGCTTCGCGATTGTCGATCAATGCTTCGACTTCAAACGCGCGAGTCTGCTGGTCGACTGAAGGGTTGATTCGGGTTATTTTCCCGGCGAACGTCCGGCCGGGGTACGCGTCGACGGATACTGTGACCTCTTGACCGGTCTTCACCCACGCTGCCATCTTCTCGGGCACTCTCAGTCGTACTCGCATCGGGTCTACGTTGACGATCACCATCACCGGTGTTTGAACCTTCAGATACTGTCCCTGAGTGACCGAGCGCTCCTTGACCTGCCCGGCGAATGGCGCGCGAATGATCGAATCACCGACTTTTTTTTGCGCCAGCGCCGTAGCAGCGCGCGACTGCGCTAACTGTGCGCGAAGGTTCTCAACCGTTTGAACCGATAGATCGTAGGCTGCCCTAGCAGCATTGAAGCGAGACTCAGCTTCGTCAAAGTTCTGTTTGGGCAACAGCCCTTGTTCGTAAAGCGACTTCGCGCGCACGAATTTTTGCTCGGCGTCGGTGAGATCTGCCGCAGCCTTCTTGACTTCAGCGGCGCTGCGGGCATCCTTAAATTCTTCGCCGTTGTCCGAGAGTCCCAATCTCGCCCTTGCTTGCTGGAGGCTCGCGCGCTGCTGATCAAGCGTCAACTGCAGCTCAGTCGGCACGACCTTGACGATCGTCTGTCCGGAAGCAACGTGATCACCAACGTCGACCAGAACCTGCTCCACTCGACCTTCGACCTCTGAGCTGACGGTGACCTCGTCGAGCGGGAACAGCGACCCGACTGACTCTACGTTGCGGCGAATCTGCTTCAGCTCAATCGGGAGAACCCGAGCGGACACCGGTCGCGGCGACGCACTATCGACCGCCTTGCCCGAAGTCTTTGAGCACGATGCGAACCCTAGGACGAAGCACGAAATAGCTGCGACTGATAGCGACCGGGAGAGCATCAACGCGGTGCTAGGTCTGGTTCTCGTATGATCGAACATGAGCGTCCTTCCGAATATCCTTTTGCTAGCGAGTGATTACAGGAAAATAATACCCCAAGCGGCCGCTTGCGCGAAGCTCTTGGCTGCTTACGAATACGACTAAATGCTTCTTGGAGTTACGCTAAAGGTTGGTGCGTGGGACATGAGCATTCCGGGTATGACACCTCCCGGTCGAAGACCTGAGCGAACTGGGAGGCGGCGATGCGGGCCACCTCGCTCAGCTCGATCTTCCGGTCGAGCAACCGTGAAAGCGAAGTGACACCTTTGTCGGTTATGCCGCATGGCACGATCATTTTGAAGTACTCGAGATCGGTGTTCACGTTCAACGCGAATCCATGACTAGTTATCCAACGAGCGATCCTCACGCCGATTGCGCCGATCTTCTCGTTACCCACCCAAACGCCGGTCAGTCCGGCGATTCGGGCTCCGGTGACACCGAACTCAGCCATCGTTCCGATCAACACTTCTTCGATGTCACGCACATAACGGTGAACATCGCAACGATCCGGCTTAAGGTTGATGATTGGATAGCCTACAAGTTGGCCGGGCCCGTGATAGGTCACGTCTCCGCCGCGGCCCGTTTCGCGAACTTCAACTGAGTTGGTGTGAAGGTGGCGTTGATCGGCCAGGATATGGGAGCTATCGGCCCCGCGCCCAAGTGTGAACACGTGGGGGTGTTCGAGTAGAAACAGTTGTTCAGCGGCTTCACCTGCAGCGAGACGCTCGACAGCACTCTCTTGAATGCGGAGGCCCTCGTCGTATTGAATGAGGCCAAGCCATCGTGCTTCGCAAATTCGTCGAAACTTAGATGCTTGTGTTGCCATACGTCATGCGTGATAAGTGATGGTGATACGTGATGCGTGACTAGACGAAGCAGCCTCTTTCCGATCACTCTTTGCGACTACGAATCACCCATCATTCAACTGGTGTATTCCGCAGCTTCAATCACATCGCGCAAGGTGGCCAGATACTGATCCGCCACCGCTCCGTCGATGATACGATGATCGAAGCTCAGCGCTAGTATTCCAATTTGGCGAATCGCAATTGCATCGTCAATCACCACTGGCCGCTTCTTGATCACGCCCACACCGAGTATAGCCACTTGCGGCTGGTTGATTATCGGTGTCCCTGCCCAACCGCCAAAAATGCCAGGGTTTGTAATCGTGAAGGTCCCGCCTTGAACCTCGTCCGGCTTAAGCTGTTTCGTTCTTGCGCGCTCTCCCAGATCGTTGACCGCTCGGGCCAGCCCGAGCAGCGACTTCTCATCCGCGCCCCGAATCACCGGAACGATCAGTCCCCAATCGAGGGCGACCGCCACCCCGACATTGATATCTTTCTTGTAGACAATCTGATCTCCCCATACCGATGAGTTGACGATGGGCCACTTCTTGATGCCTTCGATCACAGCCTTTATGATGAATGGCATGAAAGTGAGCTTCACGCCGTCGCGCGCGAGAAACTCGCCCTTCAACTCGTCGCGGAGCTTAGCAGTCTTTGTATAGTCGACCTCCATGAACGATGTCACGTGCGCCGAGACGCGGCGACTCTCGATCATTCGCTCGGCGATGCGACGGCGCATGATCGACATCGGCTCGATCTGAACGCGATCACCCTCGGCAAAAGGCTGCGGAGCGCCGTCAGCCTGAGCAGCGGCCGGCGCCCGCGGTGGCTGCGGTGCGCGAGGCGCAGCACCAGCAGCAGTGGGCGCCGGCGCAGTCGGTGTCGGGGCCGCCACCGGTGGTGCCGCCGCGGGTCCTGGTTTCGCGCCAGCCACTTGATTTTCAACAAAGCTGAGAATGTCCTGCTTTGTCACTCGGCCACCGATTCCGGTGCCTTCGATCCCCGAAATATCGATGCCGTGCTCTTCGGCGATCTTCCGAACCAGCGGCGACGAACGAGTGCGGCGCAGCTCCTCTTTTGATGTAGCCTCAGCTTCGGACCGAGCAGCGGGCGGAGCAGCAACCGCAGGCGGAGTCGGCGGAGCCGCGGGGGACGTGATCTGCGTTGGAGGGGGTTCAGTCTGCGCTTGCACGGGCTCTACCTTTGTCGAAGCCGCTGCTTCTTTTGGGCCAGCCGCAGGGGCCGGCTTGGCTCCGGCGCCATTGATCACCGCCACAACGGTGTTGACGGGAACGGTTTCGCCTTCTTGCACCATTATTTCGGAAAGCACCCCCGAGCTTGGTGCGGGTATCTCGGCGTCGACTTTGTCAGTCGAGATTTCAAACAGGGGTTCATCACGTTTGACGGCATCTCCGACGTGTTTGAGCCACTTGACGATTGTCCCTTCCGCTATGGACTCACCCATCTGCGGCATCTTCACTTCTTCGCTCATAGTTCTCCAATCTGATTGGTCCGTAGTCCGACGTCAGTGGCCCGTAGCAAGTCCGGAGCATTACGCCCCCACTACGGACTACTGGTCGCGGACTACGGACTATTCAATATGCTGCCAGGGCACGAGCTGCCTTCAGCACGTCGTCCACTTGCGGCAGGAAGAACTGTTCCAGCGGCGGCGCGTAAGGTACCGGCGTTTCGATCGAAATAACCCGCCCGACCGGGACGTTCAGGTACTCGAACGCCGTTTCATTTATCCCCCCCGTCCACCCCGCCCCCCATTCCGCCTCGCGCGTTGCCTCGTGCAGTATGATGACCTTGCTCGTTTTCTTCACGGATTCCAAGACTGCCTCGCGATCAAACGGTAGAAGGGTTCTCAAGTCGATGACCTCGGCGTCGACGCCCTGGTCCTTCAGTTTGTCTGCCGCGTCGAGCGCAGTGTAAACCATCGCGCCGTAGGTGATGATAGAGAGGTCGCGGCCTTCGCGACGTATTGCCCCCTTGCCGATCGGCACGATGTAGTCGTCCGATGGCACCTCTTGTTTGATCTTCGGATTGCGATACAGGAACTTGTGCTCGAAGAACAGCACCGGATCCTCGTCGCGAATCGCCGCCTTGATCAAGCCCTTTGCATCGTAAGGTGTCGATGGCTCGACCATCTTGAGGCCAGGAGTGTTAAGAAAGAACGACTCGACGTTTTGGGAATGAAACGGCCCGCCGTGCACGCCTCCCCCACAGGGCCCTCGCACGACCATCGGAATGCCGATGCCCTGACGATAGCGGCTGGTAGCCGCATAGTTTGTCAGAATATCGAAGCAGCAAGATATGAAATCGATGAACTGCATCTCGGCCACCGGCCGCATTCCCATCATCGCCGCGCCGCAAGCGGCTCCCACTATAGCCGACTCCGAGATCGGGGTGTCGATTACCCGCTCTTCGCCGAAGCGACCAGCAAAGCCCTCGGTAACCTTAAATGCGCCGCCGTAGACGCCAATATCCTCGCCGAGAAGAAAGACTCGCTCGTCGCGCTCCATCTCCTCCCAGAGCCCCTGACGTACTGCTTCAAGCAAAGTTATCGATGCCATAATGACTCGTGAATCGTGAATCGTGATGCGTGAGACGTGACCGGTACTGCGTGATGCGTACTGAGTGAAAGGGCACCTCTAAGTAGGTCACCACTTACACGCATCCCGTGTCACTAATCCTGTATCACGCATCACCTCTCACCGATACTCTCCCTTTCATTCCTCGCTTCCGACGCCGATCGCTCTCGGCTTAACGTCGTCGGCGTACACGCCGCCCAGCGCATCCCCAGGCACCGGCGATGGCTGGTCCTCCGCCCAGGCCAAATCCTCGTCCAGCAGGGATCCAACTCGCGTCTTGACCTGGTCGATGTCGGCACCACTTGCCACCTTGTTTTCCTTCAGCCACTTTTCCAGGTGGACGATGGGATCGCGCTTCTGCCATTGATCAAGCACTTCCTTTGGCACATAAGATTGATTGTCGTGGGCCGCGTGACCCCGCATTCGGAAGGTCTTCGCTTCGATGAAAGTCGGCCCGCCCCCGTCACGCGCTCTATCGACCGCCCTACGCGCCGAGCGATAAACCGCCAGCGCGTCGTTGCCATCGACGATCTCGCTTGGCATACCATAGGCCTTAACGCGATCGGCAAGATTCAGGATCCTCATCTGCTTGGTGGTAGGAGTTGTGTATGCGTACGAGTTGTTCTCGCCAACGATCACCAGGGGCAGATTCTGGACGGCCGCGAAGTTTGCTGCTTCGTGGAATGCGCCGGTGCTTGTGCCGCCGTCCCCAATATAGACCATCCCGGCGGATCTCTTTTTCTGCATTCGCTTCGCCAGCATGACTCCGTTCATCACCGCTACCAGAGTTCCCAGCGGGCTGATAGTTCCGATGAACCCACGCTTGAGATCGGTGATATGAATGTTCTGGTCGCGGCCACGCGAGAGCGATGTCGCACGCCACAAATAGCTCGCAAACACTTCGCGAGGAAACGCACCCATGACCAGTAACGCCCCCAGATCTCGCGTCAGCGGCGAGAGCATGTCGCCCTCTTTTGCGTCGAGCGCGTAGGCGGAGCCGACCGCGGTCGCCTCCTGGCCCAGGCTCCGAAAAAGCCCGCCCACGATCTTGCCCTGCTTGTAAAGGTTGTCCAAACGATCTTCAAGCGAGCGAGTCAGTCGCATGAAGAAGAGCAGTTCGAGTTGTTGGCGCTTGTCGAGTTCCATCAATCTTCGTTCAGGGGTTCTTGGGTTCAGAGTTCAGGGTTTCTGATTCCAGAACCCGAAACCACGAACCCGGAACCGTTTAAACGTGAATTACCATCCCGTGCGCGTCTTCGAATGCTTCGTGTATGCTTTCCGACACGGTTGGGTGTGCGTGCATCGTATTGATCAACTCTTCTACAGTCGACTCCATCTGCAACGCGACGCACCCTTCGACGATCAACTCGGTCGCGTGCGGGCCGATCAGGTGCAAACCCAACACCTCATCATAGCGCGCGTCGCTGACAACTTTGACCAGGCCTTCGGTCGCTCCCAGTATTTGCGACTTTGCCACTACCGGCGTGGGAAAGCGACCAACCTTGACGTCGTAGCCTCGCTCGCGAGCCCGGGCTTCGGTCAGACCAACGCTTGCGACTTCAGGCTGGCAGTAGGTGCAACCCGGCACGTGGTCATAGTTGATTGGCCGCGGGTTCTTTCCTGCGATCGTTTCCACCGCGAGAATACCTTCGGCCGATGCCACGTGTGCGAGCCACGGCGTCGGAATCACATCGCCTATCGCGTACACGTTCGGTTCCGCCGTTCGCATATGATCGTCGATCTTGATATAGCCCTTCTCCAGTTCGACGCGAGTATTCTCAAGCCCGAGTCCGTCCGTAAAAGCGCGTCGTCCGACCGCCACCAGAAACTTCTCCGCCACTAGCTCGCGGTCCAGGCCGTCGATCTCGGCGAGCACTCGCACCCCTCCGCTCTCTCTCGCCGCCGATTTGAAGTTGGCGCTGGTGAACGCCTTGATACGCTGCTTTTTGAACGACTTTGCGAGCTCGGCGCTGATTTCTTCGTCCTCGATCGGCAGCAGCCGCGGCAGGAGTTCGAGGATCGTTACGTCAGTATCGAAACGAGCAAACATCGAGGCGAACTCCACGCCCACCGCTCCGGCACCTAACACGATCAGAGACTTGGGGATCTCTTTGAGCTCGAGAATCTCGTCGCTCGTGATTATTTGTTCGCCGTCAATTGGAAGAGTCGGGAATGACCGCGGCACTGAACCCGTCGCAATGATGATGTTCTTAGTTTGGAGCGTCTGCGTCGATCCGTCTGCCCCGGTGACCGAGATGCGGCCTGGACCGTCGATGTGCGCACCTCCCTTGAAGACCTGAACCTTGTTTTTGCGCATCAGAAACTCGACGCCCTTGGCGAGCTTCAGCACTACTTTGCCCTTGCGCTTTTGCGCCTGAGCAAAGTCCAAACTAACCGGTCCCGCGACGATCCCGTGTTCTTTTGCGTTTTTGAATTCGTCGAGCAGATCGGCAGTGTGTAGCAGCGACTTGGTTGGAATGCACCCGCGCAACAGGCAAGTGCCGCCGAGGTTCTTGTCCTTTTCTATGATTGCAGTTCTTAAGCCTAACTGCCCCGCTCGAATGGCGGCGACGTAGCCGCCCGGTCCCGCCCCAATAACTGTTACATCAAACACATCGTTGGTTGAACTCAATTGATCCGGCTCCTTAATGAACACCCGCTCAATCCAGCGAGATTTTCACATCATCTCCCTCAACCCGTACGTCAAACGCCTCGACCCTGGCCATCGAATCAATCGGTGACACGCCGCTCGCAAGGCTGTAAATCCAACCGTGCCAGGGACATTGGACGGTCAAGTTGTTCCGATCGACGAAGCCTTCGCCTAACGGTCCTCCCCGGTGCATACAAGTGTTGTCCAGCGCGAAGAATTCGCCGTTTACGTTGAACAAGGCGATCGTGCGGCCGCCGACTTCCACGACGGCTGCCCGTCCGGCAGGGAGATCGGATATGGTTGTTACTTTGATGAACTCAGGCATTGCAACTCCCTGTGATGACTGGCCCTAGCCTCGATGGTCAATACACTGTTGTATCGAGGACCGAGCATCTTAGCAACCCGCCACACGTGGTATCAAGTTGTATTGCCTGGCGGTCTCGCGTGAAACAGTAGTTGTCAAATGATCGTTTAGTGCATGAAAGCGGTTTGGCATCGCGTCGATAATGGTAGGAAGGCCGAAATCAATAGTTCAGGCAAGGCGCAGCAGGAGGAATGGTAGCAATGGCAGCGACCCCGGGAAAGAATATCGCGCCGGAGAGTCTGAGGCTGATGCTTTTAGCTTATGGAATGGACCACTCCTACCGAGTGGTAAGCCTCGAAGAAATTGCGCACTCCCTACCCCACGTAAGAAAAGATGAAGTTCGACAAGCGCTCGAGCATCTCGCCCACGAAGGACTGGTCACCAGGTTCTCTGGCCGCTACTGCTTCAACAAGACGATTCCCGCAGATCTGCGACAGAATATCGAACAGTTCATCACCCCCAGCGGTACCGTGCGGCAGATATCGAACTGACTATTTGAGCTTCTTCAGGATCCAATTGACTTCGTCGAGTCCGATCTCAACGGGTTTGCTTGGACACGGCAAATGTGAACCTCTGCTTTACGGATTCACCGCACAACCGAATGATTTTCAGCATCTCACCACGGTGGACTTTATCGCCAACTATGGCCGTTTGTCCACGACAAGCCGATGATCGAGATTCGCTACTCTCCAGCCGGTTGCGAAGACCATCCGATCAATCCGCTCCATCTTCTCGAAGTCAATTTTTTCAACCACGTCGCTGGTCCTGTGGTAGTCCCTATGCACGCCGGTGAAATAAAAAATGACCGGGATGCCATGCTTCGCGTAGTTGTAATGGTCAGAGCGATAGTAAAACCGCTCGGGGTTCTTCTCGTCGTTGTAGGTGTAATCGAATTTCAGTCGCGATGTGGCGAGGTTGGTCTCCTCGTTGAGCTTGTTCAACTCGGTTGAGAGCTTGTCAGCGCCGATGATGTAGATCGAGTCCTTATCGGTAAGGCGAGCATCGCGCGGATCATCGTCCCCCGGGGGCCGACTGCGCCCGACCATATCGATGTTGAAGTCAGCCACCAGCTTTTGAAGCGGCACTACGGGTTCGTAGTCGGTGTTGTATTCCGAACCGAAGAGACCCAGCTCTTCACCTGTGTGAAAGACTATGAGCATTAATTGCTTCGGACTTGGTCCCACTTACAACGCCTTCCAGATCGCGAGTATTTAGAGCGTCCTCAGACCGTCGTCGTCCGCGCCATGATAGACCTCTCCCTTATCGGTGGTCTTCAAGTGATCGTAATGCGCGCTGAAGACAACATACTCCTCTTTCAATCGTTGGTCGGCGCCGTCGAGTATGCCCACGACGTTCTGAGCAGGAGGCGCCTCTTTAACCTCCACTCGAAGCTTGATCTCAGCGCTCGTCGCAAGCTCCGACGGCTTGATCTTATTCGCCGGCGCTACCAGGTCAGAGCTGTCCTTACCTATCGTCCTGGCGATCGCTTTTATCAGCTCAGGGCCGGCGGTGATTTCCGGGAGGGTCTTCCCTGAAACCGTTTTCCTCGGCGGCAACCCGAGCTGCTGGCCGATCAAAAAAACTTTGAGCTGGTCCCAGCTGAGCAAAGTTTGCGCGTCGGGGATCCTAATCACCGCAGTCGACCCGTGCGCGAGCGCTGCCGATTCTCCTTGTTCGACATCGCTCAGTCTGACATTGCTGATTGAGTCAGGCATCCCGGTCGCCATCACCACTATGTTGCCCTTAACTTTCAGACCGGCGTAGTCATCGTAGTTGTTCTTGGGAGAGGAAACGCCATACCCGACAAAAACAAGACCCCCGCCGATGTTCATATCGGTCGGGACGTCGGCCAGAAACGCATCTGCATAGTTGAACTCGCGTTTTGTGCCCCCGATGTTGAGAGTCACATGACTAGACTGCCGATCCACCTCGCGATAACTGAGCGGCACTCGTTGAAAGTAGGAGCCGTCGCGTGCCCCGCCGCGATAACCATAGGCTTCAAGCTGGGAAGCGAGATACCGTGCCGCCACGCGATTCGAGGGGCTCAGGGTGTATCGTCCCCCGAGTTCGTCGGAGGCAAGAAAACTCAAATGCTTTTTCAAATCGCGTGCGGTTATGCTCGACGTCGACTCGGCGGTCGGAAGCGGTAGATTAGCGGCGAGCGCCGCGGATGCAAGCATAAGCGCCGCAACCATTAGCAGTGCAATTGCCCGCTTAGCGGAATGACTATCCTTCATGAAACTCCTTGCGTGTCGCAGACTTTCGTTTGTTTTTTTTTCACCCCTGGTATGAGTCAGACGAGCTCGGACTAAAGTCTGCGCTATTTGGTAACGTTTCCTCGACCCGGACCTACCACGACAGTGGTCAGGCTTTGCGGATCGATGTACTGGCGAGTAACCCGAGCGACGTCGTCGACGCTCGCGGCGCGAATCAACTCGGGGTATCTCTCGAGGTAGTCGAACCCGAGCCCGTAGAGTTCAGCTTCGAGGAGAAACTCGGCAATCTGCGAATTTCTCTGAAAATGAAATACAAAGCTTCCGGTCAGATACCGCTTGGCGACCTCTAACTCTTCTTCGTTAACCCCTTCCGCGACTATGCGCTCGATCTCCCCTCGCAAACCTGAAATAGCGCGCTCCAGGTTCTCAGGCGCGGTTCCGATATAGGCGATGAACCTGCCGGGATCAAGCCCGGCGCTGGACGTAAGGTTGCTGAATGTGCTGTAAGCAAGTCCCTGCTCGTCGCGAAGTATTCGAGGAATGCGCGAGGTGAAGCCGGGACTCGATCCAAGTATCGTGTCCATCACCAACAGGAGATAATAGTCGGGATTTTTGCGTTCGACTCCGAGGTGCCCGATGATGACGTTTACTTGTTCCTTTGACGCCGCGACGAATTTCTTGATCGGGGATGTCTGGCGATGAGCACGGGGCACCTGCGGTGTTTTGAACCCTGTAGCGGGTGGCCATTCGCCAAATGTTGCCTCCACCATGCCCTTTACTTCGTTCTTGTCGATGTCACCTGCTATCGCAAGCATCGTATTTTGGGGCACGTAGAAGCGGCGATAGAACTCCTCGACATTCGCCCGTCTAAGAGTCTTCACCGTATCTTCGTACCCTATCGGGGGGCGATGCTGCGGAGAGCCTTTGAACACGATCTCATTGAACACGTCCGAGGCCTGTGTACGCGGCACGTCGAGCCGCGCTTTGATTTGAGCCCCTCGTCGATCGATGTGTTCGCTGACCTTGGCTTCCTGAAAAGTAGCATTCATCAGCAGATCTGATATCACTTCCAGGCCTAGAAGGACATCTTTCGAAAGCAGCCTGATTACTGCGCCGCTCGATTGATAATCGCCAAAAGTGCCAAGCTGGCCTCCGGCGGCTTCGATGGTTTCGGCAATCTGCTGTGATGTCCGATTTGTCGTTCCTGCGTCGAGAAGCGCGCCGGTCAGTGACGCGAGTCCCGCCTTCTCATCAGCCTCGAACCGCGATCCGGCGCCGACGATCGCGTTGATTGAAACAGAGGGAATCGTGGGATTAGCAGATAGTAACAGGACCAGCCCGTTGGGTAACTCGACGCGCTCGACGTCGAGCGTCGGTCGGGAGAGGCGTTTTTGACTATGCTGCACGGTCACGCTCCTTCCCGCCTGCCGTTCCGTCGTCAATCAAGTAGCCAACCGTCCGGTTGTCATCAGTAAAGTACTTTTGTGCGGCTGCTGCGATATGTTCAATCGTCACCGCCTCCACGCGTTCTAGCAGCGTCTCCAGATAGTGATAGCCGCGCGAGTCCTCGGACAAATGCTCGTCGAAGGCGATGGTCTCGTACTGGCCGAGCAACATTGCCTGTTGCAACGGTTCCTCGCTCCCGAGCACCAGAGAAGCCTCTATCTGACGTTTAGCTTTATCAATCTCGGCGCTTGAGAGATCACCGCGCTTCAGCCGCTCGATTTCCTGTAAGAATGCATGCTCGACATCGGCGAGCTTGTACCCGGGCTTCAACTCGGTCTGAAAGTAAAAGAGAGTCGGATCAATGTGATCGTGATAGCTTACGTCTGCCTTTGTGACCGATTGGTCTCGCTCGACGAGCCGCTGATAGAGCCGTGACGACTTGCCGGTTGAAAGGACCGACTCAGCAACCTTTAGAGCGTAAGAGTCCGGGTGTGCAACCTCCGGGACGTGATAGCCTATCAGCAGTCGCTCGACGGGCGTTTGCTTCTTTACTATGAGGCGCTTCTCGCCGCGCTGGGGTGGTTCTACAATGTTAAGAGGCGCGATAAGCGGCCCGGGCGGGATCCGCCCAAACAACTCTTGAACTCCTTGGAGCACGTCCGCGGCGTCGAAGTCCCCGGCGATCACCAGAGTCGCATTTCGAGGGTGATACCACTTGTCATAATAAGCCTTCATGTCGGCTCCGGAAGCGGCTTCCAGGTCCTCGAGCCATCCGACCGTGGGCCAGCGATACGGATGCTGGCGAAATGCCGTGGCCCAGACTTCGTTCTCGAGCTTCTCCCAGGGTCCGTCGAGTCCTATGCGCAACTCTTCCTCGACCACCTGCTTTTCCGGCGTGAATTCTTCGTCCGCGAAGGTGGTATTGCGCATGCGGCTTGCTTCGACCTCCAGGGCCGCCTCCCACCGATCCGAGGCGAACATGAAGTAGTAGGCGGTGAAGTCGAGCCACGTGAACGCGTTGTTCGCCCCGCCGTTAAGGTGCGTGATCAGATCGATTTCGCCCTTCTTATAGCGGTCCGTCCCTTTGAACAGCATGTGTTCCAGGAAATGGGACTTCCCGGTCTGTCCCAACTCCTCGTTGCGGGAGCCGACGCGATACCACACCATCGTCGCCACGACGGGCTTTTCGTGCATCTCCTTCGTAACAACGGTTAGACCATTTGGAAGAACCATCCTTTGAACGTTGTGAGTGATGAATGACTTTTGTGGGATTTGCGTTCCTGATTCTGCGTCCGCGGTAGAAGTGAGCATAGTCATAACTGCTTTTATGAGAACGATCCTATAACTTCGTCAACTGGAGTCGCGAACGAAAATACTAGAGTGCGGAAAGAAGCGATGTCAAACGAGCTCAATTTGGAACGATCCAAATATGCAACTAATTTGGGCGACAACTGCGGGATGGCGCCCCACTCTCAGAAGCGATCGTCTGCAGAGAGGAGGGGAAACCTTACGGCAGCAGGCGACGAAAAGACCGGAGAAGTTCTCGGGGGACTTGATTTCTGGCTTTTCGCTGTAGATACTTGAGCGTGCTGTACGGCATACTAACCCCATTACTCTTAGCATCAATTGGATTGAAGTAGATTTGAACTCTCAGGCATTTATGGGCTCCGCGTGCTGCGGCTTTTTTTCTTCGCAATCGCGCGGGATGATAATCGAATAGGAAAACTGCCGCTGAACCGTCGCGGCTCACAGGAGAAAGATGACCAAGGCAGAACTTGTTGAGGAAGTGGCTCGGGCGGCTGAGCTGAACAAGCGCGATGCCGAAGTAATAGTAGAGACCGTCTTCGGCTCGATAATCGGTGCGCTGCACAAGGGTGAGAAGGTTGAGCTGCGCGGCTTCGGGAGTTTTCGTACTCGCGAGCGAGGCCCGCGCCGCGGCCGCAACCCCAAGACCGGCGAACCGGTGGATGTGCCAGCCAAGCGTGTCCCCTACTTTAAGCCCGGCAAGGAGCTGAAAGAGTACTTCACTGAGAGCCCGGCAGGCGCCGAAAGTGTCGTTGTTACACCCGGATCGCCGGACGCAGGGTCGGGCGCCGCGGAAAGCGCCGTCTCAGAAACCGGCGGCGGAGTAAGCGGATCACCATCGCAGTCTACGCGCGAAGGATCGGGAGGCGACGGTTCACCGAGCGGCTCGACCTTCTGATACGACTCTATTGGTAGTTAGTCGTCAGTTGATAACTAACCTCTTAAGGGTGAGCCGCTCCCAGTCACTTGTGATCGCCATCAGCGGTTTACCAGACATTCCCACCGATGGAAAAGAAAAGAAGTGAGTCGCCTAACGGAAAACAGCGACGATCTGGAGCCGATCGTCGTTCGAGCACGCGGCGACAATCGGAACGAAAATCAGGCAAAGCCGCCCTTACCACTCGCGTTGGTGAACGTCGCCAGACGAGTCGCCGATCAAAGGACCGAAAGACTGGATAAAAACCCCAACCGGAAGTTTACTGCCTCAACACGGTGGTGTATCGCCCCGGATGTCAAAGTGTCCGATCCGGCGACAACCGGCTTCGCCCAAAACGCGACCATCAACGGTGACACCAGGCTAAGTCCCCGCTTCCCAAGTGTTCATGTATTCGATCATTTCGGCGGTAAGCTTGTCGATCTTGATTCCCATCGCCGCAAGCTTAAGGGAGGCGATTTCGTTGTCAACCTCTTCGGGCAACAGGTGCAAGCCGGGAGTGAGCTTGCCCTCGTTCTTAACCAGATACTCGCACGACAGCGCCTGATTGGCGAAGCTCACGTCCATCACCGACCCCGGATGCCCCTCGGCGGCAGCGAGCTTTAGCAAGCGGCCTTCCCCGAGGCCCATCACCCCATTCCCGGCTCCCTC
>CAZOOE010000072.1:0-11595 GCA_964581275.1 uncultured Clostridia bacterium
GACCTTTGCCGTGAATTTATTTTTCGGGCAACAGCCCCCGGGATGGGCTTTCGTTGGATGCTTCGCGATTGTCGCCCATTACGAAATAATAGTGAGACTTGACGCGTACCTGATGACTGCCGGAGGTGTATGGGCCCTGGTTCCAACGCGAGCGAGCAGCCTGGTTGCGTTCGGGTGCAAGATAAGGCTCCTCCATCGGTTGACCGTTAATCGTGATGTGACCGGAAGCATCGATATCGACGCTGTCGTCCGGCAAGCCGATTACGCGCTTTATGAACGACTTCGTCGGATCGTCCGGAAACCAGAACACGATTATGTCGCCGCGTTTGATCGACGTGAAGTTGTATTCAAACTTGTTGACGAAGATCCGCTCGTCATTTTCGAGGCGCGGCTGCATCGATGTGCCTTCGACTTTGACGGGTTGTACCACAAATACGACGATCAGGACGGCCATCACCGCAGCAAAGATAATATCGCGGGTGATCGACTTGACTTCGGTCCACAGCCCCACTGATGAGGAAGGCTCTTCGATATATGTGACCTCGATGTCCGGATCGTCTTCAGGAGCGATGCCAGGGTAGATCGGTTGCTTCATAGTGTGAACACTTAAACGATTCTTACCAAACGAACGTTCAAAGAAAAAGGTTACGTTTTGGGTCGAGGGTTTGTCAATGAATCGCGCTGGTCCGTATACTATGATCCGAGGAATCCGTTATGCCAATTGTTGATCAGATCAACAGCGACCTTACAGTAGCGATGAAGGCCAGGGACGCCGAACGGCTGAGCGCGCTTCGAATGGTCAAAACCGCGCTCAAGCTACGCGAAACTGATTTGCCGGGAGAGGTGGATGACCCAGAAGCGATTAAGGTGCTCAACACTCTCCTCAAACAGCGGCGAGATGCGTCGGAGCAGTTTCGAGCCGGCGGCCGCGAAGAACTCGCGCTAAAAGAAGAGAACGAGGCGCTGATTATTCAGAGTTACTTGCCCGCAGCGGCCTCCGATGAAGACATATCGCACGCAGTCAATGAGGCGGTTGCCGAGGTTGGAGCCTCCTCGATGAAAGACATGGGCGCGGTGATGAAGGCCGTGCGTCCGAAGCTTGAAGGGAAGACGGTCGACGGGAAAGCGCTTAGCGACTTGGTGAAAGCAAAGTTGGCCGGAGGTCAGTAGTCGGTGGCCGGTGGCCACCGACCGCCACCGGCCACCGACTACCGACACCAAATTCTAAATCCTCTTTCGATTTATCAAACTAGCAACAAAACCCGCGCCGAAGCCATTATCAATGTTCACCACGGTCACATTCGAAGCGCACGAGTTCAACATCGCGAGCAAAGCCGCGAGCCCGTCGAATGAAGCTCCGTAACCGATGCTCGTCGGCACTGCGATCACCGGCACAGAAACCATCCCCCCTACGACCGATGGAAGCGCGCCTTCCATTCCGGCTACCACGACGATCACCCGAGCGGTCTCGAAATCGGGCCGCGCTCCCAGCATACAATGGATGCCGGCCACTCCGACGTCGTAGACCCGCGAGACGCGGTTGCCCATCGCGGTTGCGGTGACCGCAGCTTCTTCAGCCACCGGGATGTCTGACGTCCCGGCAGATATGATGGCAATAACGCCATCGCCGTGTTCGGTTCGGTCGCGAAGCGCAGAGATCATTCGCGCTTCACGGTGAAACTCGGCATCCGGAGCGATTCCCCGAACTGCGGTGTAGACCTCCTCGGTTGTTCGGGAGATCAGAAGATTTGAACTGTTGGTCAGTATGCGCTCGGCAATCTGAGTGATCTGCTCAGCGGTTTTGCCCTGGCCAAGAATCACCTCCGGAAAGCCGAGTCGGAGGTCGCGGTGATGATCGACTCGCGCGAAGGCGATGTCTTCATAGGGCAGGCTCGACATTTTGTCGGCCGCTTCGTCGATGGTGATGCGGCCGGCTCGTACCTCCTCGAGCAGCTTCTTGATTCGCTCCCTATTCACCGGCGAGATTCTAGCACACAGAAAGGGCGGTCCACCGCGGCCGCACCTCGCCCGCTCACGTCTGGCACCGAGCTCGTAAGGATGGCCAGGGAGAGCCACGCCTGCGAGCTCGGTGTCGGATAACCCGCGGAGAATGGTCCAAAGTTTGATATCTGACGACCGGATGCTAACATTCTCGCGTTCATAACGTTTGAGAATCGCAGCGTCGTTATGCAAAACGAGCCGCACATAACAATCATCGGCGGAGGACTGGCAGGCTCTGAAGCCGCGTGGCAAGCCGCCGAGCGCGGTGTCAAGGTCCGACTGTACGAGATGCGCCCCACGCGCCCGACTCCGGCCCACCAAAGCGCCAACCTCGGTGAGATAGTGTGCTCGAACTCATTGAAATCGGACGAGCCTGGAACGGCGCCTTATCTTCTCAAAGAAGAATTGCGGCGCGGCGGATCGTTGCTCATCGGCGTGGCACATCAAACCGCGGTCCCCGCGGGAGCCGCGCTGGCAGTCGATCGCGAGCGTTTTGCCGAAGAAGTAACCCGGAGAATCGGCACTCATCCAAACATCGAAGTGACCCGGGAAGAAGTCCAATCTCTTCCGCGCGAGGGACCCGTTGTGATAGCTACCGGACCGCTAACGTCGCCGGCGCTCTCGGAAGAGATCACCCGGCTGACCGGCGCGGGGCAGCTTTACTTCTACGACGCGATATCACCGGTGGTCGATGCCGAGACGATTAATTGCGATATCGCCTTTCGCGCGGCGCGGTACGGCAAGGGCGGGGACGATTACCTGAACTGCCCGTTCAATGAAGAGGAGTATGACCGTTTTTATGACGCACTCATCGCGGCGGAGTCCGTGCCGCTTCACGAATTTGAGAAGACGATGTACTTCGAAGGGTGTTTGCCGATCGAAGAGATCGCTCGACGCGGCCGGGACACCTTGCGTTACGGGCCCATGAAACCGGTCGGGCTTCGCGACCCCCGCACTGATCGACAGTCCTTTGCCGTGGTGCAGCTCCGTCAGGAGAATCTGCTGGCGGATAGCTACAACCTCGTTGGCTTTCAAAACCATCTGAAATTCGGCGAGCAAAAGCGAGTGCTTAGGTTGATTCCCGGACTCGAACAAGCTGAATTCATTCGCTTCGGACAGATTCATCGGAACACGTTCATCTGCGCGCCCGCGGTACTCAGCGAGACGCTGCAAATGCGAGCTCATCCGCGCGTTCTATTCGCGGGACAGATTTCGGGAGTCGAGGGATACATCGAGGCGATGGCCACGGGATTCATGGCGGGAATCCATGCCGCTGAGCTGGCACGAGAACGCGCGCCGCAACCTCCGCCGCGCCGCTCCGCGATGGGGAGTCTCACGAATTACATCGCGAACGCCGATACTAAGAATTTTCAGCCGATGAACATTACGTTTGCGCTTTTGTTGCCGCTGGACGAGGCAGACCGGCGAAGGCTCAGACGCAAGATCGACCGTCACCGGCTTCAGGTCGAGCTTGCCTTGAGGGACTTTGATGAATGGCGGAACGCCTACCTCTTTAAGGCGGTGGCATCGGAAGCGACGATATGAATAGAAGGCCAGCGGGTAAACGCGACAGGGAGACCGGGCGACGGGGCGAGGGGACGACTCGGCTGCGGTCCGCCTCTTCGCACCTTCGCCCCGTCCCCTGGTCGGTCTTTATTCTTGCCCCACTTTGTGCCTTGTTATTTTTCCCCTTTGCCTTAGCACAGTCCGGCCGCCAAACCCCACCGCCTCCGAAGCCGCAGCCGCCTCCGCAATCCCAGGGACGCCGGCCGGTGACATCGTCCGCCGATGAAACCCGTCCCCGGCGCGCCACCGATGAACCGCAAGAGGACAAGCCTCTCAAGCTCAAGGCTGATCTGGTTACGGTCATCACCTCGGTCACGGATTCGGCCGGAAATCAGATCAATGATTTAACTCAAAAAGATTTCGAGCTATACGAAGACGACTCGCTTCAGGACACCGCGGGTTTCTATCGCGAAGGGCAGATTCCGTTGCGGATGATCTTCTTATTCGACACTTCAGGGTCGATCCGGCATCGCTTTGACTTTGAGCAGCGGGCGGCGGCTCAGTTCTTTCGAAACGTGATGCACCCGGGCGATCAGGCGGCGCTGATGAGCGTCTCGAGCGAATCAAAGATCGAGTTGCAATTCACTCCGGATGTGGATCAACTTGTCAACGCACTGGGGCAGCTAAAAGCGCAGGGCGCCACCGCGCTTTATGATGGGATGATATCGGCGGCAAGATACCTCCGACCGTCCGAGGGCCGGCACGTGATGGTCGTTCTCTCAGACGGGACCGACACGGTGTCGACTTCGAGTCTCGCCAAGGCGCTCACCGAAGCGCAGAAGTCGGACGCGATCATCTACGGCGTGCACTCAACCGGCGTGGCGCCTTCGGCTAGCGTTCAGGATCTCGCCGGCGAATTCGTAATGAAGGCGATGTGTGAGGACACTGGAGGGCGAGCATTTTTTCCGCCCATCTATGAAGATCAGAAAAAAGAGACCCGCGACCTCGACGAGATTTACAAACGGCTGGCGGCGGAAGTACGAGCGCAGTTTGTATTGACTTACTACAGCAAAGGCGAAGGCCGGCCGGGCACATTCAGGTCTATTCGCGTAGAGGTCAAGCGGCCGGGGCTTCAGGTCCGGGCGCGACGAGGGTACTATTCAACAAAGTAGAAGATCGGCTCACAACTTCAAGAAAAGGAACTCATATCAATGTGCTCATTCGACCTAAGACTCTCGCTCGTACTCTCCCTCGCAGCGGCGATGGCGGCTGGAAGCTTCGTGGCTACCGCCGATTCCGGCCCCACTGATAGTGGCTCACAGTCAACCGGGATCAGGTCCCAAAAACTCAGGTCGCGTGCTCCATCGAAGGTGCTTGACGATGCAGCGCTGCGAGCCCGGGCTGAAAGGCTCCACCGTCAGTCTATCGTTATCGATACTCACAACGACATCACATCGGCGCTCCTGGAGGAGGGATTTGACCTGGGACTGCGCGGCGACGATCCCAGCGCAAAGACCAAAACACATACAGACCTCAGGCGGATGAAAGCCGGGGGGCTCGGCGCCGAGTTTTTCGCAGTTTATGTCGGTAAGGAATTCGTCAATAAGAAGCCTTTGGAAGGTGGCGGCGCGGCGCGACGAGCGCTCGACGTGATCGACGTGGTCCTCGAGCAGGTGCGCCGTCACCCAGAGTCGCTCGAGACAGCTTCAACCGCGGGCGACATTCGTCGAATAGTAAAGAGCGGCAAGATTGCGGCGCTGATGGGCATCGAAGGAGGGCACGCAATCGAAGACAGCCTTTCCGCGCTGCGGATGTTCTACGAGCTTGGCGTGCGGTATATGACTCTTACTCACACCAACACCAACGACTGGGCCGATTCCGAAGGTGACATAAATAACTCGAGCGTGAGTCATCACAACGGCCTGACGGATTTTGGCCGCGAGGTCGTGCGCGAAATGAATCGCGTTGGGATGATGGTAGACATCTCGCACGTGGCCGACAAGACATTCTACGATGTGATGGCCACGACTCACGCGCCGGTGATCGCTTCACATTCTTCAGCTCGAGCTATCGCAAATAACACGCGCAACATGACCGACGATATGCTTCGGGCGGTGGCCAAGAACGGCGGAGTTGTGATGGTCAATTTCTACGACGGCTTTCTGGACCCGCGCAAAGCCGAGCTCGCGTTCCGCTCGCGGGCAATGGAGGACGAGCTGAAGGTTAAATACCCTAGCGACCCGAAGCGAGTGCAACAGGAGGTTGAGGCCTGGCGTAAAGCAAACGATCCCGGCCCGACGCCGCTTTCGGTTCTGATGGATCACATAGAACACATCATCAAAGTCGCGGGGATAGATCACGTCGGCATTGGGTCGGACTTCGACGGTGTCCCTCTGACCGGCTTGCCCGCGGGGATGGAAGACATCTCAAAGCTGCCTGCGCTTACTTACGAGTTGTTGAAGAGGGGCCATTCGGATGCGGACATCAAGAAATTCCTCGGTGAGAATCTACTGCGGGTGATGACGCAAGTGGAACAGGTTGCGTCGGAAATCCAATCAAGCAGAAATACGCCGTCATCAAGAACCAAGAAGCAATAGCCTGGAGCGGACCTAGCGTCATCTCTCAAGCCAACACAGCCGGACGAGTCATCGTCCGGCTGTCAGAGCGAGAGCCATCGCCGCCCAATTTGTTGCTGCAGCCGAAATCCATTGGTCGTGTCCGTGAGGAAAACCGCTCTCGAAGAAAGGTTGAATTGGGATAGCCCGGCTCCTTACGTACCACGAGCCATCGTCAAGCTGCGTTCTCAGAAGAAACGCGACTCCTCGATTGTAGACCTCGTCTGTTGGCGGCACAGCGCCCGCCTCTCTCAGCGCGACCAGAGCCTGACCGGTTGCGTAGGCATCGCTCGCGAGTGAGGGGAGCTGAGCCCATCCCCCGTCTGATCGCTGCTGCGCGAGAAGGTCTCGTGTGGCGCTCCTGATGATTGCGTTCTTAGCGTTCACTCCGGCCCAGCCCAGACCGAGCAGCTGAAACGCCCGTTCCTCGGTCGTTAACGGCTGGGCTTTCATCAACCATTCAGCAGCTCGCCTCACTGCGGTCTCATATTCTGTCCGTCGCGCTTTTGGCGCGTAGACTTGAAGCGATCTCAATGAGGTGGCGGTGACTTGTATGTCGCTAGACTCGATTGGAGGCCGATGTGCAAATACTCGCCATCCGCCGTCTGGACTCTGCTGTGATTTGATGTACCGGGCGAAGCCGTCGGTGGCAGGATCGGGCGGGTAATTCTCCGCTGCCAAGCCCAGCAGAATATAGCCCATGGTGTCGGAGCCTCCGGGGATCCCAACACCCTGCAACGAGCGCTCGCGCCAGGTTTCAATGTAAGAGCTGATTCTCTTCAGCTGACCGCGCGCAATCTGCTCATCGACTGGAAATCTATTCTTCCGTGCCGTGTCGATTGTCAAAGCGGTGAGCGTGTTGTTATGGCACGAGACGCAGCCGGACTTCTGGATGAAAATCGAGTCTGTCTTTTGTAATAACGGAATGCTTCGTTGTAATGCTTCTCGCACAGACTTTGCAGGCTTCGGACTCAACGTTGGGTTTGTTGATACAGCTCCATCCTTTGCTCCCGCCTTTGACAACAAATCCACGATAGATGTTGCGCCTCTTTGCTTCGCGAAATCGAGGGCGGTCAGTCCCTCAGGGCATTTAGCGCTAACGTCTGCGCCGCCTTCGAGTATAGCCTTGAGGGTCTCGGTTGGAAGGGCGTCTGAACTTGCTGCCAACATTAGTAGTGTATGGCCCCCCGGGTCGGTTGCTTTGGCGTCTGCTCCAGCGGTGAGCAGCGCTTTGACTGCGGTCGCATCACCAAGCGGTGGGGCGCACAACAGTGCCGCGACGCTCAATGCTCCCCGATCAACGTGCGCGATCAGTGTTTCAAGACATTTCCCACACTTCGCTTTGGCGGCAAACAACAGCGCCGGAAGTCCCTCGCTCTTAACATCAGCGCCGCGTTCGATAAGAGTACGAAGAAGCGCGTCATCGCCGACGCTTGCCGCCTCAGTTAGCGGGGTCATGTAACCCATAATGCTCGGTGACCTCGCGGTGAGTTTGGCGCCATGATCGAGCAGAAGCCCGACTACCGCGCTGGATCCGTACTGTCCTGACGCAATGAGCAGCGGGGTCCGGCCGTCGTCGGAGCGCGCGTTAACATCAGCTCCGCGATCGAGTAGCAGCCTCGTCTTCTCACGATCGCTCACTGCCCACATGAGCGCGGTGGCGCCAGCCTCGTTGCGAATATTGGGGTCAGCGCCGGCAGCCAACAGAGTCCGGACGGAGTCGGAATCAGCATACAGCACTGCTTGCATCAATGGCGTTGTGCCGCCCGGTCCCTTGAGGCTCCCAATTCCTGGATTCTCGCCGACCAGTTTCTTGAAGGTTTGTTTGTCGCCGTCGCGAAGAGTTTCCATGATTCGAGTAGCCTTCGGGTCGGGTGGGAGCTGGGGCATGTCTCCCGAGAGATCGTCGGGCCACTCGGCTCCCTGGTCGATCCACGCCTTGATTATGTTGATCTGCTCCTGACTCAGAGGACCGGTCGGTGGCATCTGTGGACCGAATTGGTTTCCGATTAGTTTTTGGTAAAGCCTGCTGCCGGAGCTGGCTCCGGGAGCGATCACCGTTATCGTGCCGCCCCTCATAGCATCGCGCCGCCGATCCAGCCGAAAACCATGCATCTGCTGCGATGGTCCGTGACAGTCAATGCAGTACTGTTTGAGCAGCGGCCGAACGTCGCGACGGAAATCGACTCTGCTCGGGACCTGTGATGGTGCATTGAACGCCCATATCCCGAGAACAACAGCCACAATAAAATGCCTTATAAATCCGAAAGGTCTTGCCCACATAGTCACACTCCGTTCATATTCTTTGAAATCGTCGAGGGTAGCGGAGATAAACAAACTTCCCATTAAGTCAAAAATCCAAAATGGTGCCAAACATTTAGCCGACGCCATCAATGTTTGTCAACGTCATCCGGTATGCGCGGGGGATGAATTTAGCTTGTGGCGCGCATTGTTCTCAGCTGGCAGCCTCCGACAACCAATCGCGCGGACGCCAGAACTCAAAAGCTTCCGCTTCGCGAGTGCCCGGCTCGGGCTTGTAGTCGTAGGCCCATCGCACCAGTGGAGGAAGCGACATCAAGATTGACTCGGTGCGTCCGCGAGTCTGCAAGCCGAAATGCGTGCCACGATCATAGACCAGGTTGAACTCAACATACCGGCCTCGCCGGATCAATTGGAAATCGCGCTCGCGTTTGGTGTACGGCTCGCTTCGGCGCCTCTCGGCGATCGGAAGATAAGCCGGAAGGAAGGACTTTCCGATCTGCTGGACAAACGCGAAGGTTGATTCGATCCCACGCGAATCGTTCGCCGGTTCGCTAGTTGTACGTTGCGTATCGAGAGAGCGCTCGCCGGTAAGGTAGTCGAAGAAGACGCCACCCACTCCGCGTGATTCATTTCGATGCTTGAGGAAGAAATACTCGTCGCACCATTTCTTGAATCTTGGATAAAACTGAAGGTCGAACTGGTCGCAGGCGATCTTAAGCGTGCGATGGAAATGGATCGCGTCGTCCAGGTAGGGATAGTACGGCGTCAGATCAGTGCCGCCGCCAAACCAGCTTCCAGAGCCTCGTTCAAGGTAGCGGAAGTTTGCGTGGACTGTAGGCACAAAGGGGTTCGACGGATGTAGCACCAATGAAATCCCAGTCGCGAAGAACCTAGTGCCGTCGCCGACCGGCAACCGCTGGGCGAACGCCTCGTCAAAATCACCGGACACATCCGAGAAGTTCACGCCCGCCTTTTCAAACAGCGCCCCGTCTTCGAGGACTCGCGTGCGGCCGCCTCCTCCCTCATCGCGCGCCCAGAGGTCTTCGCGAAATCGCCCGGGGCCGTCGAGTTGCTCCAGGGCGGTGCAGATTTCGTCCTGAAGTCCGGCGAAGAAATCTCTGGCTCGATCATTGAGCAACTGCCGCTGGCTCACACTGCGCACTCCTTTCCGGGTATCGCAACGTTTTTGGTAACTTTTTTGCGTTGCCTCCGGTTGTAAATTAAGGTATCATAAGCATCACACGCTAGAAAGATCGAAAAAGGGTTAGTTGGTTAAGAAGGAGGTTCGATGCGCGCGCTTCAAAGACTCTCAATCGTGTCCACGTCCACAGTAGCCGTAACCATCGCATTTGCAATCATATCAGTCGCACAATCAGCGCAGGACGACAAATCGCCCAAGGTTCAGATCAAGAACTTTGGCTGCATCAACGAGACCTTCTATCGCGGGGCACAGCCAAAAGAAAAAGACTTCGCGGACCTGGCCGCGATTGGAATTAAGACAATTATTGATCTCCAACGGGACGGCAAAGAGGCAGAGCAAAACTTGGTAGAAGCGCAAGGGATGAGGTTCTATCGAATCGGAATGAGCGACAAGGGTCAGCCTTCCACCGAGCAGGCGGAGCTATTCTTGAAGATAGTGAATGATCCGGCGAACCAGCCGGTATTTGTACATTGTGCAGGGGGCCGTCATCGCACCGGCGCGATGAGCGCGATCTACAGGATCACTCACGATGGCTGGTCGGCGGACCAGGCTTTTCAGGAAATGAAGCGCTATGACTTTGAATATGGCATGGGACACGGTTCGTTGAAGCGTTATGTGTACGACTATTATTCGCAGATCGATCAAAAGGGTGTTGTCGTCAACACCAGCTCAAATAAGTAGGCATCTCACGACGGGGCTAATCGCATCCAGCCTACGCAGGTTTCCATCAGGTGAAGAATCGAATTCCTAAGTCCAGTGCAGCAGTTTGCCTGCTGATACTTGCTGTATCGGCAAGCCGGGCTCAACAGGAGCCAAGCTATAAGGAGCTTCCAAATTTCCACAAAGTTACGGATCAGCTTTATCGCGGCGCTCAACCAACCGAAGCCGGGCCGAAAAAACTCTCGGAACTTGGGATAAAGACGGTCATTAACCTGCGCGGACCCGACGATCAGTCTACCGGAGAGCAAAAGGAAACAGAATCTTGCGGGCTGCGGTATTTCAACATACCGATGCCGGGTCTGAGCGCGCCATCGGACGAACAGGTCGCTCAAGTGATGGTAATCATAGACAATCCGGACAACCAGCCCGTGTTCATTCATTGCAAGCGCGGCTCTGATAGAACCGGTACCATTGCTGCGGTCTATCGAATCTCGCACGACGGTTGGACCGCTGACCGGGCAGTCGCCGAGGCCAGGCGCTACGGAATGAGTTGGGCAGAGTTTGGAATGAAAAGCTATATCTCGAATTACTACAAGCAGCAGGTTCGCACTCGCAATGAACCAACCCCCGCGACAATGCGCTAGGCCGCTGACTCAATAACAATCCTCAACAGTGCAGCGGTGTTTCCCGGCCGCGCGATGTTACTCGTTCAACTCCAACGACCCTGCCACCGATTACGATCAGTGCATGATCAAAATTGTTAACGGTCGGGCAGATGTGTCTCGGTACAAGATACAGCATCTCGCCAACGCGCACGGATGGGCCTTCCGGATCGTCGATCGGGAGATGTTCCTCGCTCGGCTTTGAGGGAACCAAATCCGAACGCCCTATCACAATACAGGTTGGAACACCCGAGTCGGCCGAAACCGTCTTGTGTCCCGCGTCACACGTTAAGCGACCGTGTGACGGGCGAGAGATCACCGTTGAGACAACAACCGCCGCCGGACGATATCCGCACTCTGAGGGCAGTTGGGAAAGACTGGAGCAGTCGTTGTACACGATGGTTCCTGGAGATGCGCGATGAACAAATCGGGCGCCGCGAAAACGCAAATAAGAAAGCGTGCAAGGAAACGACGGAGTGCCCGCGGTAACGATCTCCGCGATCTCAACGTCCGCACTCTGGAACTCTTCGATAACTTCCATCAGCCGATCGTAGCCTCGATGCGCGACTCTCTCTCGCTCCTGGAGGGCTAGCGATGACAGATGACCGTCGTAGTAATGCAGCCCTCGAAAGACCGGACCGGCCTTCTGTATCGACCGCGCGAGCTGAATTATTTCACTTACCCGTTC
>CAZOOE010000072.1:11605-17552 GCA_964581275.1 uncultured Clostridia bacterium
CCGATACCCAGCGGGCGCGCCACCTCGCGCAACTGCGCCAGATGCGCCATCAGTTCGCCGGCGGTCTGATGCACGGTCTCGACCGGCGCGGCCGTGCGCTCGAACTGTCCGCCAGGTTCCAAGGATATGGCCCCGCCGCCGGTCACGCCGGCGAGCCCGATGACATACTCGCCCTCCATGCTCCGCCCCCACACGAGCCGCAAATCGATGCATTCGACCAGCGCCGAGATCTTGATGTCAGGAAACTGCTCTGAGACTTCCCGCACCCGGCGGGCGTTCGCGCCGATCATCGGATAAGCAACCACAACATCCGATGCGCCGGCCTCGCACACAGTCAAAAGCTCGAGCGACGTTGAACACTTGAAGTTCCGGATGCCGTTCTCGACGAGCCGTCGCATAATAAAGCCGAGCTTCGAGGTCTTCACGTGGGGCCGCCAGCGGTCAGCGTCGCCGCCCAACAGCCGAAGCGTCGTTCTGATGTTCTCGTCGACTATCTCGGGATAGATCGCAAGAGCCGGGGTCATCACCCGGTCGGCATCTTCGATCTGATAGGTGGCAAGCTTGAGCTCCGGCAATATGAGTCGCTGTTCCGATGTGGTCATGGTAAGTCCTGCAAGTTGTTCTGGTACGGCCATCGTGATACTGTGTGCCAAGCTTCTACGATCGGTGCTCTTTGAGTTAACCCGAGACGACCAACAGACTTTCTACAAGCTCAAGATGATCGCGGTCAAGTTATGAGCACCGGCGCCCGCCGCCAGCTTGTCGGTGACCTCCGGTGGCTTCTGCAGCTGAGCAAAGGGAGACAGGCCGGGTCCGATGGCGCAATGGTTCGAGCAAGGAGGTATTCAAATGAATCTGCGCTCTTCCAGCGTTGAAGTCGCTACAATGAGATCGAAGTCCGTGATTGCCGCTACAATCGTAGTCTGCCAGCTCGTTCTTTCAAACGGCCGGTCTATTGATGTGCGCGCGTTTGGTGGTCAGGCAGCTTCCATCTCAGCCGGTCAGCTTGACCCGGAGTTTGGAACGAACGGCAAGGTGTTCACTGCTTTCGGCGTTGGGGGTGAGGCCAACGCGGTGGCCCTGCAATCGGACGGCAAGATAGTGGCCGCGGGATATATAAGCGAGGAAATCGCGGATGAAGCGTATTCGACCAGCTTCGCGATCGCTCGCTACGAGTCCGATGGGAGTTTGGATGCTGCCTTTGGCGTTGGAGCGAAAGTCATTACCGGTTTCTCGGGCCGCGAAGCCCTGGCATCTGCCGTGGCGATTCAACCGGACGGCAAGATAGTAGCGGCAGGCGAGTCCCAGCGCGTTGGAGATCAGAGCTCCACCGATTTTGCGCTTGCTCGTTACGATGTTGACGGCACCCTGGATGCTAACTTTGGAAACGGCGGAAAAGTCACTACGGACTTTTTTGGCCAATACGACGTGGCGACGGCTCTTGCTCTTCAGCCGGACGGAAAGATTCTCGCAGCCGGATTTTCCCAAAGAACTGGCAGCTACGCTTCGGGTGACTTCGGATTGGTGCGTTACAACGCCGATGGAAGTCTCGACCAGACATTTGGATTGAACGGGTTCGTAACGACCGATTTCTTTGGGGGCAGTGATTCTGCCAGGGCGATTGGACTTCAGCTCGACGGGCGTATAGCGCTGGCCGGAAGCGCCGACCGACCGGTTCCGGGCTCGCCAACCTCAACGTCCTCGGTCGACTTCGCGCTCGCGCGCTACAACCCAGAGGGCACGCCGGATGCAAGCTTTGGGGAAGGCGGAAAGATTACCAGCAATCTACTGGGTAACATCGAGGAAGCGTTGGCCTTGAGGCTTCAGCCTGACGGTCGTTTGGTCGCCGCGGGCGGCGCCGCCAGGAACTTCGGATTTGGTTCAGGTGCGCTGGCGCTGACCCGTTACGATCCCCACGGTGCTATCGACGCGACTTTCGTAACGATAGGCAAAGATACACCAGACTCTTTGATAATCCGGGGTTATGCAAAGGCGCTCGCCCTGCAACCGGATGGCAAGATTGTCGCTACGGGTGGCGTGAAGGTTTGTGGCGGCATCAACTGCGAAGACTTTCTGGTCGCTCGCTTTAATTCGGACGGCGGTGTCGATAAGAGCTTCGGCAACGGTGGACAGGTGAATACAGACTTCTTCGACCGTTTCGACAGCGCGAATGCAGTTGCGATTCAGCCGGACGGAAAAATAATCGCTTGCGGATCCGCCAGTGGAGAGAACTCCATCAAGGGCTTTGCGCTGGCGCGCTACTTGCCGGAGCCAAACTTTCTGATTGCTTTTGATACTCCAACGATCAATGTTAGTCGCGGAACGAAAGCGCCGGTTAAGCTCAAGATCAGCAGAATCAGCGGGTTCGCGGGTGAAGTTACCGTAACGCCCTCGGATACGTCGGCACTGCGCATCGGGATCAATCCCGCATTGGTTAAGACCTCCGGCGCGACTGCGAACTTCAAGATCAAGGTGAAGAGCAATGCGCCGACGGGCGCGCAACAAATAATTTTCACCGGGACCGATGCCGCAGGCCGAGTCCGGACGAGCATTCTGAACGTGGTTGTGGAGTAAGCAGAGGAGTCATCCTCCATGCGTGTTTCGGAAAGGTAGCTTCTTTCAGGCGGCACCGAATCACGCGCCCAGCACTTCGCGTCTGCGAAGGCTAACGCACCGGCCGGCCGAAGTGTGGCCCTCGAATCAATCAGTGGTTCGAGCCCTTGGATGAGCGTTGTCGTAGACCTGCATCAATTGCTCGATCGAAACGTGCGTGTAGATTTGAGTAGTCGAGAGTCGCGCGTGCCCGAGCAATTCCTGGATCGCTCGCAGATCCGCTCCCGCAGATAACAGGTGCGTCGCAATTGAGTGCCTTAGCGAATGTGGGCTGATGTTTTGGGCCATCGCGCACTGCTTAACGTATTTCTCGATCAACCGGCCAATCGAACGCGTGGTGATTCGCGTGCCTTGATAGTTCAGAAAGACTACTCTCGCATCGCGTTCCTGGTTTGGTGCGTTGTCGAGTAACGACACTCGCTCCTCCAGATAAACCGCGAGAGCCTCCTTCGCTTTTGATCCGAACGGCACGAAACGCTCTTTGCGTCCTTTACCTCGAACGCGAATCATTTGGTGCTTGAAGTCGAAGTCGTCGAGATTCATTCCAGCGATTTCAGATACCCGACACCCGGTCGCATACAGGAGTTCGATTATTGCCCGATCACGTTTCCCCAGCACGGTGTCGGTGTCGGGTGTTTCGATAAAATGAACGACCTCGTCGACAGAGATGACCTTTGGAAGCCTTTTCTCCAATCGCGGGCTTGAGACCAATCGCGCTGGGTTTGCTTCGACGACCTGTTCGCGGCAAAGGAACTTGAAGAAGGTGCGCAGCGTGGCCAGCTTGCGCGCTATTGATGATTTCTTTCGATGTTCCTGATAAAGCGTCGCCATGTACTCGCGTATAGTGATGTGGTCAATCTGGCCGATGTCGATATCCGCTCTGTTACCTTTGGGATCCTTGGGACAGAGATACTCGTGGAACTGCTCGAGATCGCTCACATAGTTTCGCAATGTGTGCGCGGACGCGTTGCGCTGATACTTCAGATAGTCGGCGAAGCGGTCGATGTACTGTTGCATAGAGGACTCGTTGAGGCCTGCTAGGTGAATGAAAGCGACAAGGGGGTATGTCAATTCTATAGGTCGTGTCGGAGGCGTCAAGCTCAGGGAACCGCTTCAACAGTTTACCCGTCTTATCTGATGTGTCAGTCGTGTGCTAAGATTTGAATTGATTGGCTGCACATGACAATCGCACAGGTGATCAAATGTACTGTAACAAGTGCGGGCAAACGCTCCCGGAAGGAAGCCAGTTTTGCAATAGCTGTGGCTCACAGACTGTGACCGCCGCTCGCGGTTCGGTCGAGGGGCCCGCGGCGGTCGCCACCTATGCCGACGAGCACCAGATATTTACCATCAGACCGACGATGATCTTCGTGCTGTTCCGGTACATTCTCGCCGCATTGATCGTAGTTGCGAGCGCGGCGCTGATGGGAGTTCTCAGCTCGCGATCGGGAGTTAGCGCGGAGGTGTCGTTCCTGGTTATTCTCGGAATGGCGCTGCTTGCGTTTTCGAACCCGGTATACAAACACATTCTTCGGAAACGCGAGGTGTATACGCTCACGAGCCACAAGCTCGAAATGCGTTATGGGATAATCGCAAAAGTCGTCCGAAATATACCGCTTCGGAACATTCAAGATGTGACCGTCACTGCGTCAGTCTGGCAGCGGTTTTTGAACCTCGGCAATATCGAGATCGATAGCGCGTCCGAAGGCGGAAAGATCGTATTGGACGACATTCATCATCCGGAACGCTACGCGAATCAGATACTCGCGGAGTTGCGACGGCGGAACTAAAGCGCGCGCCGCGGGTTCTAATCTAGCTATGCTTGCCTTACGATGCGAACGAACTAATTTTGCAAGAGCTGCGGCAATGCCGGCAGCGGTGTTGATATTGATCGTACCGCTTGCGATCCGGGCGCGGGAAGCACCGGTGAGTGACCGGCCCGCGGCCGCCGTGGAAGTTGTAAGTCTCGCTTCTCCGGGTCCGCTAGCCAGCTTGTTGCCCGATACGCTCGCGGGATTGGAAGCGACCAGCGACACAAAGCAAGTCACAAGAGACAACGTCGCGGAACTTGTTGCCGACGCAGCGGCGATCTACCGGGAATACCTGGTCACGTCCGCGGTCTCCCGCGAGTACGCCGGCACTCGCGTAGATGTCTTCGAGACGCGGAACCAGTTCGCTGCGCTCGGGCTCTTCACGTTCAACAGCGGCGCGAGCAAGGTCAAACCCGTTGACGTCGAGTTTGGATCGGGCGGCGCCCGCCTCGATGGTGAGCTAATCTTCTGGAAAAGCAAGTTCTTTGTTCGCGTTACGGATGTCAATCGGAAGCCTGCTCGCGGAAGGCTTGCAGTTCATGAAGGCCTGGCGCGAGCGGTTGCCGACGCGATCGGTCTAGCGGGAGCAGCCGTCCCGCGGCCGCCGCTGCTCGATAGTTTGCCCAATGGGTTGGATGGTGCTTCGTTGGTGCCAAATAGTCAGCGCTATTTTCTCGGACCTGAATCGCTGAGCGCCTTCGTCGAGCACGCCCGGGAAATGTTCGAGTTTGTCGGCGATACCGAAGCAGTAATCGGGGAATACGCGAAGGGCGAGGGCGAGGAGAGCGTCGCATCTCAAGCGCAGACAACCGTTCAATCGTCGACAAGAGCTGGAAGCATTGCACCCGCTCTAACCGCCCCGCTGTTGAAACTCGTCATCGTCGAGTGTCATACTCCGGAGTTCGCCACCGACGAGATGGCGCGGGTTACAAGTTACATCTCATCGCTTCCCGAAATCGAACAGCAGCAGATTGTCTTCAAGCGAACCGGAAACTACATAGTCGCCGCAGTAAACGTTGGCGATCGCCGGTTCGCAGAAGGCCTGATCGGCTCGGTGCAATATCCCTACACCGTAAAGTGGCTGCGCAATCCACTCTGGCCCGCCAACGATCCATTCCGCGCGCAGAAGGCCGCTGAAATGCTCCTGTCAACATTCGGTCTTCTCGGGTTGATCTTGATGACCGTGCTGGTGGTGGGTTCAGTCTTCGGGACAACGATATTTTTAAAGCGGCGAAAGCAGCAGCAGGAAGTGTTCTCCGACGCCGGCGGGATGCTCCGTTTGGACATCGAGCCGTTCGTGCTCGCATTGCCACCAAAGAGGAGTGAAGAGTGATGAATGAACCAGGTTCGTAGTTCGGCCTTCAGGCGGAAGTTCGTAACGACCGAGACATCAAGCAAAAGCTTCCGCTGACCGCCGAGCTACGAACACGGTTAACGAATCACGAATCACGGTTCACTTTTCCCATGCCCAATTCCGTTCTTGTTTTCCAACACCAAAATGGGAACCCGGGTTCCCCCCCAGG
>CAZOOE010000073.1:0-17386 GCA_964581275.1 uncultured Clostridia bacterium
CAAAGCTTCGAGCGGCGGTGGAAGGTTTGACGGCGGAACAACTCGACACTCCTTATCGGCCAGAAGGCTGGACTGTTCGGCAAGTCGTCCACCACGTGCCCGACAGTCATCTGAACAGCTACTGCCGCTTCAAGCTTGCGCTCACCGAGGATGAACCGACGATAAAGGCTTATCATGAGGACCGTTGGGCCGAGCTTGAGGACTCGCGCACTACACCTGTCGACGTTTCGCTTTCCATGCTCGAGGCGCTTCACAAACGTTGGGTCTCGCTGCTGAAGTCGCTGGCGCCGGCCGACTTCGCCCGCACGTTTCGGCATCCGGATATTGGAGTCGTCAGCCTGGCTCAGAACGCCTGTCTTTATGCTTGGCACGGCCGTCATCACACGGCGCATATCACGTCGCTGCGTGAGCGGAACGGATGGGACTAACGTTCTGAGTTCAACCTTTAGGTTGTCCGCATGTCGTACCGAAATACCGAGGTATGACATGGGTTAGTCGTCACACGCGCAGGCAGCCTAAAGGTTGAACTCAGAACGGCCCCCCTGACGGCCGAACTACGAATTCTTAAATAGAAGGAGTCGTTCTTGCGCAAGATCAGTATTCTCGCCATCACGGCGATTCTTTTTCTCGCACTTGTCCAATCACCCACGGCTCAGAACCCCCAGTATGATCTAGTGCTCCGAAACGGCCGCGTTTTGGACGGCTCGGGAAGTCCTTGGTATCGAGCGGACGTTGCGATCCGAGGCGACACGATAGTTCGCATCGCTCCTGACATTAGCCAATCCGCAGCTCGAGCCATCGATGTGGAAGGACAAGTCATCGCGCCAGGCTTTATCGACATTCACACTCACGCCCGTGGCGGAATCTTCGAAGTACCCACCGCCGAGAACTATGTTCGCCAGGGCGTGACAACCTTGATCGAAGGGCCGGACGGCTCGTCGCCGGTTCCGCTGAAACCGTTTCTCGACAAGCTCGAAGCCCTTCCCAAGTCGGTCAACATTGCCAGCTTTATCGGACAGGGCGCGGTGCGCGCCGCGGTGATCGGCAACGCCAATCGCAAGCCCACCGGAGACGAGCTCGAGAAGATGCGCTCACTCGTCGAGCAAGGAATGAAGGACGGCGCGTTTGGGCTCAGCTCCGGGCTGTTTTATGTGCCTGGCACCTTTACGCCCACTGAAGAAGTCGTCGAGCTGGCTCGGGTGGCCGGGCGCTTCGGTGGCATCTACATCTCGCACATGCGCGACGAGGCTGCCGGAATAATTGAGAGCGTAAAGGAGACGATTGCGATCGGCGAACGCGGCGGCCTGCCTACTCAGGTGACTCATCACAAGATCATCGGTCCGGCAAACTGGGGTAAGAGCGTTGATACGCTCAAGCTGATCGATGAAGCCCGAGCGCGCGGCGTTGATGCGACGATCGATCAGTATCCTTACACTGCATCGAGCACCAGCATTCAAGCGGCGCTCCTTCCTGCGTGGGCGCAAGAGGGTGGCAGGGCGGAAATGATAAAACGGCTCAGGGACCATGACACGCGAGCAAAGATCAAAATCGAGACCATCAGGATCATCAAAAACGAGCGCGGCGGAGGAGACCCGAAGAATATCGTCATAGCGGGCTGTGGTTGGGATGCGACCTTAGCCGGAAAGAATCTTGCCGACGTTGCCCGGTTGCGGGGAATGGAACCGACTGTTGAGAACGCCGCTGAAGCGGGGTTGTGGATCGTGGAGAACGGAGGCTGCAGCGGCATCTTTCACGCGATCAACGAAGCCGATCTCGAAAGGATTCTCAAGCATCCGGCTACAATGATCGGGTCGGACGGTGAGATCCCGATATTCGGACAGGCTCACCCGCATCCGAGAAGTTACGGCACGTTCGCACGGGTGCTTGCGGTGTACGTGCGCGAGCGCCACACGATCACTCTCGAAGATGCGGTTCGCAAGATGTCTTCATTCCCAGCCGCGCGCCTCGGGTTGCTCGATCGCGGATTGCTTCGACCGGGAATGAAAGCGGATATCGCTATTCTTGATCCGGATCGAGTGCGTGACGCCGCGACGTTCGAGCGACCGCATCAATACGCGGAAGGCGTTTCAACCGTAATAGTGAACGGCCAAGTCGTTTTCGAGCGGGGAGCGATGACCGCGGCACGGCCCGGGAGAGTCTTATACAAACGGCATTGAGAGCAAAGTGACATTTCAAAACCAGACCTGGAAGGAAGCAGGCGAAGCACTCGCTCGCGGAGTTGTCGCGATTCTACCCATCGGCTCAACCGAAGCTCACGGGCCGCATCTGCCGCTTGCGACTGATGTGATCATCTCCGAAGAGATGTCGCTACGAGCTGCGGAGAAGCTAAGAGCGCAAGGACTCGAAACGATGGTGATGCCGGCGATCGCTTACAGCGTGACCGATTTCAGCGCGGAGTTCTCGGGTACGATTTCAATCAAGAAAGAGACGGCGGCTGCGTTGATCCGAGATGTTTGCGTTTCGCTCTACAAACAAGGCGCGCGCTTGATAGTGATAGCAAACTCGCACCTGGAGCCCGAGCACGTGGCATCTATCAATGAAGCCATTGAAAGAGTGAAGCAAGAAACCGGTCGGGCAGTCGCCTTTCCCGACAAAAGGCGGCGGCGGTGGGCGCAGACGCTGACCGAGGAGTTCCGCCGGGGCGATTGTCACGCCGGATCATATGAGACTTCGCTGGTGATGGCTGCGCGTCCCGAGCTGGTGCGCGAGAATATTCGCCAATCACTTGAATCCGTCCCCATATCGATCGCCGCGAAGATCAAACAAGGCGCGCGCAACTTCACGGAAGCGGGCGGAAACGATGCGTATTTCGGCGACCCGAGTGCAGCTTCGCAACAAGAAGGCGAGGCGATGTACCACGCGCTTTCCGATATGATTGTCACTGCGGTGATCGAGGCGATCGCACCTTAGGAAGGCATGAAACAACCTCTGTTCAAGGACATTCAAGCAAGCCCTTCGGGCTACGGTTCGATTCATCTGGACAGAGAGGAGTTCGTTGCGGCGCTCGGCGAACTTGATTCTATGGACGAAATCGGCGCGCTCCGCAAAAGTGCCGGCGAGCTCAAGCTGCTAATCGCTGGGAGTGAATCCGGTCAATCGGTCGATGCCCAGGGGAACGGCGACCTGGTCACGCTACGGAGAGATGTCCTCGCTTCAGAACTCGATCAGATCCTAGAAGCCCGCACCATCGAACGCGCCAAGTATTATGTGAAACGGCTGGAGCGCGGAGTCAAAAAGGTCAAGACATCGAGCCTCAACGACATCAACTTGCACCGCTGGAAAGAGCACACCGAGATTGTTACCGATAGCCTATGGATCATGCCGAAACGCGACCATACCGGGGCTCATCTTGCATGGTATTGGGGCAATTTCGTTCCGCAGATCCCTCATCAACTGATACTTCGATACACAAAAAAGGGCGAATGGGTATTGGATCCCTTTGTCGGAAGCGGCACAACACTGATTGAATGCCGGAGGCTTGGACGGAACGGCATCGGGCTGGAACTGAGCGCTGAGGTCGCAACGCGAGCGGAAGAACTTGTTAGGCAGGAAAAGACCCGTCACTCGGCAAAAACTGACATCGTCATCGGAGACGCGCGAACGATTGACGCGCAACGCGCGCTGGCCAATTCCGGCGCGAACCAGATCCAGCTTCTGATAATGCATCCGCCGTATCACGACATCATCAGCTTTTCGGACGATAGCAAGGACCTGTCGAACGCCTCGAGCACCGATGAGTTCTTAAAGATGTTTGGCGACGTGTTGGACAACCTCGATCCGGTGCTTGAGCGGGGCAGATACTTTGCTCTGGTGATCGGCGACAAGTATTCAAAAGGCGAGTGGATACCCCTCGGGTTTTATTGCATGAGTGAAGTGCTCAAGCGTCGCTACTCGCTCAAAAGCATAGTTGTTAAGAACTTTGAGGAGACACGCGCGAAGCGAGATCAGAAGCAGCTCTGGCGCTACCGCGCACTGGTTGGAGGCTTTTACATCTTCAAGCACGAATACATCTTCGTATTCAAAAAGAAATGACCACCGCGGTCATTGACTCAAGCGTCTTTGCTGGCCATTGCGTCTTTGCACGAAGCCTTGCTGCCAAAGTCGCACAAGGAGGTTCGTGCAAAGACGCAAAGGACCGCAAGACGCTAAGAGGGGATTTCACTCACGAGGCTTCACCGCGTACACTCGAACGCTGGCGGCGTAGTCGTTGACGTTGTAGCGGCTCAACAGATCGGCCAGATGGACGAGGCTCACTTCTTGGTCTGCCGGTGAGCAGCAGCTGGTTGTCGCAACCGGCAGCGCGGTTGAAGGGGCACAACAGACTTGCTGATTGTCGATCCTGGCGTAAATGTTCAGATCGCGTTTGGTGTCGACGATCTCCGCGTGCTCGAAACCGGCTTCGAGCAAGCCTCGCTTATAGTCATCGATCAGAGTCGCGCCGGCGACACAACCGACATACGCCAGCATATCGCTCAAGACTTCAGATGGAACCACTTTCTTGAGAGCGATGTCGCTTACCGCCAGCCGCCCACCGGGTTTGAGCACACGCGCAATCTCGCGAAAGACGGCTTGCTTGTCGGGCGCCAGGTTGATTACGCAGTTGCTGATCACGCAATCAACGGAGTTATCGGCAAGTGGGAGATCGTCGATTTTCGCAAGGTGAAACTCGACGTTGGTAAACCCGCCTTTTTCGGCATTTCTGTGCGCACGTTCGATCATCTCTGGAGTCATATCGATCCCGATCGCTCGGCCTTCGGCTCCCACCTTGGGAGAGGCCAAAAAAATGTCGAGTCCGCCCCCGCAGCCAAGATCGACGACCACTTCTCCGAGTTTCAGATGCGCGGAAGCGGTCGGGTTGCCGCACGAGAGCCCCATGTTCGCTTCGGCAGGTATTGATGATAGCTCTTCAGCTGAATAACCGAATGCTTCGGCGACGGCTCGGACACCTTCGTGCTCACTCGAGAGGGCGCTCTCGGCGAATGAACCGTATCGATCTCGCACCGCTTCTTCAATTTGTTTTGACATAGTGAATCTCCTATAACGAGGTTCGTAGTCCGGCCTTCATCAGGCCGAAGTTTGTATGTCCTTTTTCCTGGAGGCTCCTTTCTACAAACTTCCGCCTGATGAAGGCCGGACTACGAACTTCTTTCTGCATCTTCATTCATCTTCGAGCCCTTGCCGAAGTGATCTTCACCGGCTCGACTACCTTGCTGCGAGTGCAGCATTCGGCGTAGAGAAATCCAAGCAGGTCCTGCAGCGCTTGAGCGTTGGCCGAGTACCATAGCCATTGTTTGTCCTTGCGGACGGTGACCAGCCCCTCCATTCTGAGCTTTTCGAGGTGATGTGACAGAGTCGAGTTAGGTATATCGAGTTCTGACTGGATGTCGCTGACGATCATCCCCTCGGGGTGAGCCGACAGCAGCAAGCGAACTATTTGGAGTCTCGGCTCGGCACCCAACGCCGCAAACATATCCGCGTATCGCGCCGTCCCTTCATTCTTCATATTTCTAGAATATTAGAAACACCAAGCCGATGTCAAGATCTTACTAGACAGAAATCCGTGAACACCGAACCTCCTAGATCCAAGCATTTGCGACCGTAGGTTTATAACGACGCTTACTTCAAACCAAACTCCGTCGAGCCCTCCCTCGCCGTCCCTCTTTGGCAAACGCGCTAAGTTGCGGTAAAAGTGATCCTCACGAAGAGGCCGGCGCGCTGGCCGCCCGTACCGGTTTGGGTATGGAGGTAGAATGAGGAAAATAGTCTTCGCGAGCTTGCTGCTGGCTCTTGTCACCCCGATGTGGCGGGTTTCAGAAGCTCAGAATCCACAAGCCGTTCCGGTGGTGCTAATATCGATAGACGGCTTGAAACCCGATTATGTGCTCGATGCGGACAAGCACGGCTTGAAACTCCCCAACTTGCGCAGGCTCGTTGCTGAAGGAGCTCATGCCTCAGGCGTCACCGGCGTGCTCCCCACCGTCACCTATCCGAGCCACACCACTATGGTGACCGGGGTGTCACCTGCGAAGCACGGCGTGATCGCCAACTCGCCGTTCGATCCTTTTAGCAAGAATATGAACGGCTGGTACTGGTACGCCGAGGACATCAGAACGCAGACGCTGTGGGACGCGTGCGCGAAGGCGCGAATGACGACCGGCAACGTAGACTGGCCCGTTACGGTCGGGGCAAACATAACCTTCAACATTGTTCAGTACTGGCGCGCGGAGAACGCGGAAGATCGCAAACTGATTCGCGCGCTTTCCACGCCGGGTCTGTTCGCTGAAGCCGAAGGTGCGCTGGGTCCTTACACCGACGGCAACGACTACTCGATTGCGGGTGATGTTCGCCGCGCGGCCTTCAATGTCTATCTTCTCGAGAAGAAGAAGCCGCGCTTTCACCTTTCGTATTTCGGCAGTCTCGATGAAGAGGAACACAAGACCGGACCTTACAGCGCGCAGACGTTTGCGGTACTCGAGCAATTGGATGCGGTGATTGGGCAGGTTCGCGCGGCGGCAGAGAAAATCGGCGGCGGACGCGCGATTGTCTGCGTCGTATCGGACCATGGCTTTAAGCTCACTGACAAAGAGGTCAACGTGAACTCCGCTCTGCGCGAGGCGGGACTGATCGACTTAAACGAGCAGGGAAGGGTGAAGTCCTGGCGCGCGTTTGCCTGGTACGGCGGCGGATCGGCAGGAATCATGCTCCGCGACGAAGCCGACAACGAAGCCAGAAAGATTGCCGCGGATGTGTTAAGCCGGCTGGCTGGCGACCCTGCATCAGGTGTGGCGAAAGTCGCAGATCGCGGCGAGGCTCGCATGATAGGTGGTTACCCTGATGCCGCATTCGTCGTTGCGTTGCGGTCCGGTTATCGGCTTGGCTCAAAGCTTCAAGGTCCGGTGACCGTAGCCGTCAGACCCGCAGGAACACACGGCTACGCGCCTGATGTGCCGGAGATGAACTCTTCGTTCTTTATCGCCGGCCCTGGCATAGCGGCGGGTCGGGATCTCGGCCAAATAGATATGCGGGACATCGCTCCCACGCTTGCTGCGTTGCTTGGAGTTCAGCTCCCCTCGGCTGAAGGTCGCCGACTGAGTATTCGCTGAAGTGCTTTCTTCATTACCGGGGCGTGGAATTCGATCAACAAGAGCTCCAGATCCTAACGCGCATTGAGAGTTCCTAGGAGATTAACTCATCTCCCGCCTTCACTCGCTTGCTGGGCGAGGAAATCCAGAATTACCTGATGTGCCTTCTCGGGCTGATCCGTTGGAAAAATGTGGCTGGCGCCTGGAATGATGACCAGCCTCGCGCCGTCGATCAGTCGCGCAATGCGCCGGCCGTTCTCGGGCGGAACAAGCCGGTCTGATTCTCCATGCACCACCAGCGTCGGCGCATTAATTTGAGAGAGGCGGCTGCGCGACTCATAGGCGAAGATTGCCTGAACCTGCGCAAAGTAGCCCTGGGCTGTAGGGAACGTCCGCCGGCGGATTTCCAGATCCTGTTCGAGTCGCTCGCGTGGAGTTGACGGGGCGTAGATGAACGGGATCGTCGCGCGGACGCCATCTTCCGCTGACATTGTGCCCCTCGCCATCAGGGTGGTGATCACTTCCAGATCGGCCGGCACTGCTTCGGGTCCACCGTGACTGGTGCAACCGAGAATGAGCGAACGCGTTCGCTCCGGATATTGAAGCGCAAACTCTTGCGCAATCATTCCACCCATCGATATGCCGAACACGTGCGCACCGGTCACTCCCGCTGAGTCCATAACCGCAGCCGCGTCGGCGGCCATTGCGGCTATGGAATAAGGACCGGGCGGCACGTCGCTGCGTCCGACGCCGCGGTTGTCAAACGTGATCGTCCGATAGCTTTGCGAGAGAATGGGCGCGGTGCGATACCACATATCGAGCGTGTAGCCCAGTCCCATTATGAGCAGCAACGGGTCACCCTTACCTCGCCCTTCCCAGTAAACCTTCACACCAGAGTTGTGGGCGTACGGCATGGTGTTCGATAGCTCCGACAAACTTTGTCTAGTTCTTCGACGCCTTCGAGCCGATCGGATCTCCCGGTGGTGTCTCCGGCGGCTGAGTCTGTTTGCGAGTGGCGTCGGGGCGCGCCAGGAAGCGCTCGATGTCTTCGCGGGTTGCGCTGCGATGAGCCGCGTACAGTCCCACCGATGCCGGTAGCCTTAGCCACGCGCTCAATCCGCGAAGCGCTTCGGTCGCGACCGCCCTAACCTGTGGCGCAACAGACGAATCGCTCGCAAGGTCCATCAACTTCGTGACTGTAAGACTTTGAACGGCGCGCGCGATCTCAGCATGATAGGCGTTCTTCGGCGCAACGACCTTCCACGTTCCTCCGATCAGCGCGTCGATGACCTCTTTGAAGTCAGGGTTTGCGTTGTTGCGCGCGTGGAATTCGATCAGCCGCGCGGCGCGATGGGGTTCGAGCAATCCCGACACTGCAAAGTCCGCGGAGATTGTTGCCGCGCCGATCGGATCAAAGATTGGGTCGGTCCGTTTGCTAAACAGTTCCGTGGTTCCGCCCTCATAACCGAACGCCCGCGGAGGAATCAGATCCAGTATTTGCGGCGGGATTGCAAGTGCTTCCACCTTGATCGTCTCCAACACCGCCGCCAGCGCGTCGCGTTGGCGAGCAGGCGGTACGATATCCTGTACCTTCCCGGGATTGGCTCCTGAAGCCGTTTTCACAGCATAGGTATAATTGACTCCACCCACCGATTTCACCGCCGCTTGAAGCTGGTACCGATGGTGCAAGTAGAGCGGCAGCAGCTTAGCTTCCAGCAGCGACAGCGGAGACCCGGTGGCAATGCTTCCCAAACCAAATTGCGACAGGCCAATCCGTCGTACTTCCATTTCGTGACGTAGCATCGCTATCGGGTCAGCGCCGTTGTCCCAAAGATTCGCGAGCGGATGCGCCGCACCGGGAGGCCGCGAGTCGGCGTCAGAGATAAACAACATCCCGGCGGCGACGCCGTCTTCCAATATCCGCTCGAGCTCGGCCGCTTCGTTCGCGCCCTGCGCAAGCTCCGAATAAGCGTACTTGACGGCAAACTTGTCGTAGGCGCCGATCCCTACTGCGTAAGCATTCGACAGATCGAGTTTGCCGTTCTTAATCTCAACCGTTGGCGCGGGGTAGTCCATCACCGACGCCCGGCCATAAGTACTCGCGGCGAAGTTGTGCGCCAGCCCAAGCGTGTGGCCGGTCTCGTGCGCGGACAACTGGCGGATACGCGCGAGCGACATCGCCGACGAGTCAGTCGAAGGATCCAGGTCCGCGAGGTAATCAAGATCGGCGACCGCGCCAAACTCGCATTCGGCATCACCCTCCCCGCTGCTTGCGAACGTTGGGATGAGACCCGTTCCAATCAGGTAGTCCTGCCTGATTCGAAGAGAGCCCAGCGTAACGTTGCCTTTGATGATCTCACCTGTTCGTGGATCCGTGACGCTTCCGCCGTAGGACCAGCCGCGACTCGAGCGATGCACCCAGTTGATCATGTTGTAGCGCAGGTCCATCGGGTCCGCGCCTTCGGGAAGCACCTTCACTTGAAATGCGTTTTTGAAACCGGCCGCCTCGAAGGCCGCGTTCCACCACGATGCGCCCTCGACCAACGCACTGCGAATCGGCTCGGGCGCCCCGTTGTCGACATAGTAGACAATCGGCTTTACCGGCTCGGAGAGCGCGGCGCTCGGATCTTTTTTCTGTAGCCGGTGCCTCGAAATCCAACGCTTTTCAACCGGCTCGGTGATCGGCGACGCGTAGTCGTAAAAGGTTATGCCGTGTACGCCGACTCGCGGATCGAGCTTACGCGGTTTGTAGCTGTTATCGGGCAGCTCCACCAGCGAGTGGTGCTCGCGGACGGTCAGCGACTGAGGCGATGGAACCGTATCGCGAACAAGCGCCCCAGTCTCGGCGTCGGATGCAAAGGTTAGAATGGTCTCGACCTCGGTGTTTTTCGGAAAGGACCTGGTGCGTGGAAGGAAGAATGCGCTGCGCGATTCATCAAAGCGATACGCGCCCTGCCTCGCTTGCCGCAAGCGGTCAATCACGCCGTGTGCGTCGCGAAGGAAAAACGCCGTCGCATCGACTAGCACCCGGTCGACTTCTGACGCTTCGACTTTGAATCCCCAAAGCACCGACTGGGCAAAAGACTCCTCAACTGCGCGGCGCTCGGCGGCATCTTTCGAGATCGCCCGGTAGCGATAATTGGATTCAACCAACAAAACCTTCGGGCCGATGCGCTCGAAGCTCACGACGTGGGAGCCTCCGAGCTGTCCGCGATCCAGACCCAGCGGGTTCGAACCAACACCGGTTGGAAGAGAGATTTGATACAAGAACTCAGTGTTGAAACGCGAGATCTCCATCAGCATCTTGCCGCTCGCCGCGTCCCAAAAAAGGGGAACGTAACCGTCGAGCTTCTGAAGTCCGGCGGTTCTGGCGTTGATGGTCTTGTCCGGCTGTCTCTCTTGCGCCATGATCGGCGCCGCGGGCAGAGCGATTACTGCCATCAATATTGCAATCATCAATCGGGGCATAGTGGACCTTTCAAAGAAAACAGGATGAGATTCGGTTCCGCCGACTAGATCAACTTGCGAAGAACCGGAGAATACTACCGACACTGGTGGTGATCAAGTTGATCTGCGACTAGCTGTCGCCGAGTCGCCGTGATAAAACTCTTTCGAGTTAACTATGCTGTAGTCACAACGAGGTCACATGAACACAGAATCACACAACCAACAAACCTATGTCGCCCCGCGGGGCATGAGCCAACTTGAACGCGCGGTCGCTGTTATGCCGGGGCGACTTGCCGGCATTTCCAATCGGCGTGCAGCGGCCAGGCCGGGGCCCGATAGCTGGTCTCCGAAGCAGGAACTCGGCCACTTGATCGATTCGGTTGCCAACAATCATCAGCGAATCGTACGCGCCCAACTCGAAGACAATCTCGCGCTGCCGAGCTACGATGGCGACCGATGGGTTGAGATCCATCGCTATCAGGATCGTGACTGGACGGACTTGATTGCCCTTTGGCGGGTTGGAAACGCCCAGCTTCTCGCTGCCGCCGAAGTCGCGCCTGAAGACGCCTGGTCGCACAAGCTGAGCGTCGGCGGATCGGAACCGATGTCGCTGCGGTTTGTGCTCGATGATTACGTAGATCATATGGCCAGTCATCTTCGCCACATCGGTGTAGAGGTAAATGACATCCTTTCAGTTTTGCCGAGCGGAGAATCGATCTATCCGGAGAACCCGGCTCCAACCGATTATCCGATCAACGAGCTGATCCGGCGGCGCTGGAGCCCACGAGTATTTGACGAGGGCCGGCAGGTGGAGCGCGAAACAGTGCTGACGCTTCTGGAAGCCGCGCGCTGGGCGCCCTCGTGTTTTAACGATCAGCCCAGGCGCTTTCTGGTGTTTGATGGTTCGAACGTCGAAACATTAGAGCGAGCGCGGGCGTGTTTGAGTCCAGGCAACGCGTGGGCAATGAAGTCGCCGCTGTTGATGATCTCCGTGGCCCGTGAGACCTTCGAACGCAACGGCAAGCCGAATCGATGGGGCCAACACGATACCGGGTTGGCTACCGAGAATCTGCTGCTCGAGGCAACTGAGTGTGGTCTGGCCGCTCATCCGATGGCCGGTTTCGACCCGGATCGAGCTCGTGTCGAATTCGGAATACCCGATGGCTTCACACCGATGGCGATGATCGCGATCGGCTACCCCTTTCGCGGCAAGCTCGAAGGAGTCGATGAGAAGCTTCGAGGAAAAGAACTCGTGTCGCGCGAACGCGAACCGATCAGTGATATGGCTTTTGCCGGATTCTGGGCTCGACCGATTTGAAGGATCGGCGTGTAGCCGCGCAGCGGTCTTATGCTCGTTTACTTTATCCTGCCCTGGTCCCGTTCGGCACTTGCGTCTCTGGGACGGCGAGGACCGGCGTAAGGCCATCCGCATAGCCGATGTCAAACAACATTCCTTCGGAGACCTCGCCCATCATTTTTCTTGGTTCGAGATTAACAACGAACAGCGCCTGGGTGGCCTCTAACTCCTTCGGCTGTTCCCGCTCTTGTCTCAGTCCCGCAAGTATTGTTCTTTTGTGATCGCCGAAATTGACGATGAGCTTAACGAGCCTGTCTGATCCTTTGACCCCTTCGACTCGCTCGATCGTTCCGACTCGGACATCGATTCTGTCGAGCACGTCAAGGGTGACAGTCGGCTTGATTGGCGCTGGCGTTGGATTCATAAGGGCTACAGGATAGCTTACATCTCAGTGCCCGCGAAGGTCCGGTGTGTGTGTGTGTGTGTGTGTGTGTGTGTATGTGAGAACCTAATCACCGCTTACGGACTCTATTGGGTCAGTAAGGGCAAGTACTCTTTCCAGGGACCGACCGCATTCGAATACTGCTTGCACATGACTCTTACAGCCTGAGCAACATGGCTCAGGTCGTGGGCGACCCATGTCGCGAGCAGTTCGCCGAGCGTGACGCTGCCGAGTTCCGGATGCGTCCCGCGTTTCGCCAATCGCTCCGTCGTGATGTTCATCCCTGCCAATGTCACTAGATTTCTTTTCCGGAGCGAATCGAACTCGTCCAACAACTCATCAATGCTTTTCCCCTTTGACTTTTCAACCTGGGCGAAGCGATCGAACGGCTCGAAAGCACGCGATTCGCCGAAATCGAGTATGATTCTGGTGCGAGGAATCCAGTCCGTCTCTTCACCATGAATCAAGTGTCCCAGAACCCCGAATGCGCTCCAGGTGTCCGGGCCTTCGTTGCTCAGGACCCAGGACTCGGGCAGGCCCCTGAGAAGCCGATTCAACGTGTCCGGGGTTCGAGAGAGTATCTCAACCGCCTGATCGAGCTGAAATTCCATGCATCCTCCTTTCTCTTGTCATTCGTCTTTTATCAGTCTCGCAAGGGCTCAAGCGCCCCTCAATCGTATCGCAGAGCTTCCATCGGATCCACTTTAGCTGCCTTGCGCGCCGGTATGTAACTGGCCAGCAGCGCGACGCAAGCTAACAGCAACGATATCCCCGCAAACGTAACGGGGTCGGCCGCGCCCACTCCATAGAGCATGCTCGACAGCACGCGGGTCAGCGCGAACGCCGCTCCGAGCCCGATGCCGACTCCTATGACCGTCAGCTTCGCGCCGTCGGCGAGTATCATCCTCAGCACTTCCGTTTGCTGCGCACCCATCGCCATCCGGATGCCAATCTCGTGCGTCCGTTGTGCAACTATGTATGCCATAACGCCGTAGATCCCGACCGCCGCAAGCACACCGGCGAGAACGGAGAATACGACCAACAGCGACATGCTCAACCGCCGACGCGAAAGCGAACTCGACACGATCTCTTCCATAGTCTGCACCTGCGAGATCGGAACATCTCCATCGAGCGATCGCAACTCGCTTCTAATGCCGGCAACCAGCCTCTTCGGTTCACCGCTTGTCCGAACTACCAGAAAAACATTGCGCAGCGCATTCGGGTACGGGTTCTGCGCCATGGGAACATAGAGTGTTGGATTGATGTCGGCGTCCAACCCGACCAACCGCACGTCGCCGACTACGCCAACTACTTCTCGCCATCGCTCGGGATCGGGAAAGATTTGTATGCGTTTGCCAATTGCGTCTTCGCCGGGGAAATAGTGCTCCGCAAGCATCGCGTTGATCACGATCGATTCCGGCGAGTCTTTGTTGTCGCGCTCCGAGAAGTCGCGGCCTTCCAGCAACGGAATCCCCATGGTCCTGAAGTAGTCTCCAGTCACCGCCCGGTAGTCTGCCGTCGGCTCGCTGCCTTTCGGGACCGGCCGTCCGAGGATTGTGAAACTGGTCGACGCGTTGAAGCCAACCATTGGGATCCGAATGTTGCTCGCGGCCGATTCCACTCCCGGGATCGTCCGGACTTTCGCGAGCAAGCTATCGTAGAAGGCCGCTTGCTTTTGAATGTCCTGATACCTCGATGATAGCCCGATGCCAACGGTAAGCACCCCGCTGGGATTGAATCCCGGAGAGACTTTGCTGATCGATGAAAAGCTTCGAATCATGAGGCCGGCTGCGGCCAACAGCACTAAAGCTATCGCCACTTCAGAAACAACCAGACCGCCCAGCAGACGCTGATGAAGAACGCTGCCGGTGGTTCCTCTTCTTCCTTCTCTCAATGCGTTGGTGGTGCGCGTGCTGGACAATCGAAGGGCTGGGATAATCCCAAACACTAGGCCGGTAGCCAACGACACAATCGTGGTGAAGCCGAGCACGCGAAGGTTGATTCCTACCTCTCCGGCGCGCGGTATGCTGTTTGCGCTGATGCCTATCAAAGCGGGCACGCCCCATATCGCCAGCAGCAATCCCAACCCTCCGCCCGCAAGGCTCAACGACACGCTCTCGGTGAGCAGTTGACGAACCAACCGGCCGCGGCTCGCTCCGAGCGCTGTGCGGATCGCGAATTCCGTGCCCCGTGACGCGGCACGCGCGAGCAGCAGGTTGGCCACGTTGGCGCACGCGATCAACAGTACGCAACCCACGGCGCCCAATAGGACCATGAGCGCCGGGCGCACGTTGCCAACCACTTGTTCGTGCAGCGGAACCAGATCAATCCCGTAGCCGGCGTTGGTGTTGGGGTATTGCTCGGCTACGCGGCTCGCAATTGTGTCCATTTCGGCTCGTGCTTCGGATAGCGAAACACCGCGCCTCAGTCTTCCAATTACGCGCAGGAAACGAGCGCCGCGAGCCAATTCGTTCGGCTGCATAATCAGTGGGACATAGAGAGAAACGTCTGGGGTCGGATAGTAGATGCCCGGCGGCAGGACGCCAATGACAGTGTAGCTCTTGCCGTCTACGTTCAAGGCTCGGCCGATCAGGTTCGGATCCGCGCCGTATCGCTGTCGCCAGAGAGCGTGACTTAGTATCAAGACGGGCTCCGCGCCGGCGCGACCTTCCGATTCGAGGAAGTCGCGTCCTAGTAGCGGCTTTACTCTCAGCAGCGAAAACATATTCGCAGCCACGCGCACTCCGCTAATCCGATCGGGTTCGTCTCCGTCGGTGAGATTGAATGCCTGACTGCGGGTTGCGGCGATCTGCTCGAAGACGTGATTCTGCTCTATCAGGTCGTCATAGTCGGGCGCCGATGCGGGCTGCTGATAGAGGTTCGCAGCCGCATTGTTTCCCCAAATCATCGTTAGATCGTCCGGGCTGTCAAACGGCAACGGCGAGAGGAGCACCGCGTTGACCACGCTGAAGATCGCCGCGTTGGCGCCAATCCCCAATGCCAAGGTCGCGACTCCGATCGATGCGAACAGCGGGCGCTTGAAAAGAGTTCGGACCGCATAGCGAGTGTCTGCGAACAGTATATCCATTTCATTCTCCAGAATCGGGACTGAGAACGCCAAGTCGGTTGTCCACAGTGGTGATACGAACGAACCACCAGTCACGATGATTCATTGTTTTCGCGCTTTTGATGAAGTATGCTCATCGTGCCGTGAGTTCGTAGTCCGGCCTTCAGTCGGAAGTTGGTAGCAACGGACGACATCGACGGACGACATACGGACGACCTGTCATTTGTTCGACGGGTCGTCTTTCGGTCGTTGCAAACTTCCGCCTGAAGGCTTGACTACGAACACATCCGTGAGGAGAGTCGATGGCTCTGCATCTCGAAGTGCGCCACCTGAGGTTGGTGGACACGGTTGCGAAGGAAGGTGGATTGACGAAAGCGGCGAACCGGCTGAACGTGACGCAGTCGGCGCTCAGTCATCAACTGCGTGACATTGAGGACAAGCTGGGCGCGCCGTTGTTTCTACGCCTAAACAAGAAGATGCTTCTGACTCAGGCCGGCGAACGGCTGCTGAGCTCCGCGCCGGCGGTGCTGGACGAACTAAAGCGCGCAGAAGAGGACATTCGCCAGATCGCGTTGCACCGCGAGGGCATCCTGCGAATCAGCACCGAGTGCTACACGTGTTACCACTGGCTTCCACCGGTGCTCAAGCCGTTTAACCGAGAGTTTCCACGGGTCGAGGTGCGCATCGTTGCTGAGGCAACTCGGCGACCGATCGAGGCGCTGCTTGATGGGCGCCTCGATATTGCAATCACCAGTACCGTAACTCGAAATCAGAAGCTGACGTTTAAGCCGCTCTTCAAAGATGAGATCGTGGTCATTGTGAGCCCGGATCATCCGCTGGCGTCGCAGCCCTGGGTCGCAGCGAAGGATTTTGAGTCGGAGCATCTTCTCGTCTACGCATTGCCGAAAGAGGACCTGACAGTGTTCCAAAAGATCCTGATACCTGCAGGCGTATCGCCAAAGCACCTATCTCGCGTTGAGTTGACCGAAGCAATAATTGAGATGGTGAAGGCAGGTATTGGAGTCGGCGTGATGGCTCGATGGGCGGTTACGCCACAGGTCGAGGCGGGGACTCTGCGCGCCTTGCCGCTGACCGCAAGAGGATTTCACAGGCAATGGAGCGCCGCGATGATAAGGCAAAAGGCAACGCCGCCCTACCGGTTGAAATTCGTAGAGCTGCTTGCTGCAAATCCCGTCTCGGCCATCAGAAACAACTCGAGACGGAAAGCGCCTGATAGATCGTGAACGTTCGTAACCGGCCGAGGCCGCGTGTTTCCATCGATCGGCCGCAAGCTTGCCGGTTGATTCCCACGCGGGCCCGCGGAGCGGGCGGCAGCAGGAAGCCAAGGATGCGCCGAATTGGGCATTGTTTCAGCATTTGTGCGAAACATCACGAATCTTGGTCCACCCCGCGAGACTCACGCTGTAACATGCTTTCGCCCGGCCGTTTGCGCCTCTAATCGGTCGATGGGTATACTTGCCCTCCAATTCAGGAGGATCAAATGCATCGTCACCTGCTAAAAACATTCACCGGAATTGTTGCGTCTCTGGCCATCGCTCTCAACGGCGTTGCTCCAACCGCTCTCGCTCAGGCGAATGGTAAAGCCCACTCGCTTCGCGGGTTCTCAGATACCAGCGCGGCGGTCGAGATCAACTGGGAAGAGAAGATGCGGGCCATTCCCAAGCCCGAACTTCTGCGCGAGTACATGAAGCGCTTATCCGCGGAGCCCCATCACCTCGGCTCGGCATATGACAAGCAAAACGCCGAGTGGATACGCGACAAGTTCAAGTCGTGGGGTCTGGGAGCCAGACTTGAAGAGTTCGAAGTGCTATTCCCGACTCCTACTGAACGTGTCCTCGAGATGACTGAGCCAACGCGCTTTCGAGCAGTGCTGAAAGAGCCGGCGATCCCTGAAGATCCGGATTCCGGCGACGCGAATCAACTGCCGACCTACAACGCCTATTCGATCGACGGTGATGTTACCGGCCAGCTTGTCTATGTGAACTACGGCGTGCCCGCGGACTACGATG
>CAZOOE010000074.1:0-6226 GCA_964581275.1 uncultured Clostridia bacterium
GGTTCTGGTCTCGTGTCGGTGGTTGGATCCGGGTAACATCGGGAGGGTGAGACGGTCATGGGCGTGAGACGGGCGCGCAAGTTTCAGACCTGGGGGCCCGGGCCCCGGCAACTGTAGTAATCGGTGCTACCGCCGGTTACTGCCCTCTCTAAGCGGAATAGCAAATCCTGATGGACTGGTATATGCCTTTGAGCCGCTGCCCGAAGTCTACCAGCGCCTCCAGCGAAATATTGAATTGAATCATTTGGCCAACGTGGAGTGCATTCCCTCTGCGGTGGGTGATACAGAAGGAGAGGCCGAGTTTTATTTTGTCGCGACCGACATGCCGTGCAGTTCAAGCCTATCTCTTGAGTTCATGCGTTCGGCCGCGAACGTGCGTAGTCTGGCGGTGCCGGTATTGACGGTCGATCGGTTCGTGCGGGAGAAGGGGCTTAATCACGTTGACCTTGTCAAGATCGACACAGAGACCACCGAGCCCCAAGTACTGCAGGGAATGGCAGAAACGATTCGCCGGGATCACCCCGTCATCGTATGCGAGGTCCTGAAGGAGCGCGGCAGCGAACAACATATTGAGGAGATCGTTAGGTCTTTTGGCTACCGCTTTTATCAGCTGACTCCGGACGGACCGATTCTCCGAGATCATATTGAAGGGCACCCGACCTGGCTGAATTATCTCTTTACTACACTCGACCCGGACGCCGTTGCCAAATTAGCTCAAGATTAAGACTATAGACTAAGAATGCGAGGCGATAGTAACAGAATAGCCATTTGTGCGCTGGTGCCGTACCCGCTTGATACCACACCCAGCCAGCGGTTTCGGATTGAGCAGTGGCGGCCGTATTTGACGGAGGACAATATCTCCGTCGATATGAAGCCGTTCGCCAGCCCGCGCATGATGCAGCGGTTGCATCACCCGGGCGGGGTAGTCGCTAAAGTCGCATGGATGGTAGAGGCGTTCGCTCGCAGGTTCCTGGAGGTCGCTCGCGTCGACAAGTACGACGTCGTTTTGGTTCACCGGGCGGCATGTCTGGCCGGTCCCGCCGTGCTCGAGCGATTGATCGCCGTTTTTCGGAAGCCGATCATCTTCGACTTCGATGACGCAATCTATCTGTTGGACACTTCGGATGCGAATCGTGCTTTCGGCTGGTTAAAGTTTCCTGGCAAGACGGCGGCGCTTTGCAGACTCAGTTCGCACGTTGTGGTGGGCAGTGAGCATCTGGCGAAGTATGCGAGAAGGCACACCCCCCGTGTGACTATTGTTCCCACCAGCATCAACACCGATCTGTACAGGGCCGCGCCCCGGAATGGAACACGCGACCGCATCGTGATCGGATGGACTGGAAGTTCGACCTCACAGACTCATCTCGAAAGCTTCACGGATGTGTTACGCGAATTGTGCGCACGCAGGGATATCGAGATTCGTGTCCAGTCAAACCGGAAACCCGAGCTTCCAGGCGTTCCCTTTGTGTGGAGACCGTGGTCGCCCGAAACTGAGGTCGAAGAGTTGAGTCATTTCGATATCGGCATCAAGCCTATGCCCGACGATCCGTGGGCGAGGGGCAAGTGCCCGATGAAGGAAATCCAGTATATGTCCATGGGGATTCCGACTGTCTGCTCGGCTGTAGGCGCCAGTCGCGAGATTATTCAGCACGGGAGAAATGGTCTCCTAGCCTCAAGCCGGACGGAGTGGCTTAGCTGCCTGGAGACATTGATTGACAACCTTGAACTTCGCCAGGAGCTCGGCGCAGCTGGCCGCCGCACGGTGGAGGATCAGTATTCAATGCGGCGGTGCGCGGGTCTTTTTGCCGGCGTAGTACGGGAGACTCTCGATGTTTTCTATTCCAGTCCTGCTCATCGCGAGTCGTTCGACAATGTAAGTCACTAGAGGCCAAGCATGCGCTATTCCATTTAGCGCCTAAGCCGCGGGTGGCTTGAGTGTGATTTGATGCGGTACAAGCTCATAGCAGCATTCTCTGCAGTGGCGGTTGTTTGGGGATCGCTGTGGCTTGGGGGTGATGTCGTCGCCTCAACCGACACTTATCTTGCAGTTTTGACCGGGACTATTCCTTGTGTGTTTTGCGTGTGGGCAATAATGCGAGGCGAGGCGTCTGATCGACGCTTCTTACTGAGACTCTTCTTTGCAGCTCTTGCCGCGCGTTACGCGCTCGCATATGCCATCTACAGCCGGCACTTGCAGGCTTACCTCGGGGGCGACGCTGAATCGTATGACGCCTTCGGGAACGCGCTCTTGCAGTCATGGCGTGGTCTGGTCGATCCCAATGCCACCTGGTTGACCCGGTACACCGGTGTGCGCACATCGGGCTGGGGAATGTACTACTTTGTGGCCGGTATCTATTACGTAATTGGTCAGAACCCTTTGGCTATACAGCTAATTAACTGCGCGCTTGGTGCGGGGGTCTGCATTGCGGCCTACAGAATCTCGATGTTGATTTACCCTAACCAGCGAGTTGCACGGTGGGTGGCACTCATGACGGCGTTTTCGCCATCTTTGGTCCTATGGACGTCTCAAGGGCTGAAGGACGGTCCAATCATGTTGTGCTTAACACTGTGCATTTTGTTCACACTGAGGCTTCGAATAAAGCTGGAGATCAAGACCTTTGTCCTCTTGCTGGTCTTTCTTGGGTGTCTTTATACCTTGCGGCACTATATGTCCTATATCATGTTCACCGCGATCGCCGGAGCGTTGTTGTTCACAACAAGAAAGACATTCACTCCGCTACGGATGGTTCAGGGCGCAGTAATGGTAATCGTCATCGGACTGGCGTTTAGCTACTTCGGCGCGGCAGACGTGGCGAAAAGCGCTTTAGATCCAACCGTAGTTCAACGATCGCGAGTATGGAACGCAAGGGCTGCAACCTCAGGGTTCGGGGGTGATGTCGACATCACTGACCCTCAGGCCGCTATTGGATTTCTTCCTGTTGGGATTCTATACGTTTTGCTTGCCCCTTTTCCGTGGGCGATGACCAATATGAGACAGCTCATAACTCTTCCTGAGTTGATCGTCTGGTGGTGTCTGATGCCCATGATGCTCAAGGGCTATTGGTTCCTGATTCGACATCGGCTTCGACAGTCGTTTATTGTCTGCACATTTGTAGTTGGGCTCACATTGGCGTTTGCGTTGTACCAGTCAAACGCCGGCACGGCATACAGACATCGTTCGCAGATCTACGTGTTTTTCTTTGTTTTTATGTCAATCGGGTTGGAGCTTAGGCGAAACTCCAAGCATGAGAAACGGGCCCGCCTGTATCAGCGTCCGCAGCTGGGAACGCTTTCAAGCGCGCCAGTATCCGGAAGGCTCGGGCCAACTCCGGCACAGGTTCGGAGTCAGTAGGTATTTCAAAACATGTGTGGAATTGTTGGTATCTTAGCTTCGAACGATCGGCCGGTGGATGAAACCATCCTTCGGCAGATGTGTGCGACACTGGTTCATCGAGGGCCGGATGATGCCGGTTACTATGTGAGCACAAGTCATGCGACAGGTTTTGACAGCAGTGTCCATAGCGGTGCAGCGGTTGGCTTTGGAATGCGGCGGCTTGCCATTATTGATCTCGCCACCGGCAAGCAACCCATCCATAACGAGGACCAAACTGTATGGGTCGTCCTGAACGGGGAGATCTACAACTACCCGGAATTACGCCGCGAGATGGAGGCGAAGGGTCATAGCTTTTATACCCAGAGTGATACAGAAGCGATCGTTCATGCTTATGAAGAATATGGCGTCGACGTACCTAAACATCTTCGCGGTATGTTTGCATTCGCACTTTGGGACGCAAGAGAGCAGCGCCTTTTGTTGGCCAGGGATCGCGTAGGAAAGAAGCCGCTCTTGTATACGGTGGTCGGCGATAAGCTCATCTTTGCGTCTGAGTTCCAAGCACTACTGAGCCACCCGGAGGTGTCGCGCGATATCAACTTCGAGGCGCTGGATAGTTACATGTCGTTCATGTGCGTGCCCGCCCCTCAAACCGCATTTACGGCCATTAAGAAACTTGAACCCGGTCACGTTTTAGTGTGGCAGAACGGCGCGGTCGAGTCTACCAGCTACTGGTCGCTGGACTTCTCAAAGAAGATCACCGTCAGCGAAGAAGAAGCGGGGGAGCAGGCCGTAGAGTTGTTGCGAGAAGCCGTGCGCGTCCGGCTGATGTCGGATGTGCCGCTCGGAGCGTTCCTCTCGGGTGGAATTGATTCCAGTGCGATAGTCGCGCTCATGACCGAGCTTTCAGCGGAACGCGTTAAAACCTTTTCGATCGGCTTTGAGGAGCAAGATTTCAGCGAAATCAGGCATGCCCGCCGAATTGCTCAGCTGCTTGGTACTGAGCATCACGAATTCGTCGTCAAGCCTGATGCCCTTGAAGTCTTACCCGTTCTTGTGCGTCATTACGGCGAGCCCTATGCCGATTCCTCCGCGCTTCCAACATACTACCTTTCAAAAATGACTCGCGAACACGTCACTGTCGCGCTCAGCGGTGACGGGGGTGACGAGTGCTTCGCCGGTTACGAAAGATACACGGCAATGCGGATCGCCGAAGGCTACAACCACTTGCCCCGAGTACTAAAGCGGCGCGTCTTGGATCCTGCGATAGCAACGCTACCAGCGGCCAGTGCTACTCGTTCACCTTATGGAAGAGTGCGCAGGTTGCTTGGCGTGATGGGGCAAGGACGAACTGAACGGTATTTGAACCTGATCTGCGCCTTCAGCGAGGAGATGAAGGCCCAGTTGTACACGCGGGAGTTTCGAGGCCGGACCGCGGCGGCGTCACCACTCAGCTATATGCGACCGTGGTTCTCCGGAAATGGCGAGGTGGACATTGTCGACCGGCTGATGATGGCGGACACTTCAAACTATCTGCCAAACGATCTGCTCGTAAAAGTCGATATCGCGAGCATGGCAGTGTCCCTTGAAGCTCGCGCTCCTTTTCTGGACCACAAGGTCATGGAGTTTGCCGCAAGCCTGCCGGCCCGACACAAACTTCGAGGGTTAACGACGAAATTCATACTAAAGCGTGCGCTGCGAGGATTGTTGCCGGACGAGACTCTGTCGCGCAGGAAAATGGGATTCGGCGTTCCGATCAGCCACTGGTTTCGAGGTGAACTGAACGAGTTTCTTTCGGACACCATTCTCTCTGATAACGCTTTGGGACGCGGCTACTTCATGCCGGATGTGGTCCGCCGGCTAGTAGATCAGCACGCGAGAGGACGGCGCGACTATGCGCCTCAGCTTTGGACGCTGCTGATGTTAGAGCTGTGGCATCGCGAATTTATCGATTGAGCAGAGACAAAGAATGAACCTAATGAGCAATGCTCTGACTGTCGATTTCGAGGATTGGTATCAGGGCCTCGAGATTCCGCATACCGAATGGGCCGGCTACGAGGACCGCATCGTTCCCGCGGGCCGTCGATTGTTGCGGCTTCTCGACGACACGAAGACTCGTGCGACCTTTTTCATACTTGGCTATGTGGCGGAACATCATCCGGAGATTGTGCGCGAGATTGCGGCGGCTGGGCACGAGATCGGAACGCACGGCCTCTCTCACACCCTTATTTACCGACAGACTCCTGATCTGTTTCGCCGCGAGATGGATCGGGCGATCAAACTCCTCGAGGACATCACCGGTCAGCCAGTGTTGGGTCACCGAGCGCCGTTCTTCTCGATAACTCGAGACTCGCTATGGGCGTTTGAGGTCTTAGGGGAACTGGGCATTCGCTACGATTCGAGTGTCTTTCCGGTGCTAAATTATCGGTACGGCATCGCGGACGCACCACGTTGGCCATACGAGGTTGAAGCAGGAACGCGGAGGCTCATCGAGTTTCCGATTTCAACCTGGCAATTCTGGGGTCGCAATGTGCCGGTTGCAGGAGGCGCTTACTTTCGCATTTATCCGTACACATTGACGCGACGTGCTTTTCGGGCCCTAAACGGAACAGGACGGCCTGCGGTCTTCTACGTCCATCCGTGGGAGCTCGACCCAGATCATCCGCGTATTCCGCTGCCGAGGCGGATCGCGCTCACTCACTATTTCAATTTGCAGAGGACCGAAGGCCGCTTTCGACGGTTGCTGCGTGATTTCAAGTTCGCCCCAATGAGCGAGGTGCTCGGTGTCTGTTGAGCAAAGAGTTTGGAGTCATTTTTCAGCCGGAGCCCAACGCTTCCGAGACCTGACGGATGGCGTACGGGAACTCCTCGACGCTGGGCAGCACCGGGATCAGG
>CAZOOE010000074.1:6236-17343 GCA_964581275.1 uncultured Clostridia bacterium
GGATTAAACGCTGGGTTGATGGCGTGTGGAGAGGTGTTGTCCGGAAGCGTTTCGAACTCACTCTCGATTTACTCGAGCCACTAGAGGGCAAGAGTGTACTGGATGTCGGCTGTGGATCGGGGCGTTACTGTATAGCTTACGCACAGCGAGGCGCGACTCGAGTGGTGGGCGTCGATTTCGCTCCGGCGATGATTGACTTGGCAATTGAGCACTCGCTGCGGTACGGGGTCGCGGATCGCTGCGAGTTTCTCGCCGGTCTATACCCCGACGCAGTCCCGGATGGCACTTTCGATGCAAGTTCCGCGATGGGCTTCTTTGATTACATCGAGGATCCCGCGCCGATCATCGCTCGAATGCGCGAGATGACGCGGTCGACGATGATTATGAGCTTTCCGAAGTCACGCGAGTGGCGAGCTCCGGTTCGCCGCCTACGGTTCCTAGTCAGCGGGTGTCCTCTGTTTCTGTACTCAGAAGCGAGCGTCAGAAGAATCCTTTCAGACGCCGGAGTAAGCGATTGCGAGTGGATCGAGCTTGACCGGGACTACATCGTCGCCGTGCACATTTAAAACATGTCTGACACCGAACCAATCAGGGTAATGCACATAATCACCAGGCTGATCGTTGGCGGGGCGCAGGAGAACACCCTGCTGTCGGTCGAAGGGCTGGATAAACTCCCAGAGTACGAAGCCACGCTGGTCACTGGTGTCGACTATGGACCGGAAGGGGATCTTCTGGAACGCGCGCGTCGCACGACGAGGCTTATTATCGTGCCGGACCTGGGTCGCAGTATAAGTCCAATCGCCGACGTCAGGGCGCTATGGAAACTGTATCGATTAATTCGCAAGGGTCGATATCACATAGTTCATACGCACTCATCAAAGGCAGGCGTGCTCGGTCGGCTAGCGGCAAAGCTCGCTGGAACTCCAATCATTGTGCACACTTTGCATAGTCTGGTTTTTCACGATTATCAGCCCTGGCTGGTGAATCGTTTATGGTGGGCGGTAAAGAAACTCTGCGCGCCTATGACAGATCACTTCATCAGCGTGTCCAACATCATCAGTCAGAAAGCGATCGCGGCTGGCATCGATCGCGCAGAGAAGTTCAGCACTGTTTATAGCGGAATGGAGCTCGACTGGTTCCTAAGAGCCGAAGTAGATCCGCTTGCAGTCCGGCGCGAGTTCGGGATTCCCGAAGACGCTCTCGTGGTTGGCAAGATCGCGCGTCTGTTTTCTCTCAAGGGACACGACGAGTTGATGGACGCGGCGCCAGAGATCGTAAGACGCCATCCCGGTGTGCGGTTCTTCCTGGTGGGCGACGGTGTTCTTTATGAGCACCTCCAGCATCGCGCGCGTGAGGCAGGCATCCTTGATAACTTCGTCTTCGCGGGGCTGATTCCTCGTGAGCGCGTTCCAGAGATGATCTCGGCGATGGATGTCCTGGTCCACACGTCGCTTCGAGAAGGACTGGCACGAGCGCTGCCGCAAGCGCTGGCCATGGGCAAGCCTTGCGTGTCTTTCGACATCGATGGCGCTCCGGAGGTAGTGGTTCCAGGCGAAACAGGGTACTTGGTTCGGCCCGGCGACGCTGACGGACTGGCAGATGCTGTTTCGCGTCTGCTGGATGATCCACAAGCTCGTTCGCAAATGGGAGAGGCTGGCCGACTGCGCGTCGACCCCGCATTTCGCGCTGAGACGATGGTGCGCGAGATCGCTTCGGTGTATCGAGCTCTGCTTGCCAAATACCCGGAACGGCTCGCCCGGTTCAACAGGCACAGCGCGCCCCGGATCGCCAACAAAATTGAGGACGCGGCAGCGTGAGTCGTCGGGTCGCCGCGAGCAGCAGGATCTTTGGAAGCAGGATATCTTTAATCTAGGGAAAGGAAGATCGTTATGAAAGTACTAATCACTGGGGGAGCTGGGTTCATCGGTTCGCATCTGGCCGAGCGCCTCTTGGCACGCGGGGACGAGGTGCATCTGCTGGATGATCTCTCCACCGGTTCGATCGAGAACATCGTGCTGATCAAGAGTCATCCGAACCTTACTTATCACATTGACACGATTCGCAACTACCGGCTCACAGCCGAACTGGTTGACACCTGCGACGTCGTCTATCATCTTGCCGCTGCAGTCGGCGTCAAGCTGATCGTTGAGAGTCCGGTCAGCACAATCGAGACAAATATCCGTGGGACCGACATAGTGTTGAGTCTCGCCGCGAAGAAGCGGAAGCGAGTAGTGATTACATCAACGTCGGAAGTTTACGGCAAACGCAATCGGGTGCCCTTCAATGAGGATGACGACCTGGTGATGGGTCCCACAAACAAGGGCAGATGGAGCTACGCCTGTTCAAAGGCGATAGACGAGTTTCTGGCGATCGCATACTGGAAAGAGAAGAGAGTGCCAACGGTGATCGCGCGTTTGTTCAACACAGTCGGTCCTCGTCAAACTGGACGGTACGGCATGGTGATTCCGAACTTCGTTCAGCAGGCCCTAACGGGACAGGACATCACGGTTTATGGCGATGGCACCCAGACTCGGTGCTTTACTCATGTTTCGGACGTCGTTGCGGCGTTGATCGCAGTTGCCGAGCACCCGCAGGCCGTGGGCGAGGTCTACAACATCGGCAGTGATCACGAAATCTCGATGCTCGAGCTCGCAGAAAAAATCAAACATCTCACCGAGTCGGCGTCAAATATTGTGTTTGTGCCTTACGACGAGGCGTACGAGGCAGGGTTTGAGGATATGATGCGGCGAGTTCCGGACATTGCGAAGATTCGCGCGCTGATCGATTACAGCCCCAAGGTCGGTTTGGATGAGTTGCTCACAAGCATTATCGAATACCACCGCGTCAGGATGGTGGGCGAGCTCGGAATACCTGCGAGTTCTCTGGTATTCCAGTCAAGAGAGTCGCTGCCCAGTTGAGACTTGAGTGGCGGGTCCCGTGAAACGCAATGCGTTTGGAGTGGGATATGCAGGTGATCTTAGCGAGTGTTGCCACGCTGGTGCTTGGGGTCGTCCTCACGTTGATCGCCCGGGCGACGTCACACCGCGTTGGCCTGGTCGCCGCGCCCAGGCGAGACCGCTGGCATCAGAGGCCAACTCCGATGCTCGGTGGCGTGGCGATCTACCTGTCGTTCGTGATCGGATTCCTCGTATTTGCACCGAAGCTTCAGAGCACGTACGCGATTCTGGGGGCGGCCACATTATTATTTGCGACTGGCCTGGTGGATGATGCGATTCATATCAAGCCGTACGTAAAGCTCGTTCTTCAAATGATCGCGGCGGCGACGCTTGTGTTTTTCGGGCTGCATCTCCCCTGGGGAGACTATCAGTGGATCAATGATGTGCTGACCATCTTCTGGCTGGTTGGGATTACCAACGCGATCAACTTGCTTGACAACATGGATGGACTCGCGGGTGGGATCTCTCTGATTTCGAGTGTGTTTCTCGCGATCACATTCTTGCTCAACGGCCAGGTTTCGGTCGCCATCCTACCTGCGATACTGGGAGGAGCTGTGCTCGGCTTCCTGGTATTTAACTTTAACCCGGCTTCGATTTTCATGGGCGATAGTGGTTCGATGTTTCTGGGATTCATGCTCGCCGGCACCGCGCTGCTGGCCGACCATGCGCGCTTTCGCAGCCTGACATCGGTCTTGCTAACCCCGGTCCTGATATTGATGATTCCGATCTTCGATACGTGTTTTGTCACGGTCGCGCGGAAATTCTCGGGACGGCCAATATCGCAAGGCGGACGTGACCATACTTCCCATCGTTTGGTCGCGCTAGGTATCTCCGAGCGGCGCGCAGTGACAATGTTGTACGTGTTCGCTGCTGCGTGCGGGGGGCTCGCTCTTGCAGTGAGATGGTTGGAGATCACGGTGGTGCTCGTGTTGGTCCCTCTGTTTGCACTGCTGGTGCTGTTCCTGGGGCTCTACCTGGGTAAGGTCCGCGTCTACGAAGAGGGCGAGCAGCCCGAGGGCATTCGGATCCTAGATGCGATTACGGATTTTTCTTATAAGCGGCGCATATTTGAAGTGTTGCTGGATGTTGCTCTTATCGCGCTGGCCTATTATGGAGCATTTGTTTTGCGCTGGGACGGACACCTTCCTGATGAGCAGCTTCGAATCTTTCTCAAGACTTTGCCTCTGGTGATCATCGTACAGATCGTGTTTTTCTTACTTGGTGGAATATACCGGGGGCTTTGGCGTTACGTCGGTATCACCGACTTGCTGATGATTGCCAGGGCGGTGGTTGCCGGCTCGACTGTAAGCACGATCGTCATATTTGTGATGTATTGGTTCCGCGGACCTTCTCGAGCCGTGGCCCTGCTTGATCTGCTCTTGTTGCTCGTCTTCGTCAGTGTGTCCCGGGTGTCATTCCTCGCGCTAAAGGCACTAATCGTCGGTCGCGCGAACACCGATCCGACTGCAAGGCCGGTGTTGATCTACGGTGCCGGTGACGCAGGAGAGTTGTTGATACGCGAAATACTCAATAATCCTGACCATCGCTACACGCCGGTGGGTTTCATTGACGACGACGACCGGAAGGCAGGCAAGAAAATCCACGGTTACCGCATCTTCGACAGCAATGATTTGCCGAATTTGATCCGCGCTTACGGGATCAGCGAGGTATTGATATCGAGCTTCAAGGTGCCCGAGGCAAGGCTCGATAGCCTGCGCCGGATGGGTGTCTGTCTTAAGAAGCTGTCGATACGAATCGAATAAACCAAAAGTGTAGAGCACCGTTAGGCAGTTAAAGTAGGGAGGACCAAATGAAACTCAGAACGGGAAGTATATTCCTTGTCCTGTGGGTGTCGGCGACGGCTGCTAAGCCGCAGTCGCTTATTGTAACCGTCACGGTCGGGTCAAATCAGATTGGACAGGTGAAGACTACGCAGGGAATCACCACACGCGTCACTTTCCCGGATACGGTTAGAGATATTATTTGCGGGGACCTTTATGATCCCAGTACTGGGAAAGGAAGCTTCGTCGTGCAGCGAATCGATAACGATGTGTTCCTAAAACCGGTCGTGCCAAAAGGGCTTAGCAACTTGTTTGTCAAAACCGGCGAGAAGGGCGAGCATACATACAGCTTTGATCTGCTGGTGGTCCCCATTGAGCAAGCGCACCGAGTAGTCAATGTCTCCGGCGATGCGTCGGTTCCTCCCGGAGCACGTCCGGGGGCCGATCATCCTGAAGATGCCAAGAAGATTCTGGCTACCCCAGAGCAGGCCGACGAAATCGTTCGCAATGCTCGACAACAAGCCGACCGGATCATTGCGCAGGCCAATCAGCAGGCATCGCAGGTCTATGCCAAGGCGCTACAGCGGGCCGAGGCTCTCGACCATCAATCGGCCGACCGCGCACAGCAAGAGGTCGAACAGAGGTTCGTTCGCGCGATGATACAGGGCGTCCGAGAGGTCAAGAGTGCCGACTCGCGTGTATTTGCGAAGAAAGTCAGCCTTACGCTGGACCCACGAGTGCTGACGTTTGACGACAAATCATATCTGCGCTACACCATCAAGAATGACGGCGATAAGGAGTTTAGTTTCAGCGGCCTTTCCCTCGAACGGCGGTCGGGCAAAGATGTGGTCGTCATTCCTGCCAAGGTGATCCAGGGTAGAGCTCAAAACAAGCTGGGGCCGGGTGACGCAATAATGGGAGTCATCGTGTTCGACCCTAAGGAAGTTGCTGCCGGAGATAAACTGACGTTGTACGTGCGGGGTGAGGACAACTTTGAAATCGCCCGCCTGAGTATTCAGTAGACTGGTCATAAACCGGTTGGACTTAAGACGATGCTAAGCAATCGTACTTCCCTAAATAGGTAATTCTATTGGCATTGCGAAAGCAAATTGTAGTTGACTTTCGAAGGATGATTTCGTAACCTAGAGGTCCCGAAGGAAGAGAGTGATCACTCGCTCGTCTTTAAGAACCAAATTCTCTTCTTGTGGGCTTCTTTTCAAAGAGACTGGAGGCACTATGAGGATATCTAGAATCCATTACCGATTTTGGCTTAGCGGGCTGTTATCGCTTATGTTAGCGACCACTTTCTCGCTGAGTTCATTCGCCGCTTCCTCGGGAGGCGACCCGATCGACGAGGCAGTCACGGACAGTCTTCTCGTTTCTCAAGCGCCCACAGGTATGCTCACAACACACGGACCCGTCCTTGTGAACGGCAACGAGGCCAAGACCGGAGCTACCGTGACCGATGGTAGCGTCATTCAAACGCGCACCGGCGGTCACGCGGTCATTGAACTTGGACCGACCGGTAAAGTTGACCTCGACCCGATTACTGCCATCACGTTGTCGTGGACAAACAACTCAATCCAAGCTTCACTCGACAAGTGCGGTCAGGGTGTAACTCTGAACTTGCCGGCGGGTGTGGGCGGACTGATCAAGATCCTAAATATGACAGACGTTGGCGTGGTGGGGAAGCGGCGAGAGGTAGATGTTCGGGTCTTCAAGGGCGAAGCCGTGGTGAAGTATGGTCAGGGCCAAGAGAAAACGCTCAAAGCCGGCGACCACAAAGAGTTCGATAACGCGACCGAAGTCACCGCCGCAGGGGATGCGGTCGTTAAGGCTTACTGCCTTGAGGATCACTATCCGCTTTGGCTTTGGGCTGGATTGTCCGCCGTCTTGATCCCGGTAAACGGCGGAGAAGCGCCTCCGGTGCTGAGCCAGATAAACCCTTAATAGAATCCATTCTCGGGTTCTCAACACTAATGCGACTAGAACAGCGCCCCGGCTTGCAAGTAACGCCGGGGCGCTTGTTCTCAGCGGGGGAAAAGCGCCGCGAGAATCGCCTGGTACTGTCTCCTGGTTCGCTGCTCGGAAGGGGACTGATCGACGGCGACGAGTGTTGTTGAGTCAAGCCTCTGGCTAAGAGAAAAGAGAAGCCGATTGATCCGAGAATCGCGAATAGCCGAGACTACATAAATGAGAAGGCTAGAAGCACTTCCAAAACAGGCGACGGAGACTCGATCGACCGCGGAACGCGGACAGCTTGTTGCTGATCTGCTTGGCGGCTCCTGGCGGAGCTCGTCACCTTTGCCCACTATCTCGGAATTAGAGTTGGCAAAGGTTGCCAAGGTAGTGCTGACCTCGGGAGCCGCGGGTCTTGCATGGTGCAAGATTCGCCACTCAGGGCTGCGGAGTACCGCTGTCTCGCAAGAGCTTCAGCAGACCTATCGGCTCCAGAGCCTTCGCGCCGGCCTTTACGAGCGCAAATTGAAACAGATCATTCCGATGTTGCGTCAATTTGAAGTGGAGCCTGTGCTGGTGAAGGGGTGGTCCATTGCTCGGCTTTATCCGGAAGCCGGCATGCGGCCATATACTGATGTCGACCTTTGTGTGCTGCCTGATCATTATGCGAAAGCCGATGCTGTCCTTCGTAGTCCAGCCGGCCCTGGTGGCAATGTCGATTTGCATCTAGGGTTTGGAAAGTTCTACGACCGGCGGACGGCTGATGTTTTCGAGCGATCGCGCGTAGTGATGCTTGAGGACGTGGAAATTCGTGTTTTGAACCCAGAAGACAATCTTCGATTCCTATGCATGCACTTGCTGCGGCATGGCGCAGTACGTGCTCTGTGGTTGTGCGATATTGCCGTGTTGCTTGAGTCGCGAGCAAGTGATTTCGACTGGGATCGTTGCTTGTCTGGTTCACGTCGACAGACGGACTGGGTTGCCTGTGCGCTGGGGCTCGCAAGTAAACTGCTCGGCGTGGATGTCGAGGGTACGCCCATTGCGCGACGTGCTCGACACTTACCGAAATGGTTGGCGCCGGCGGTGTTGAGAGGATGGGGAGTGCCTTTCGAGTCACCGCAACAGGTCCGAGATCTGTTGAGCGAGCCGTCGAAGCTGTTAAGACAGCTGCCGGTTCAAGTACGTCGTCACTGGCCGAACCCGATTGAAGCTACGATGACATTGAGAGGCCCGTTCAACCGATTACCGAGGCTGCCTTTCCAGGTGGGCCATGTGGTTTCGCGCACAACTGCTCTGTTCTCGCAACTACTCGGCGATTTAGGAAGCGCAATTCAGCACAGGAGTTGACATGGAGATCGCCTTGTTGATTGTGAGAATTGTCCTTGCGCTCGTCTTCGGCGTGGCTGGGATTGCAAAAGCTGTCGACCCTGAAGGTTCGCGGCGTGCCATTATTGGTTTTGGTGTCCCGGAAAAACTGGCAGCGCCTCTGTCGTGGAGCTTGCCGGTAGCGGAGATTCTAACCGCGCTCGCATTAATACCTCTGAGCACTGCCTGGCTTGGGGCGATCGCGGCATCCGTCCTCTTGCTGGTCTTTGTCGTTGCGATCGGCGTAAATCTTGCGCGCGGCGAGGCGCCGGACTGCCATTGCTTTGGGCAGCTCCGTTCCGAGCCGGTGAGTTGGTCTACGTTCGGGCGCAACCTTTTGCTGATGGCCGCAGCGGGCATCGTCGTCGTAGACGGAAAAGAAAAACCTGGTATGAGTGCTTTGAACTGGCTGAGTGACCTGAAAACAGGTGAAGTCATCAGCCTCTTTCTCAGCGCAGGAGTCGTAGCGCTGCTGGCAACCGCGGTTGTTTATCTGCGGCGTATCGTCAACCAGCAATCCACGATTCTCGGCAAGATCGAAGCAATGAAGAAGGTTATTGACGAAGATTATGCAGAACCGCCGGTAGAGCGTGCGGATGCGGCGGCCCCGCCTGAGGGACTGCCGGTCGGAGCGCCCGCGCCAAGTTTCTCTCTGGCCTCGATCAGCGGCGACAAGGTCACACTTGATGACCTTCTGGCTCATGGAAAACTGGTGGTGCTGCTGTTTGTCAGTCCGAATTGTTCTCCCTGCGAGAGTCTCCGTCCTTCCATTAAGGTCTGGGAAGCCAAATATGGAAGTCATCTGACTATTGCGCTGCTTAGCAAGGGAGACCTCAAGGAGAATCAGGATCGAATGGCAAGGTATGAAGCCAGAAATATCTTGCTTCAGAATCAATCAGACGTCGCCGATGAATATGAAGCAAAGTGGACGCCTGCTGCGTTACTGATTCGCCCGGACGGGAAAATTGCGAGCCAGATTTCCTACGGTGACGAAGATATCCAGGCGCTGGTAACTCGGGCGGTCACCCGGTCCGACGCTCAACGCAACCGTAAGCTCCCGGTCAAGAGTAACGGGCACAAACCTCAGATAACAATTGCGACCCATCAGGCTCTAGACAACCTTGGTGAGCTAGCCCCGAGTTTTTCGCTTCCTGACCAACATGGGAGAACGATCGACAGCAAAGACTGGCTAGGCCGCGACACGCTGCTGGTGTTTTGGGATCCACAATGCCCGTATTGCCGAGAGATGGCAATGGATTTCGAAGGATGGTGGGAGGATCCTCCGAAGCGTGCACCCCAAATCGTTTTCGTATCTTCCGGTGACGAACAGAGTGTGCGGGAGGAGAGCAGCAGATTCAACGCGCAATTTCTACACGACCCGGAATTTGATGTCGGTCCGCTGTTCGGCACGAACCGGACGCCGTCGGCGGTGCTCATCGACGCAGATGGCAGGATTGCATCAGCGCCGACCGGAGGGCGCCTCAACATTTTGGCGCTAGCTGGAGTTCGCAAAGCGGCATTGCCAGTCGTATAAGGGCTTTGAGCGCGCGCGGAGAACGGTAAGGAATGTCTCAATCAGTAAGACTGTCATCACTTTGATGGCTCAAATTGTCCCGTAACCAAGACAGAATCGCTCGTATTGAATAGCAAAGTTGGACTCTTGGAAAGGAGATCGCTATGAAGATGACAACCGAGGACCAGCAGGCAGCTCTTGCCCGTAGTGAGGAATTGGTGGTTCAGGACCTGCCGGACGAAGTGCTGATCTATGACCTGAGAAGCAGCAAGGCTCATTGCCTTAACGAAACAGCTTCCTTCATTTGGAAGCATTGCGATGGTCAAACGACAGCAGCTGAGATAGCAAAACTTATGGAGGACGAGTGGCGCACGCCGGTAGCTGAAGACGCAGTTTGGTTTACCCTGAACAAGCTCAGCAAGGCCGACCTTTTACAAGAACGGATCGCGATTCCGTCAGCCAAAGCCGGTATGTCTCGACGAAGCGCCGTGCGACGACTGGGATTTGGTGCGTTGCTGGCAGTCCCGGTCGTTATGTCAATTGTCACCCCGACGCCCGCGGCGGCCGCTTCAGTCCCCGCAGTTTGTCTGAGCTGCGTGAAGAAGCAACAAACCACTGGAAACTGTGGCCTGTGTAGCGCTATTTGCGGTACCTGCTTTGACAATTCCGGGTGTGGAAATGGGCAGAAGAAACCTGGGTGTTTCACCTGTTTCGCTTGCTTGGACGGGCCCGCATCTGGCGGCGTTGGCACAGTAAGTTGGGTGACCCCCGGTGGCAACAATTGCTCGCCTGGCCAGTGCTAGAGCTTGCAGGGCTTACATGTACTTGTGCAATGGCTGCAAGTTAGTCACAACCCGTCCGCTTCATCAGTGAGTTCAGCAAGTTGCTGGACCGGTAACCGACGGGCGTGCGTCGGGCGCTTGAACCACGATTCTGCTGATGACCGGTCGTTCTGCCAAGGTTCCAGGAGTCTGTCTGGTTAGCTGAGATTGACCTCATTTTCTAGCGGGCCTGGGGGGCTTCTGCCACGCCCTCCACGGCATGACCGCCGGCCCAAGTCACAACAGGAAGGTGTTATGCAGTTCTTTCAGGATCTCGGCGCGTTGGTCGAAGCGTGATGGCGAGATGAGAGCTATGATGATGCGGCATTTCCCGACATTGCTGCGGAAGCTCTAGCCGAGTTGAGTCCTGGTCAGCATCTCGGCCCCTGGGATATCATCCACTGGCTCAACAGGACCTCCGAATTACCCGAACAGCGAGATGTCGAGGGTAAGTTTGGCGATCCGCCCATCACCCTATTCAACGGCCCGCGGTTTTACATTGATGTTTACTATTGGCTGGATGGGACGACTAGCATACACCAGCACTCTTTTTGTGGGGCGTTTCAAGTCTTTCTGGGTTCGAGCATCCTAAGTCAGTACAGCTTTGAGGAGAAACGAAGGATAAATCCTCACTTCTTGTTTGGCGCTATGACCTTGAATAAGGTCGAATTACTTGAGGAAGGGGATATTCGACGTAGATTGCCGGGGAAA
>CAZOOE010000075.1:0-17168 GCA_964581275.1 uncultured Clostridia bacterium
CAGGGACTCCCGTTTCATCGACTGAGCCGGTCCGAAACAGAAACCCGGTCGGTCAGCCAAATGGCGGATATGGCTCGTCCGCCCCTTTCCAAATCTTCTTAGTCCCAATACCCGGCCACCCAAATTCAAACATTCATTTGACGAGTCTTAGACTTCCGTGCTACTTTATGCGTCGTATACGCATAAGATGCGCATAGCAAGGGTGGAAATGCATAGAACGGCAAACGGGGCGAGGCACCAAATGATCCTCGAGATAATAAGCTCCCAGCCGATAGCGACTCAGCAGGAGCTGGCTGCACACCTTTCGCGGCGCGGGATTGCAGCAACCCAGTCGAGTGTTTCTCGTGACATAGTAAAGCTCGGGTTGACCAAGCTGGACGGCTACTATGTTGCACCGGAAGATGCCGTTAAGGTTGGAGGGCCGGTAGTCGCGATCGACACTGCGGGCGACAACATCATCGTCGTAAAGACCGAAGTCGGGCTGGCTCAACCCGCCGCGCTAACGATCGACCGCGCGAATATAGCCGAGATTGTCGGCACCGTGGCCGGCGACGACACAATCCTGATCGCAGTCAAGAACCGAGCGGCGCAACGGCTGGCTATCAACAAGATCGTCAAACTTTTCGCGACCTCTCGTTCGCGATCCCGCGCCGCCGGCAAGCGGGGGTCGCGCTTGGATGTTACTGCCCTGTGGCCCCGGTAGATTGGAGAACTTATTGATGCAAACCGGAACGGAAACTGTCGAAAAAGTCGTGCTCGCGTACTCGGGGGGGCTCGATACTTCAGTAATACTCAAGTGGCTGAAGGAGACTTATCATTGCGCGGTCATCTGCTTCGCCGCCGACGTGGGTCAAGCTGAGGAGCTGGGCGGGCTCGAAGAAAAAGCATTCGCGACAGGCGCGGCAAAACTCTACATTGAAGACCTTCGCGAGGAGTTTGTTCGGGACTTTGTGTTCACCGCCTTGAAGGCCAACGCGGTGTACGAAGGCGTTTATCTGCTTGGCACTTCGCTGGCCCGTCCGCTCATTGCCAGGAGACAAATCGAAATCGCGAACAAAGAGGGCGCACGGGCCGTTTCGCACGGAGCTACGGGAAAAGGAAACGACCAGGTTCGATTCGAGCTGACCTACTACGCGCTGGATCCGGACATCCGGGTGATCGCTCCCTGGCGAGAGTGGCCGTTCAAATCGCGTTCGGATCTTATCGCCTATGCGCAGCAACACAAGATCCCCATCACCGCTACTAAAGAGAAGCCATACTCGATGGACCGAAACCTCATGCACATAAGCTATGAGGGCGGGATCCTCGAAGATCCCTGGGCGGAACCGCCGGCCGAGATATTCATACTGACGCGATCACCGGAGGATGCACCTGGCACGCCGGCCTATGTCGAGATCGATTTCGAATCCGGGATGCCCGTCGCGGTTGATGGCGAGACGCTGTCTCCAGCAGCCCTCCTCGACCGGCTAAATCGGATCGGCGGCGAACACGGGATCGGGCGGGTCGATCTGGTCGAGAATCGCTTCGTGGGGATGAAGTCGCGAGGCGTATACGAAACGCCCGGCGTGACGATCCTTCACGCGGCCCATAGAGCGGTCGAATCTCTCACGCTAGACCGCGAAGTCGCGCACCTGAAAGACTCGCTCAACGCCCGAGTAGCGGAAATGATCTACTACGGCTTCTGGTACACGCCTGAGTTTGAAGCCATTCGCGCGCTCATCGACGAGAGCCAGAAGAACGTAACCGGCACCGCGAGACTCAAGCTGTACAAGGGCAACTGCATCGTGACTGGGCGACGCGCGCCCCGCTCGCTGTATTCCGAAGAGTTCGCGACGTTCGAGCGCGACGCGGTTTACAACCAGCGCGATGCGGAAGGCTTTATCAAACTGAACGCGTTGAGATTGCGAATGAGAAAGATGGCCGAGGAGAAGAAAAGTTCGTAGTCCGGCCTTCCTTCGTTCAGGCGGGAGTTAGTAGGCAGGAGTCGCGGGCGTCGGCCCTACCAACTTCCGCCTGACTAACGCCCGTCCCTACGAACGTCAGAAAGGAGTGACACAATTGAGCACCCACACCACCGAAGCGAAAGCCTGCGAGCGTCTGGCCACGGAGACGCTCGCCGACACCGAACTGCGACTGGTGCGAGTCGATAAGATCGCATCGTCAACCGTGAACCTCGGTCTCAGCAACGAGCTTGAGATAACGACTCGATGCGAAGCTCGCGCGGGCAATGTCGTGGTTGTTCGCACCCTCACCGACAACGCAACCTATAACACGCTCGAGCTGGTGACCGGTAGAATGGCAAAGATCAATCCCGGAGACATAGTCGCCGGCGTGCTCGGCTATCGACGCGCGCTGAAGGGGTTCGTCGGCGACGTCCCGGAAACCATAACGACCGGGGATCGTTTGCACTTGCTCAACCTCGGCGGGTTGGTCGGCCGATGTGTCGGTCATCACCACAGCTTGCCGGGCGCTATCGAAGTAGAAGTGATAGGCATGCCGCTGAGGGATGGTCGAATCCTCAACATCGGCGAGGGCGCGGTCGATCCGCGCGATACCCTGGAGTCAACTGCGCCGCTGGTGCTGGTTGCAGGCACATGCATGAACTCGGGCAAGACTTACGCGGCTACCGAGATCATCAAACACCTTACACGGGCGGGGCATCGGGTCGCAGCGGCGAAGCTCGCTGGAGTTGCCTGCCTGCGCGACACCTTGAATATGGAAGACCACGGCGCGATCGCGACGATGAGCTTTCTGGATTGCGGTCTTCCTTCGACGGTTGGACTCGCGAATCTAGCGCCTATGGCCAAGGGTGTCATCTCCAAACTCGCTGAGACGCAACCCGATTGCATCGTGATCGAGCTGGGTGACGGCATCCTGGGAGGTTACGGGGTCGAGACGATCTTCAACGATAAGGAGTTGATGAACGCGAGCGCGGCGCTTGTTTTCTGCGCGAACGATTTCGTAGGGGCCTGGGGCGGCCGCGAGTTGCTCGCGAGTCATGGCGTCACGATCGACGTCATCTCGGGGCCGGTCTGCGATTCGCTGATGGGCGCGGACTACATCAAGCGAGAGCTCGGGTTGGACGCGGCTAACGCAGTAAACGGCGGAGAGCATCTGGGAAGTCTGATCAACACGAGAGTAGCAGCTTGGTCACGGCGTTGATTCCTTCTTCGCGTCTTGGCGGAACTCCGTGTCTTGGCGCGAAACACATCACGCCGAATAAAGCGTTTCGCGCAAAGACGCAAAGGTCCGTCAAGACACAAATGCTAACACCAAGGAGTAGAGATTGATCAAGGTAGGAATACTCGGAGGGTCGGGCTACGGAGGAAGCGAGCTGCTTCGAATCCTGCTGTTTCATCAGCAAGTCGAGCTGGCCCTGGTGACTGCAAACGAGCACGCGGGCAAGCGAATCGATACGGTTCATCCAAATCTCGCTCACCTGACAGATCTCAAGTTCGAGACGATGCCGGACCCGCGCGAACTCGCTACCCTCGACTGCGTCTTTCTCGCGTTGCCGCACGGCCAGGCTATGGATATCGTTCCGTCACTTCCTCGCTCCGTGAAAGCGATTGACCTGTCTGGTGATTTCCGGCTGAACGACTCGGCGAAATTCAAGCAATTCTACGGAAGCGAACACACCGCGATGACTGCGCAATCAGAGTTTATTTACGGCTTGACCGAAGTGAACCGCAATCAAATCAGAGAGGCGAAGCGCGTCGCGAACCCGGGATGCTTCGCCACCGCGCTGGAATTGGGTCTCTTCCCGCTGGTGGCTTCGGGACTGGTGAAAGGCAGAGTCATCGCCGACATGAAGACCGGATCGTCAGGCTCGGGGGCGAAGGCAGCGGCAAACACTCATCATCCCAAACGAGCGAACAGCTTTTACGCTTACAAGACATTCGAGCATCAGCACCAACCGGAGGCCGAACAGTTGCTGGCCGCGGTTGATTCAAAATGGTCATCCGATTGCGATCTGGTCTTTCAGGTTCACTCGATCCCGGTGGTTCGTGGAATATTCGCGTCCATTTACGTGACTCCGGCTCGATCAACTGCACGCGAAGACATCGGCAACCTGTTTCGAGAGTTCTACGGCAACGAGTTCTTCATTCGACTGGTTGAAGGCTCACCGGACATCAACTGGGTAAAGAACACCAACTTCGTAGACATAGGATGGGCGGCGAGCGGCGATACGGTGATTGTATTTGTCGCGCTCGACAATCTTGTAAAAGGTGCCGCGGGTCAGGCGTCGCAGAACATGAACCTGATGTTTGGTTTGGAAGAGCGCACGGGGTTGGTGCTCCCAGGGGGCAACCCGTAACTTGGGATTGAGCGGCTGATCCCGTACTATTCTGAATCGCCACACCGAGCAAGATCCTGCGCGTGTTCCGCTTCCAAAGTTGCAGGCAGCGCGCGAGGAGGCGGACGCTCTATGCCGATCGCTGAAGGCCCAACGGCAGGCCGAGTCGGAGAGTGGAAATCATGACCGAAGAACGCAAAGTCGTTGTTGCTTCTGATTCCGGTATTTCCATCCGATCCTTCACGGATATTCCGGACGCCGTCGGCGCATGCCTCGGCGCAGACGGCCTTATACTCACCGAGGATGATTTGTCCCCGGAGTTCTTCAATCTAAGCAGCGGGATTGCGGGCGAGTTGTTTCAGAAGCTAACAAACTACCAAGTGAGAGCGGCGATCATTCTGCGAGATCCCGCATCCCACGGTGATCGGTTTTCGGAGCTCGCATTCGAACACCGTACACACAGCGCGATCCGCTTCTTCATCTCCAGAGATGAAGCGGATGCCTGGCTCAGTGCCGGATGAACTTAAAAGGAGACCAAGGAGATGACCAAGACAACCCTCTATGAGCGTCTGGGTGGTTATGATGCCATCACCGCGGTCGCCAACAACCTGCTTCCACGCTTACAGGCGGATCCACAACTGGCTCGCTTCTGGCAGCATCGAGGAGAGGATGGGGTGAATCGCGAAAAGCAGCTTCTGATTGATTTTCTTTGTTCGAGTGCGGGCGGCCCGCTGTACTACACCGGACGCGATATGAAGACCTCTCACAAAGGAATGAGAATCAGTGAAGGCGATTGGTCGGCGTTCTTAGGCCACCTCAACGACACTCTGGCAGCTTTTCAAGTCCCACAGGTTGAACGTGACCAGGTAATCGCGTTCGTACAAAGCACGAAACCGGACATCGTCGAAGCCTAGACGCGGGGATAGCATCAAGAGTCGCCGATGAGATGGCGCAGGGCTCAAAGGAGATTAGACTTGACTACACAGTCACAGCTCGAAGGCCTGATTGTAATCGAAGAGCAGTATCAGGTCGCAACATACAAAAAGTTTCCGTTCGTTATCGAACGCGGCGCGGACGTCTGGGTATACACGACCACCGGTGAACGTTATTTGGATCTTTACGGCGGCCACGCCGTTGTCTCGACCGGGCATTCACATCCGCGCATCGTTCGAGCGATCTCGGAGCAGGCGGGCAGATTGATCTTCTATTCGAATCTCGTTTACAACGACGCGCGTGCCCATGCTGCAAAGAAACTCGTCGAGATCGCACCCGAGCCTCTCACAAAAGTGTTCTTCGTGAACTCCGGCACTGAAGCTAACGAAAATGCGATGAAGATCGCGCGGATGTTGACGGGACGCCCGAAGATCATCTCGTTTGAAGGCGGATTCCACGGCCGAACCCCCGGCTCCGTTTCTGCGACCGGTCTTGCGAAATATCGCGAGAACGTTTCGCCACTCCTCGAAGGCCATGTATACGCCGCGTTCGGCAACATCGATTCTGTGGATACTCTGCTCGATGAAGCCACGGCAGCGGTTATCCTCGAACCCATTCAATCAATGGGTGGCGTGCGGATGGCCGAGCCGCAGTTCTATCAAGCCCTGCGCGAGAAGTGCGACCAGGCGAACGCGATGCTGATCTACGACGAAGTGCAAACAGGAATGGGTCGTACCGGCGAGCACTTTTTCGCGGGGCGCTTCGGCGTGGTTCCCGACATGGTCGCTATTGCCAAAGGGATCGCGAGCGGTGTGCCGATGGGCGCGGTCCTGATGACCGATGCGATTGCAGGCGAGATAAAAACCGGTGATCTGGGGACAACATTCGGTGGCGGGCCTCTGGCCTGCGCGGCGCTTGAAGCTACAGTTGATGTGATTCGCGACGAGCGGCTGCTGGAGAACGTGCGCGAGAATTCCGAGTACTTGTTTGGCGAGCTCGGGAAGATGTTTCTGGTGGAAGAAGTGCGAGGGCTGGGATACTTGATCGGCATCAAGTTCCCTGGCGGAACAGCAAAGGCCGTTCAGCAGACGCTCTTGGAGCGAAAGATTCTCACAGGGCTCTCCGAAGACCCCAGCGTGCTCAGATTGTTGCCGCCGCTGACGCTCAAGCGCGCCGAGATTGATTTGTTTTTGGATGAGATGGGTAGAATTGCCCTCGGATAAGGGGTGAATAGGCCGCAGATGACGCGGATGCGACCGATTGACGCGGATCTGTGAAATCCCGTTTGATTCGGTACAATTCGCGGTTCATCGCAAATCGACACCGATGAACTTGAAATCACGAGACTTTCTCAGCACCGCGGATTTCACCCTCGACGAGCTGACCTCGCTGATCAACCTCGCTTCGCGGATTAAGGCGGGCGACTATCGAGATCGACCTCTTCGAGGCAAGAGCGTCGCCCTTGTGTTCTTCAATCCATCGCTTCGCACCAGGGCTTCGATGGAGATCGCGGTATACGAGCTCGGCGGAAATGCCGTCACGCTCGATGTCGGCAAAGGCACCTGGAGTCTCGAGCATCGCGAAGGCGTTGTCATGGATTCTGACAAAACTGAGCACATCAAGGAAGCTGCCAAAGTGCTCTCGCGCTACGTCGCGGCGATTGGCGTCCGAGCGTTTCCCGAGATGAAGCACTATGACGACGAGATGACCGACCCGGTGGTGCGCGGCTTCGCCAAATACAGCGACGCGCCGGTCTTCAACCTCGAGTCGTCGCGGCATCATCCGTTTCAGGCGCTTGCCGACGCAATGACGATTCGTGAAAAACTCTGCGGTTTCGCTGGGCAACGAGCGGTGCTCTCCTGGGCCTATCACCCGAAGCCGTTGCCGATGGCCGTGCCGAACTCATTCGCGTTAATCGCGGCTCAGTTCGGGCTCGATCTGACAATCGCCTGTCCGCCGGAGTACGACCTGGGAGATGAAGCGATGGCTGAGATTGAAGCAGGCGCGGAGTCGAGTGGTGGCCGGGTTAAAATTGCGCGCGACCAGCATGAGGCTTGCAAAGGAGCGCGGATCGTCTATGCAAAGAGCTGGGGCGGCAAGGGGTTTTACGGCCGTGCCGAGGAAGATATCGCGCTTCGGCAGCAATACAAGCACTGGCGCATCGACGAAGACGTGATGCGTTCGACCGACAACGGATGGTTCATGCATTGTCTTCCAGTGAGGCGAAACGTAGTGGTAACGGACGGGGTGTTGGACGGGGCGCAAGCCGCAGCGATCGATGAAGCCGAGAATCGCTTGCATGTGCAGAAGGCAGTGCTGGCGTCGATTCTTTAGTGCCCTCTAAGCCGCAACGACGAAATTTCAAATATCGGTTAGCAGCGATGATACAAGAAAAACTCGACCTCCTCCGTGAGGCGCTGCCTTATATCCAGCGGTTCAAGAACAAGACGTTCGTCGTCAAACTCTCGGGCAAAGTCATCGAAGATCAGGAGCAGCTCAACTCGCTGGCCGAAGAGATAACCCTCTGCCAGCAAGTCGGCATCCATCTGGCGGTCATCCACGGCGGAGGAAAACAGCTCACTGCGATCGCCGAGCGGTTGGGCATCGCTCAACGCATCGTCAACGGCAGACGGGTCACCGACACCGAGACGCTCGAGGTCGCTAAGATGGTATTCGCCGGCCAGATCAACATGGATATCCTCTCGGCTCTGCGTCGGTCCGGTTGCGAGACAGTGGGGTTATCCGGCGTTGATGGAAACATCATTCACGCCCGGCGGCGCGAGATTCAAAAGGTTCTGAATCAGGAAACCGGCGAGGTAGAAACGATCGATTTTGGCCACGTCGGCGACATCGTCGAGATCAACGTGAGGCTGCTGAGTCTGTTGCTCGAGAACGGATACGTGCCGGTGATCTCATCCCTGGGCGCGGACGAACAAGGTAACATTTACAACATAAACGCCGATACCATCGCCGCCGAAATTGCGGTCCATCTTCAAGCGGAGAAGCTAATCCTACTCACCGATGTTGACGGGATCCTGCTCGATCGCAACGATCCGTCATCCAGAATGTCGCGGCTGAAGGTTGAGGAAGCCGAAAGGATGGTCAAGGAGCGCGTGGTATCATCGGGCATGCTTCCCAAGATCGCCGCCATTGCTCATCTGATTCGCCGGGGCGTTCGCAGCGCGCACATCATCAACGGCTCGAAGCGCAACGCTCTGCTGCACGAAGTTTTTACCGATGAAGGCGCCGGCACGATGATAACAAATTGACTCGGAGTCTTGGCCGTTTGTGAATCGAGCAATTGCCGCATACTCCAAAGCTCTTTTGTCGAACGCAATACCGGAGGAACCACAATGACTAAAGCTAGCCGACCAGCCGCCGTGCTGTTCCTAACTCTGTTGGTCTGTAATTGCGTGCAGCTCTCAGCCTCCGCCAGGGCGCCTCAAGCCAAGGGGACCGATGAGGCATTCGTCGCCGACTACTATTACAAGGCGAAGTGGGGATATGCAGACGAGTTCATTCGACTGTTCAAGAAGAACCACTTTCCGGTGCTCAAGAAACAAATGGAGACCGGGCGAATAGTGAGCGTGACTGCGGTGAAGCCAAGATATCACGCGACCGAAGACGGTCGATGGGATTATCGGGTAACCATTGTTTTCAGGAACATGGCTGCAGCGTCCGACCAGGCAAGTGAAGAGTCAATAATCAAACAGCTGTACCCGGATCAGGATACTTACAAGCGCGAGGAGCAGCGCAGGTTTGAGATCCTGCTCGCGCATTGGGATGTTCCAATAGTCAGCGTCCCGCTCGATAAGTGACCGATCAAAGCCCGGAAGGTCGCAACCGATCCGAAGCGTTTTCAGCTGCTCGCAAAGCAAAGACCAGTTAGTGGGTTCAGTGCCCTTTCTGTTTTACCGAGAAAGCCTTTCCCGCGATGATAATCGTGCCTTTGCGGCCGCCTCCGCCGTTTATGTCCAGCGAGTAATTGACTGTACCGGCGCCCACACCTACAAGACCCGATGTAATGGTTATCCAAGTGGCGGCTGTTGTGGCTTGCCACGCGCATTGCTCCGACGCGCCGACCTGTATGGTTCCATTGCCGCTGCTCGAGGGGAACGATTGGAAACTGGGCGCAATGGAAAAATTGCAGGCTTCGCTTAACCCACCGTCTTGAACTACGGTGAACGTGGCTCCTGCGATCGTCAGCGTGCCGGTGCGTGCGCTGGCGGTAAAGTTCTCGCGCACTTCAAAACCAACCGTGTCGTTGCCGGATCCGGTGTCGCTTGAGGTCAACGTAATCCAGTTGTCATTGCTGGCAGCCGTCCAATTGCAGCCGCTGGGCGAGATGACATTCACACTACCTGGCCCTCCGGTCATCGCAAAGAAGCCCGCGGCGGATGAAAGCGAGTAGCTGCAAGTAGAGACAGGAACGGCCGCCTGGGCCAGGTAGATCTGATCGCCGTTGTTTGTGCCGTCACCGTTAGCCTCATTCCCCGCGGCGTAAAAGGTTACCGGCCCCGCCGCTGGATTTGGCGCTATCCAGTTGAATGTCCAGCTTGCTCCACCGAGCTGGCCTTCAAAAGTGCCGTTAGAAGTGTGCTCGATATAGGTCCTGTCGCTGCCCGGACCGCCGTTCACGATTGTCTGAGTTGTGATGTCGAGCGATTGCAACGCGCCAGTAAAGTTCTGCATGCTATTGAGAACCGTAAGCTCAAACCCCCATTTGAGGCGGGTCTCATCCTTTGTTACGTGGGTCACAGTTATCAGATAGGTTTGTCCGGGGACATAACTGCTCGGAGCGGTGATCATAAATTCGCCTATTCCGCCGGCATTCAGGTGACAGTCCGCGCAGGTCCCTTCACCCGGCGCTCCAGTCTTGCCGTCGGGCGGGCCGCTAGAATACCCGTGCACGGTGGTCATGGCCCGATCGCTCGTCATCAACATTGCGCCAATAACGGCGATGAACAGAACCAGACAAACCAGCTTCACCCGGGTCTTACTCGACATGTTTACCTCCGGACTTGGTCGGCATCGGGCAGTTGACGACGATTCAGCCAATGGATGGGAGCATTTGCTGGCGCTGATTATCGATCGATCAAGCTCTTTTATCAATGCTTCTTGTGCAAGTCATCAATCCAGCGGACCTGTTCAGGCGGCTCAATTGTCAAAATGTCGAGATTGACGACTATGGGATCCTGCCCGCTGCGCACTAGGACGCATTCGAGCGGCTCATCGGCACTGGCGTTGATCTCCTGATGAGGAACAAAAGGAGGAACATAGATGAAGTCACCGGGGCCAGCTTCGGCGATGAACTCGAGCTGGTCGCCCCAACGCATGCGTGCGCGGCCTTTGACGACGTAGATGACGCTTTCGAGCTCACCGTGATGATGAGCTCCGGTCTTTGCATTGGGATGGATGGTCACCGTTCCCGCCCAGAGTTTCGAGGCCCCGGCTCGCGCGTGAGTGATAGCTGCGGCGCGGTTCATCCCGGGCGTCTGAGGAGTGTTGGTGTCGACCTCGTCGGCGTGAACGATGCAAACGCCGTGATGCTTCCAGTCGATTGTATGTTGGTTCATCTTGCAGCAAGTCCATAGACCATCTATGTCATCCGCGGTCTATTTCGTTTCGAGCCTTCAACAGCGCCTGCCTTACTTGCTCCGGTGATGTTCCGCCGATTGCTTGCTTGCCGGCCAGCGACGACTCCAGTGCCAGGGAAGCGTAGAGATCATCGCCAAATACTTCGGAGAACCTCTTGTATTCTTCGAGCTGGATCCCCTCAAGCGGCTTGTCGTGTTCAAGCGCATACACTACGACGCGCCCGACGAGCTCGTGCGCCTTCCGGAACTCGAGACCCTTCCGCACAAGGTAGTCCGCCAGGTCGGTCGCGTTCGAGTAGCCCTCCGATGCAACAACGCGCGTTCGGTCCGAATTCACTTTGACATTGCGAAGCACCGTCGTCATTACCGCGAGCGAGCACTTCACAGTATCAATCGTGTCAAACAGCGCCTCCTTGTCTTCCTGCATATCCTTGTTATACGCGAGCGGCAAGCCTTTCATCGTCGCAAGCATCGCCGCCTGATGGCCAAACACACGGCCGGCCTTGCCGCGAATCAACTCGAGCGAATCGGGGTTCTTTTTCTGCGGCATCAATGATGATCCGGTCGATACCGCGTCGGAGAGCTCGACGAATCCAAACTCCGCGGTTGAATAAATGATCAAGTCTTCAGCCAGCCGGCTCAGGTGAATCATCGCGATCGCACCAGCGCCGATGAACTCAATCACAAAGTCCCGGTCACTCACCGCATCGATGCTGTTCTCGCACACGCCATCAAAGCCCAGCCTTCGCGCTAGCTTCTCACGATCGAGAGGAAAGCCAGTACCCGCGACCGCGCCCGATCCGAGCGGCAATGAGTTCACCCGCGCACGCGCCTCGGCTAAGCGAGCGCGGTCTCGCTTCATCATTTCATAGTAAGCAAGCAAATAGTGCGCAAATAGAATCGGCTGGGCGCGCTGAAGGTGAGTGTAGCCGGGGATCACGCAATCCCGATTAGTATCCGCAAGCTCAACAAGCGCGCGCTGGACATCCCGAATCAGCTCGCGAGTCGAGTCGATCTCGCCTCGCAGGAAGAGTCTCAAGTCGGTTGCAACTTGATCGTTGCGGCTGCGGCCGGTGTGCAGCTTGTACCCCGCATCTCCGATGATTGACACCAGCTCGGCTTCCACAAAGCTATGAACGTCCTCCGCCTCGGCTCCCTCCAGATATCCCGCATCCTCCCGAGCGCGGCGCAGTATTTCGTTAAGCCCCCAATTAATCTTGCGGGCTTCATCCTCAGCCACTATTCCGGCAACCAACAGCGCTTCGGTGTGCGCAAGGCTCGCTTCGACGTCGGCGCCGACCAGCCGTCGATCAAACGAAAATGATGCATTGAAGCGGGCAATGTCCTTGTTTGGCACGCCCTTGAATCTACCTCCCCAGAGTTTCATGCGTTGCAGGATACTATGGCATGCGATCAGCCACAAAGGCACCCAGACGCCAGAGTTTCACTTTTTTAATTACACCTTTCACAACAGCGTTGCTACAAACATCCGTTGAATCTGAGCGATTCGTGGTCTATTCTTTGTCACAGGTTCAAGGTCTATGAACGAAATCAAAGTCATCCACGCCGCCTGTCCGCACGATTGCCCGGACACCTGCGCGATGCTCGTAGAAGTCGAGGACGGCCGCGCGACCCGAGTCTCAGGTGATCCAGATCATCCGCCCACTCAGGGCTTTCTCTGCACAAAAGTAACTCGCTATCTGGAACGCGTCTACAACCCTGACCGGGTGTTCTATCCGATGCGGCGTACCGGCGCGAAGGGCGAAGGCCGCTTCGAGCGCATAACCTGGGATGAAGCACTGAACACGATCGGCCACCGCTTTCGGGAAATCGCGGAATCAAAAGACGGGCCCGAGGCGATTCTTCCGTACAGCTACGGCGGCACGATGGGCATAGTCAATAGCGGAAGCATGGATCGCCGTTTCTTTCACCGGCTAGGCGCAAGCAAGCTCGCGCGGACAATCTGCTCCGCTGCCGGCGGCGACGCATTGAACTATACGCTCGGCGCGAAGATCGGCACCGATATGGAGAACTTCCATCGTGCGCGCCTGATCGTGCTTTGGGGCACCAACACCTTGTCGTCGAACATTCACCTCTGGCCAAAGATCAAAGAGGCACTAGCCAGCGGCGCGAGGCTTATCGGCATTGATCCTTATCGCAATCACACGCTCGATCATTGTCATCAGTTGATCCAAGTCCGGCCTGGAACCGACGCGGCACTGGCTCTGGCAATGATGAACGTGATCATCGGCGAAGGGCTTGAAGACCGCGACTACATCGAGCGATACACGCTGGGCTTCGACAAGCTGCGCGAGCGAGCGAGTGAGTTTCCGCCATCGCGCGCGGCTGAAATTTGCGGGTTGACCGAAGCCGAGATCGTCAGTTTCGCGCGCGAGTACGCAACCACGCGCCCGTCGGTGATCAGAGTCAACTACGGTCTGCAGCGCCACGCGGGCGGCGGGATGGCGGTACGGACAATCGCGTGTCTCCCTGCTCTCACCGGGTCTTGGCGCGACGCCGGCGGCGGAGTGTTGCTTTCGAGCAGCGGCATGTTCGCGTTCGACGAGAAGGTGCTTGGACGGCCCGACCTCACGCGCGGCAACCCACGAACCATCAACATGTCGCGGCTGGGCGAAGCGCTCACCGAAGCTCGGCCGCCGGTACGCGCGATCTACGTGTACAACTCAAACCCGGCAGCAATTGCTCCTGACCAGTCAAGAGTGTTAGAGGGACTCCGGCGTGAGGACCTGTTCACCGTCGTCCACGAGCAATTCCAGACGGACACCGCGGACTATGCCGACATCCTTTTGCCGGCGACAACACAACTCGAGCACCGAGATCTGGTGAAGCCGTACGGTCACTACTATCTGGTCTACAACGAGCCGGCCATCGCGCCGGTGGGCGAGGCAAAGCCTAACTGGGAAGTGTTTCGGTTGCTCGCGGCGCAAATGGGGTTCGAGGACGACTGCTTCGGCGACACCGACGAGGACATCATCCGGCAGGCGCTTGCGACTGATTACGAACCATTCGATGGCATAACGCTGGAAGGACTCAAGCGGAACGGTTGGGCGCGCCTGAATCTTGTCGAAACCTTTGCGCCGTTTGCGGAAGGGGGCTTCCTCACCCCTTCGGGCAAGTGCGAGTTCTACTCTGAAGCATTGGAGCGCAAGGGGCTCGACCCGCTTCCTGCATACATCCCGCCGCGCGAGTCACCAGCAACCGCGCCGGATCTCGCGTCGAGGTATCCACTCCAGCTCATCAGCCCGCCGGCGAATTCTTTCTTGAACACGACATTCTCGCACTTGATTTCGTTCCTCAAGAGCGAGCGCGAGCCCTTCATCCAACTACATTCGGACGACGCGGCGCGACGAGGGATCAACGATGGCGACGCAGTACGTGTTTGGAACGACCGAGGCGAGTGTCAACTCAAAGCTCTGATAACGGATCGGGTGAAGCCGGGCGTTGCGGTTGCGCTTTCGATCTGGTGGAACAAGCTCAGCCCCGGCCGCGCTAATGTGAATCAGACTGTGTCGCAGGCTCTGACGGACATTGGGGCAGGTGCGACCTTCTACGACAATCTGGTCGAGGTAGCCAAGAACTGATCAACCGGGGGCGTCACACGGGGTCACGCATCAGGCTTGCGTTTTGTTGACATTTGTCGAGTTCTGTTGCGCGTTTCAAGTAGTGACTCTCATCAATGCGACGGCTGTGGGAACCCGCGTAGTGCGCGGTCGCGAATCACTTCAACCGAACAGTGCGCGTGCATTGCTACCGCCTCAGATACGCTGCCCAGCAAGTACCGTGTTAGTCCCCTTCGGCCGTGTGAGCCCACCATGATCAAATGTGCGCCCCACGCCACCGACTCCTCCACAATGCGTCTCTTGGGGCTGCCTTCGAGTACCGCGGTTGCCGCCTTTATCCCGGCGCTCGCAATTATCGCTTGAGCAGTGCTGACGGCCTGTTCGCTGTTTTTTCGGTTGTCTTCGCGGACGCGCTCGGCAACCGCCGCCGATGCGTACCAGGGCTCGGCTGCGGGCATGATCTGCTCAATCACGCTGACGATCTTGACTTCGCTGTCGTCTGGCCACGGCCGCTCGGCTATTGAACGCGCGGCCACAACCGAATAATCTGAGCCATCGGTGGCCAACAGGATCTTTAAACCGGCCTGGGGCTCGAGGGCCTTACCATGATCCGGATGATCCTTATCGTGTCTCGGATGCCTAACGATCTCAACTGAACAAGCCGCGTTTTGCACGACGGCCTTAGCAATACTCCCAAGCAGAAATCGGACGAAACCGCTGTGTCCATGCGAACCGACGAATACCAGGTCCGCACCCCACTTATCAGCTTCCTCGACGATGCTGGCGCCCGGGTAGCCTTCGACCACGATCGCCTTGGTCTGAAAGCCGCGTCGTCCGAGTCTCTCGCCAATTTCCTGCGCGAGCCTTCGAGCGGCGTCATTCTCGCTCTTTATGAACGGTTCCAAGTATCCGACGGCCGAGGTTAGCGCCAGCAAGTCTATCACCGTAAGCACGCATATGTTCGTGTCTGGCGGCCAGGGCCGCGCTTCGACTTCGCTGACTACCGCCTCGGAGAGCTCTGACGAATCGATGGCCAGAAGTATTTTCACGTTGTGTCCTCCGTCTCTCACCGGCTGCTGACGAAGCTTTTGCCTAGTCCATAGCGTTAAGCCCGGGAAGTGGGACGAACGCCCTAGGGCCTTATGAGCAGTTCGATGCGACCGTGGGACGCACGGGCGCCACGTTCTCAAAGAGCGAGAATTAACTGTCCGGCTCACTTATTCAAGCGAGCATCAGCGTCCGGGTTTCCGGAAAAGCAACCACCCTACAAGCGCACCCACCGAAAATGCACATAACACCGAGCGGAGCGGATAACGCTTTATTCGATGAGTTGCGTCGTCGATCAAGTCCTCGGCTGAGTTGCGGCTGCGCCGGGCAGCGCGCCTGGCGTTGACCAGGCCGTCATCGACCGCGTCCGTCACAACTCCCCTCAAACGTGAGGCTTCGCGCCCAAGGTTGGAAATCTGCTCCTCCACAAACTGAGTGCCTTTTAGTACATTCTCCTTCATTGTCTCGTTTCCTTTCAACGGTTTAGGTCTCACCCTGCGGTCCACCGTATCCAATTGCCTTGAGTAACACGATCGGAGCCGCCACCGGCACAAGTTTGTGAAAAGTTACCTAATACCAGTGACAAAGCGACCAAACCCGAACTCTAACAACGCCGTCCGCATTACAACGGGCTTAACATTAATTCTACGGCACTCGGCTCGCACAGGCCAATCGCGCGTTCACCACTGGCTCGCCGGCCGGTCCGTCACCCTGAAGGGCCGGTTCGTCACAATGTTCTTCCGCAGCCGGGTGTTGAGATAGAGAATGGCCGCGCTACAAATGATGCTGGAAGTCTCGAGATAAGCCGGCGGGGCCGCACTCGCCGTTCGCAAACGACCAATCTCAAGGGGAAACAAGTAAGTCTGCAGCAAGTGCCGTGGGGGAACCGCGTGTTCTTCAACCAGTTCGAGTGGGCGCAAAAAGCGGAGCCGACTTCGATGGATTGTGCTATTGTGTTTTCACATCAGGGGGTGAGCGCGCCGGACAAAGACAAAGAAGATAGCACGGAAATGATCGCTGGCAGACTTTTTCAACATCGTTGGGTTCGCGCGGCTCTGATTGTCGGAGCATGGACGGTGCTGGCTTCATTCCTGACGAGCCAGATGTATTTCGCTTACAGCCGGCGCGATCTACCCATTCGATGGGAGAGGATTTTCTGTGTCGAGCTGATCTACGCGTATATCTGGGCGGCGTTGACCCCGTTTATCTTGTGGTTGGCCCGGCGGTTTCCGATAGAGCGTTGGAAATGGGTTCGCAGCCTTCTCCTTCATCTAGCGACTTCCCTATTCATCGGTTTTGCGACGAGGGTCCTGCACGATTTGATGCTCTTCTTTTTGGTCGCCGATGCTGGTTCGAAGTTCTCGATAACTAAGCTGTTGATGAACGTCTACTTCCTGTTGGATTACGGGGTGATGCTCTACTGGCTGATTCTCCTGATCAGTTACTCGTTTAATTATCAACGGCGTTATCGAGAAGGAGAAGTGCGGGCAACACGGCTCGAGGCGCAGCTCGCCCAGGCCCAGCTACAAGCGCTAAAGATGCAGCTTCATCCTCATTTCCTGTTCAACACCCTTCACTCGATCTCGGCGCTGGTTCACAAGAACGCTGATGCGGCCGACAAGATGATCGCGCGCCTGGGAGACTTTCTGAGGCTAACACTCGAGAACTCGGGCGCTCAGGCCATTGCCAGCTGGGCGACCGCGATCAGCGCCG
>CAZOOE010000076.1:0-1039 GCA_964581275.1 uncultured Clostridia bacterium
CTCGCTCGGGCTTCCGAGAATGACTGCCTGGAGGGCTTAACTCGTCCGAACCGCCTATACGGACCCTACGTACGGTGGTGTGACAGGGAAAGCTGGCGACAGCCTACCGATGTCGATTGTGTGTTTACGAAGGTCGAAGACGATCCGTGCACAATCGGTTTATGGCGGCCCGGGAAAAAAACCGATCGGCGTCCGTGCAAACACCTCAATGAATTGAGGTGTTAATCGAAAGGCACACCTCATTCAGCCTCAGGTCACACTTTAAATTTCACCACTTTGGCACTCTACTTCGCCCCAACCTTGACAGATCCGTGAGGGGTATATACTTTATAAGTTTCCGTTTTCACACGGTTTCCCCATGTTCGAAGCACTTTCAGACAAGCTAAAAAAGGTCCTCAAGGATCTGCGCGGCCAGGGGCGCTTGGGCGAAGCGCACATTGAGGCGGCGATGCGCGAGATCCGCATCGCGCTGTTGGAAGCCGACGTCAATTTCAAGGTTGTGAAATCCTTCGTAGACCGGGTGAAAGAGAAAGCCCTGGGTCAAGAAGTGATGGGCTCGCTTTCGCCTGCGCAGCAGGTAGTAAAAGTCGTTTATGACGAGATGGTGGAGATGCTCGGCGGCACTTCGACCCAGTTGATCTTTACGAAACGCATTCCGAACGTGGTTATGATCGTGGGTCTGCAGGGTTCTGGGAAGACCACCACAACCGGAAAGCTGGCGCGACTACTCGTTGAAACACAAAAGCGACGTCCGCTCCTCCTCTCCGTAGACGTGTACCGTCCTGCTGCGCGTCAACAGCTGTCGATAATTGCGGAAGCGATAGGGCAACCGGTCTTTGGAGCGCCCGCGGTGAACGACCCGGTCGAGCTTTGCCGGCAGGCGATGCGCGAGTGCGAGCTTACCGGCTACGACACGCTACTCATCGACACCGCGGGCAAGCCGCCCATTGATGAACAGTTTGATGCCGAACTTGAGCAAAACCAACGCCGGACGTGTCGCCCCGGAACACGTTTTTTTGCCCCACGCCTATCACGACAA
>CAZOOE010000076.1:1049-17098 GCA_964581275.1 uncultured Clostridia bacterium
CGGGAATGGGATGGGCGATTCGAGCTTAACCGGTTAGAACACGTTAATCTTCGAACCCGCGGGAAGGCTGAACATCGATGAAGAGTTGATGGCGGAGCTTGAGCAAGTCAAGCGCGAGACGGTTCCGTCGGAAATCCTGTTTGTTGCCGACGCGATGACCGGACAAGATGCGGTTCGATCCGCCCAGGAGTTTCACGAGAGGGTAGGACTGACTGGGGTGATACTCACCAAGATGGAAGGCGATAGTCGCGGGGGTGCGGCGCTTTCGATCAAGGAGGTCACCGGACAGCCGATAAAGTTCCTCGGCGTAGGCGAGCGATACGATGCGATCGAACCCTTTTACCCGGACCGAATTGCCCAACGCATTCTGGGAATGGGTGACGTCCTTTCGCTCATTGAAAAAGTTCAGGCGGAGGTTGACCAGGAGAAGGCACTCGAGCTGCAGCAGAAGCTCCAGCGGGACAAGTTCTCGCTTGAGGACTTTCGCGATCAGCTCCGCCAGATGAAGCGGCTCGGTTCTCTCGATAAGCTGTTAGATATGCTACCGTCGAACTTGCTGGGCGGGATGAGGATGACGCCGGAGCAAACTGCTGAGATGGAGCAGAAGCTCAAGGTCACCGATGCTATCATCAGCTCTATGACTCCCGAAGAGCGGCGGGATCATACGCTCCTAAACGGGTCGCGCCGCAAACGCATCGCGCGCGGTAGCGGCACCGCGGTTCAGGAAGTAAACCAGATGATCAACGAGTACACCGAGATGCGGAAGATGATGCGAATGATGACCTCTGGTGGGCTCGGCGGAATGATGGGTGGGCTTATGGGCGGTGGGGTCGCGGGTTTCGGGTCGGGTGGTCGCCGCAAGGCGACTAAGAGACGAAAAAAGAAAAAGAAACGATGAGGGTTGCTTCTAGCGCAGTGTCGCTGATATCGGCAGCCAGCACGGAGGTGCAATTTGCTTTCAATAAGGTTAACGAGGATGGGCGCGAAGAAGAAGCCCTTCTATCGAATTGTCGTCACGGAGAAACGCTCGAAGCGCGACGGCCGCTTCGTCGAATCGATTGGTTACTACGATCCTTGCCGCAACCCGGCCGATGTGAAAATCGATCGCGAGCGTGTGAACTACTGGATAGGACGGGGAGCTCAGCCATCTGAGACGGTGCGTAACCTGATCAAACGCAAGGTCGAGCCCTCAAACGCCGGCCCTGTTGTATGACACCAATGCCGGGCTTCCGGCCGCGCCGAGGCTTGTTCCTCTCACAAAACCTTCCGAGGAGGAGGCGACGTATGAACGATAGTTCATTGAAGGAAGTCGTCGAGACGATCGCTAAGGCTCTCGTCGATGATCCTGACGAGGTGGCCGTCTCAGAAGTTGACGGAGAGGGAGCTACGGTGCTTGAACTCAGGGTCGCTTCTGAAGACCTCGGCAAAGTTATCGGGAAGCAGGGACGCACCGCGCGAGCGATGCGAACATTGCTTCGAGCAGCGGGCATGAAACTGAGAAGGCGGTTTGTGCTAGAGATTCTCGAGTAGTGACCAGCGAGCTAGACCAGCATCCGCGCGAAGAAGACGTCGTGATTGCGCGTATCGTCAAGGCTCGGGGCATACGGGGAGAGGTCTCGTGCGTTCTCGACACTGACTTTCCGGACAGGTTCTCGACGCTGGAATGTGTCACGGTTTGGATGCCCGACGGAGTCCGGCTGAGCTTGACGATCGAGCACCACTGGTTTCACAACGGTCGCGTAATTCTGAAGTTTGAGCGCTACAACACAATGTCGGATGCGCAGCGCCTGGTGGGCGGCCGCCTGGTGATCAGCGAAGCCGATGTGCAACCCCTTGCGGAAGGCGAGTTCTTTGAGCGTCAGGTACTCGGGTCGGAAGTTGTCACTTCCGATGGGCGAAAGCTGGGACACGTCACAAGGGTGATGAGGACGGGAGGCACAGACGTACTGGTCTTGAATAGTGATGATGGCCGGGAGCGGCTGATCCCATTCGCCGATCATATTTGCACCGATGTTGATCTAGGAGCGAAGCGTATCACGATCGATCCGCCAGAAGGGCTCCTGGAGCTGTAGGTTGCGGATCTCGAAGCGCAGATCGCTATGATTCGATCCCAATTCGGAGTCGATAATGCGGTTCGACATCATAACGATTTTCCCGGAGATTTTTAGCAAGGTCTTTGATTTTGGAATAGTTCGGCGCGCGGTCGAATCAGGCTTGATTGAGATTCAGACCCACGACCTGCGCGACTACACGGACGACCGGCATCGGCAGGTTGACGATCGGCCTTTCGGCGGGGGCGCTGGAATGGTGATGAAGCCGGAACCCTTATTCCGTGCGGTCGAGGCCGTGACAAACGGTGTGCCCGATTCGATGGTGGCATTGCTCTCGCCGCAAGGCCGTTTATTCAGCCAGCGCGTGGCGGAGGAGTATTCGCGGAAGCCGCACCTGGTCTTGATTTGTGGGCGCTACGAAGGGGTTGACGAGCGCGTCGTCGAGCATTTGGTGAACGACGAGGTATCGATCGGAGACTATGTGCTGTCGGGGGGTGAGATCCCGGCGATGGTTGTTGTTGATGCGGTGACGCGGCTGATTCCTGGGGCTCTCGGGTGCGAGCTGTCAGCCGAACGTGAGTCGTTTTCCAACGGCTTGCTTGACTACCCGCAATACACGAGGCCTGCAGAGTATCGCGAGCTCAAGCCTCCCGAAGTGTTGCTGAGAGGCAATCACGCCGATATCGAATCATGGCGCCGCAGAAAGTCGATTGAGAAGACATTGCGAAGGCGGCCAGATCTGATTCGTGATCGCGCGCTTTCCGAAGATGAACGGCAAGTAATTGAAGAGATTTTGAAAGAAGATCGGTGAATGAGTTTAGAGCGGGCTCGGCCCCTGCTAATGCGAGGCATTTTATGAATCCAACAGTTCAAGCTGTCGAGGAAAGACAGTTACGCAGTGATATTCCCCAATTTCAGTCCGGCGACACCGTTCGTGTTCACGTCCGAATCAAGGAAGGCGACAAGGAACGAATTCAGGCATTTGAGGGAGTTGTGATCGCCCGAAAACACTCTGGGGTGCGCGAAACGATCACAGTTCGCAAGACTAGCTTCGGCGTCGGAGTCGAGCGCATCTTCCCGTTGCATGCGAGCGTTATCGACCGAATCGAGATTGTGCGCCACGGTCGCGTGCGCCGCGCGAAGCTTTACTACCTGCGGAAGCTGCGCGGTAAGGCCGCTCGCATCCGTGAGCGTGATACACGGGGTGAACGCGCGATGGCTGCCGCTGCCGCCGCATCAGCTGGGTCAGACGTTGTTGAGTCGGGTGATACGCAGACCGAGACAGAGGACGAGTCAAAAGTGGATTAGCAGCTCGGACAGATCCGCGAGATGGGCGCTGGGTTTCTTCGCGCGGGTCTGACAGCAATGGGGCTGGCATGATTTTTCGGTGAGACTGATGAAAACGCGCAGAGAAATGTTGGAAGATTTCCTGGCGCTGGACGCCAATGATTCCTTCTCGCGATATGCCCTGGCACTTGAGCTCGAGAAGCAGGGCAAAGAGCAAGAGTCCGTGCCCCAACTTCGAGAAGTGATAGCGCGAGATCCCAGCTACGTTGCGGCCTATCATCACCTTGGACGATTGCTTGGTCAGGCTGGACTGGTCGAGGAGGCGCGCGAGACTTACCGCCGAGGACTCGGCGTGGCGGTGGCGTCCGGCGACCAGAAGACTAGCAGAGAGATTCAGGAAGCGCTTGAGATGCTCGAATGATCTGCACCGATGTTCACCCTTCCATGTCTTGTTAATCACGCAAAGTGGTTCGTGCTATAGTGACCTGCGCGCAACAAAGACTGCGCAATATCATTCCAGCTGGGGGGGGACTGCCATGCAGAAGATAGTGTTTGCTTTACTCCTCACCTCGATTCTCTCGCCTTTCGCCAATGCCGGTCTGGCTCAGACTCCGACGATTGAGCAAAGTCTCAACCTTAAAACCGCCGCCGGCCCGCGCATTTCACCTGATGGACGTTACGTTGCTTACCAGGTCCAGAAGACGAACTGGGATGAGAACGCTTTCGAGACCGAGATATGGATAGCTGCGACCGCAACAGGAGAATGTTATCGACTTACCAACGCCAAGAAGTCGAGCTCCAACCCTCAGTGGTCGCCCGACTCGAAACGGATCGCATTCATATCAGATCGCGATGGGAAGCGGCAGATTTACCTGATAGCTCCCGATGGAGGAGAAGCTATTCAACTGACGAATATCGAGACCGGGGTGTCTGGAATGAGTTGGGCGCCTGATGGCCGCCGCATTGGGTTCACCGCCGGCGATCCCGAAACAAAGGCGCAGAAGGACCGTAAGGAAAAGTACGGGGAGTTCGAGATGGTCCAGGCAGACTATACCTTCAGTCACCTATGGATCATCGACGCGCCGTCTGAGATTAAGGACAAGAAACCAGAACCACAACGGCTAACAGAAGGGTCCCGCTTTTCGGTCAATGGCTTCTCATGGTCTCCGGACTCGCAAAGAATCGCCTTCAGCGCTGCGAAGGACCCTGATCTCGGTTCCTCGGACACAAGCGATATATATATACTGAGCGTCAGCGACAAAACGATCAAGAGGATCGTCGATACCAAGGGTCCTGACGGGAATCCATTATGGTCCCCAGACGGGCGGCAGATCGCTTATCAGACTGCTAACGGCCGGGAGTTCTTCTTTTATGCCAACTCATACATCGCCGTTATGCCCGCCGAGGGCGGCACGGCGCGAGTGCTCACCGAGCGCTTTGACGAATCCCCAGGGTTGATAGGGTGGTCGACAGATGGAGTCTATTTCGGCAGCTTGCAGAAGACCTCCTCTCATCTCTTTCGCTTGAATCCTTCGACGATGGCGATCGAGCAAGTGAGCGGACCGGCGAACTACAATGCGGCCCAATTTTCTTTTACCGCCGACTTTAGGCAGGTTGCGTTTGTCGGCGCGGGAACAAACGACTATCCCGAAGTCTATGTGTCTCCGGTGAAGCCGTTTCAGCCGAAACGTCTCACGGTGATGAGCGACCAATTGAAGGACTTTCGACTCGCAACGCGCGAAGTGATTCAGTGGAAGTCGACTGATGGGACTTCAGTCGAGGGAGTGCTGATCAAACCAGCCGGTTTTGATTCATCAAAGAAGTATCCGCTTCTGGTTGTGATCCACGGAGGGCCAACCGGAGTCGATAGTCCAAACGTACGTGGCGACCGTTATTATCCAATCGAGATGTTTGCCGCAAAGGGGGCGCTGATCCTGCGCCCCAATTATCGAGGCTCGGCGGGGACGGTGAGAAGTTTCGCTCGCTCAACGTGCGAAACCTGGGAGTAGGTGATTACTGGGACGTGATTTCGGGAGTGGATCACCTGATCGCGCAGGGAATCGTTGACCGCGACCGTGTAGGCGCGATGGGCTGGAGCCAGGGCGGTTACATCTCTGCGTTCATCACGTGCAACAGCAATCGGTTCAAAGCGGTTTCAGTCGGCGCCGGCATTTCTGATTGGATGACATATTACGTCAATACCGACATTCATCCTTTCACCCGGCAGTACCTCAAGGCCACTCCGTGGGATGACCCGGAAATCTATCAGAAGACCTCGCCGATTTCTTACGTCAAGAATGCGAAGACCCCGACTTTGATTCAGCACGGTGAGCTAGATAAGCGCGTGCCGATCCCGAACGCATATGAATTGCGCCAGGCGCTGGAAGATCGGGGTGTGCCGGTGAAGATGGTGGTCTACAAAGGCTTTGGCCACGGCATAGACAAGCCCAAACAACAGCGCGCAGTGATGGAGCATAACTACGAATGGTTCACTCAGTGGATTTGGGGTGAGAAGCCCGTGCAGGAGGGCAAGTGATGCGATGCCGCAGGGACGCCCTCTCATGGAAACGCGCAGCTCCATGAACTCGATGGACTGATTTCGTAGCGTCAACGGTTCGCGTAGCGCAAAGGGTCGCGCGCTCCTGCCTCGGCGAAACCCTTCAATCTGAGTAGACAGCTATCACAGGTGCCGCACGCAAAGCCTTCCACGCCGGGGTCGTAACAACTGTGCGTCAACGAATAGTCGACGCCGAGATCCAAGCCGGTCCGTATGATTTCAGCTTTACTCATTTCGATCAGAGGGGTATGAATCTTGAGGCGCATACGGCCTTCGACGCTGGCCTTTGTCGCTAGGCGCGCCATGTTTTCAAACGCCCGAACGTACTCGGGGCGACAATCAGGGTAGCCGCTGTAGTCGAGGGCATTCACACCGATAAAAATGTCTTCAGCCCCGAGCACTTCCGCCCAAGCGAGCGCGAACGACAGAAAGATGGTGTTGCGAGCCGGGACATAAGTCACCGGTATTCCAGAAGCGATCTGATCCGCGCCACGTTTCTTCGGGACTTCAATTTGATCGGTGAGCGCGGAGCCGCCGATCGCTCGGAGATCGAAATCGACGATGAGGTGTTTGTCAACGCCCAATGCTCTTGCAATACTCCTCGCGCTTTCAAGCTCCAACTCATGTCGCTGACCATAGCGAAACGAAATCGCGTAGAGTCCGTAACCTTGGGACCGCGCAACCGCTAGCGCGGTGGTTGAGTCCAATCCTCCGCTCAGTAGAATCACAGCCTTTTTCATAGCTTCATCCCGAATCATTCTAGAAGATCGCCCTAGCCTACCGCGAGCGTTGTTCGCGTGATATCTTCTGACCCGAGGGTTGAGGACGCATAATGAGCTATCAAACATATAACCACAACCGCAACTACGGCTGCCGAGTCACCGAGATGATCCTTGAAGGCCATCGATGCGTTACGCTCGAGAATGATAAGCTTCGCGTGACGATCATCGCAGACAAGGGGACTGATATCTACGAGTTTCTCTACAAACCGCGTGACTTGGATTTCATGTGGCGCACGCGGGTCGGTCTTCGCGAGCGCTCGCACTTCGAGCCCACCAGTGCGCGTTCCGAGGGCGCTCATATGGACTACTACGAGGGCGGCTGGCAAGAGCTGTTTCCGAACTGCGGCAATCTCTCTCTGCATCAAGGGGCGGAGGTGGGCCAACACGGCGAGGTCCTGCTGCTGCCGTGGAGGCACAACATAACGAAGGATGAACCAGATGAAGTCGCGATTCGTTTCGAAGTCCGCACTGTCCGGACCCCGTTTCATCTGGTGAAAACGATGAGCCTCCGCCGGGGCGAGGCAATCCTTCGCATTCACGAGCGCGTTAGGAACGAAAGCGGGCAGGACGTGAACTTCACCTGGGGTCATCATCCGGCATTTGGCTGGCCTTTCATCGACGAGAACTGTCGGGTGGACTTGCCGGAGTGTCGCATTCGAGCCATCGCTGAATTCACACCGAGCACCTCGAGATTGGCGCCTGATCAAATAGCCGACTGGCCTACAGCCTCAGGCATTAATGGCGGTCAGGTTGATCTCTCGCGTATTCCCGGTCCCGGAGTGGCGGCGACCGACATGGTGTTTCTAGAGGGAATCACCGACGGCTGGTACGCGATAACTAACACCGGTTTGAGTGTCGGGTTCGCGCTGCGATATCCGGCGGATTTGTTTAAGAAGCTGTGGTACTGGCAAGTCTACAGAGGAGGGCGTAATTATCCCTGGTGGAGTGCGACCTACAACATCGCGCTTGAACCTTGCGCGACGTTGCCCGTGCTGTCGCAGGCTGCCGAGCGCGGCGAAGCGCTGACACTCGGTCCGGGCGAAAGCCGCGAGATGGAGCTCCTGGCGGTCGCGTTCGAAGGCTCGGAGCGCGTGAGTGGCGTTACCTCTAGCGGCGGGGTGAATCGTTCTCAGTGACGGGAGGCCAGCAAGCAAGAGGACCAAGGCCACCTCCTAAACATACCCGTTGATGTGGCTTTGCTCTCACTACGGCTTTGCCTGTTTCACTCGATCAATACCGGCACGCGCGGTTTCGTCGCGATGACCGGAAGCATCATAGACACGTTGGTAGCTGACAAGCGCTTTGTCGAATTGCTTGTCGCTTTCGTAAACGTAGCCCAGCTCCAGCAGCGCCGCGGTGTTTGTTGGCGCGAGCTGGATCGTTTTTTCCAAAGCCTCCGCCGCAGGCTTCCACTGCGACGATCGCGAATACGCGAGACCAAGGTTGTGCCAGGCGCCGCCGGACTCAGCGTGAGCGCGGGCGAACTTATCGAGCAGAGGGGCGGCTTTGGCATACTGCTTGTCGATCAGATAGGCCTGACCCAGCAAGCCCCACGCGCGCTCATCATCGCGAACCGTAATAAGCCGTTCGCCCACCGATATCAACTGCCTTACCGTTGCCGGGTTTTGACGGACTTGAGAAAAGTAGATGTCCGCGAGCAAGGTAAGTGAGTCAGCCTCCTTCGGATCGATGGCCAGGCTCTGATTCAGCGCGGCAACCGCCTGGTCTCCGTGTCCAAGCTTATTGTGTGCGAAACCTATGTAGTAATAGTTGGTCGCGTTGGTTTTCATCTCGGCAGCGGCAGCGGTCAGCACCGGTATCGCGTCGCTGAAACGATTGGTAAATATGTAACAGCGGCCCAGGGCGGCGCGAGCGGTTGTGTCGACCTTCAGTTGTGTCTTATCCGCGAGCGCGACGTAGCGAGTAAGCGCGGTGATTGCTTTGTCGTACTTATTCGTCTGATAGTACGACATGCCAATGTAGTAGTTTGCCCCAGCTTGCGCCTTATCATCCTTGTCGGCGCTCTTGACGTAATTCTGAAGCGCATCGATCGCATCATCGTAGCTCTGAAGCTGAAAGTGGCTGATCCCGATGTAATACCAGGATAGCCAGGCGTCCGGATTGGCCTTTATTACGGCGTGAAACTCGCGGATTGCGGGACGATACTGTTTTTGGTTGAAAAGTGAAACGGCGTGATCCCATTCCTGCGCCAACACGGATGCGGCTGAAGACACCACTAGCGTAAGGGCTGCTACGGCGATGGAGAATTTGGCTTTCATTTCGTTCCTCCCGTTTGGCGTCGGGCTCGGGCAAGTGCTCGTGACTCCTTCTTGGATTCTAGCCGCCTCAGTGCGGACGATTCAAGATCGATGCTCATCATTCAAAGCGTGAGACTCTATTGCTCTCACTCCGCGTTGCCTGATATGTCCCACAAAACGCCGGTTTCCGGTGGTCGGGACGCGACTTTGCGAGACTTGCCAATGGTCGTGGCCATCCTGCACAATATCAAACTCTGCAGTGGGATACTTGCACCGAGACCCTGACTAATAAAAAGAACGAGGTGGTCATGAAACCGATACGTCTCAGATTCATGAGGGCTGCGGCAGCCTGTGCAATGTCGGCGGTGGTCTCTTCAGGTTGCACATCGCTTGCAGTATCGGCCGAGTATTCGCATTACGTCCGGCAGGATCCAAAAGACAAGAGTAAGCAGAGCCCGCCATCGGACGGCGAACAGAAAGCGATGGCCAAAATCGAAGCGTCACCTGATATCGCCGCCAAGCTCGCGGCTGCGGGAGAGTTTGTGAAGAAGTTCCCGAAGAGCACACTGCGTTCGAAGGTGGTGAGCTACATCGCTCAGGAGGTAAGCAAGATCCCGGAAGGCTCGCAGCGAATTACCCAGCTCGAGAGCATGCTGACGGTGTTCAAAGAGCCTGCCGATGGCGAAGTGATCAACCCTATTCTTGTTGATACGTACTTCAAAGAGAACCGACCCGATGACGGCTTCAGGGTGGCATCGGCCTATCTGGCGAAGAACCCCAACGACGTCGCTCTTCTCACCCAGGCCGCGCTCGAAGGTGTCGAGCAGGCCAAAAAGAAGGAAGGGAAGTTCGCACAACAGAGCCTGCAATATGGTGCTAAGGCCATCGAGCTGATCGAGTCCGGCAAGAAACCTGAGTCATTCGATGACGCAAAGTGGGGAGAGTATAAAAGCCGCTGGCTGCCCGTTCTTTATCAATCGCTCGGATTGCTTTCGATGATGACTGGCAATAAGGCCGATGCGAGAACGAAACTTGATAAAGCAGTCTCGCTCAATGCAAAGGACCCGTTTTCATTCGTATTGCTCGGGAGTATGCTGAATGACGAATACCAGCAGCTCGCGGAGCAGCATAAAGCTGCTGCGTCCGGCCCGCTCAAGGATTCGATTCTGAAACAGGCTCACGCGAAACTGGATGAAGTGATCGAGGTGTTTGCCCACGCAGTTGGGCTGTCGGAAGGGAACGCGGGATATCAGCAGCTTCACGATCAAATACTCCAGGACCTTCAGTCTTACTACAAGTATCGTCACGGCGGCTCGAGTGCTGGGCTGCAGCAACTCATAGATAAGTACAAAAGTCAGTAGTCTGTTTGGCAGTGGTTCTCTATCTCTCGTCAATAGACTACGGGCGGATGGCCATCGGACGAGTGGCCGCGGGGTTGTGTCAATGGCAGTTAGCAAGGATGAGTTTCGCGCAGCGCTAAGCCGGTTTATCAGCGGGGTGACGGTTGTTACTACGTTAGGGAAGGACAATCTGCCGGCCGGCATCACCGTTAGCGCCTTTTCGTCACTTTCGCTGGACCCTCCGCTGATCCTCGCTTGCATAGACAAACGCGCATCGCTGCACGACCACCTGACCGAGGGCAGCCACTTCGCGGTGAACATTCTGTCCGAAGACCAGCAGGACATCTCTCGCCTATTCGCTTCAAAGGATGAAGACCGCTTTGAAGTGGCGCGCTACCGATGGGGCGTCACCGGAGCGCCGCTTCTGGATGGCTCGCTTGCGTATATCGAATGCCGCATCGTGCACGCGTATCCTGGTGGTGATCACACCATCATAGTGGGCGAGGTCGAATCAACCGGGCTCGCAGACGACAAGCCTCTGGCTTACTATCGTGGGGACTACGCCAATCTCGCTTAGGTAACGTAGCTGATCGTTGAGAACTTGTCCCGCTCCCTGAGTGTAACTCTTTGTTTCGCGGATATTTAATGGGAGTGCGGTTTACTCACCTTCGCAAAGCCAATCAAAGTCAAGAATGAATCTTGAGCGCTTCAGGGTTGGTCGTATTATCAAATGTCAACAAAGTCAAGCCTGACCCCTCCCGTTGCCCCCCCCCGAGGCTGTCAGCGGACGATTGGCATTTGCATTGTTGTCGCCGGATGGTTTCGGCGCGCAGGCGAAGGCAAACGCGACGGCTATGGCTAGCAAACTGTACAACCTTTCTTCACGCTCAATACCTCCTGTTTCGATTCTTTCTTAGGAGACGCCAAGTATTTCGGCTCAGCGTGTGTACCTGAGCGGCTGAAGGAACTCGATCAGCGCAGCGCTGAACTCGTGTGCGTTTTCCAGGTTGGACAAGTGACCCGCACGTTCGATCAACTTCAGCCGAACCCCGCGTATGCGGTGGCTCCACTCCTCGGTTTCGGTCACACCGGTCAGCCGGTCTTCGGCGCCGACCAGTACAAGGGTCGGAGCGTCTATCGCCTCGAGAACGTCGGTCGAGTCGCGGCGACCAGCCATACCTCGCTGAGCGCCTGCAATTCCGCGGGGCGAGTTAGCTTCGATCATCGAGCGAACTCGCTCAACAATTGAGGGCCGGCGTTCGAGAGTGGTTCCGCCGAGCAGCAACGGAATCATGTCTTCAGCAATAGCGGACACGCCTTCTCGTTCTGCCTTTTCGGCCGAGTTCAAGCGCCGCTCGCGTGCGTCGGGTGTGTCTGCGCTTGCCCGAGTGTCTGCCAGCACCAGGGCGACAACCGCATCGGGGTAGTTTCGAAGAAAGGCAAAAGAGATGTAGCCACCCATGGAAAGTCCCACGAGCACCGCCCGGTCAATGTCGAGGGCCGACATCAGCGCGCGTACGTCGGCGGCCATGTGATCCATCGAGATCGAATCTTGCGGCGCGTCCGATTGGCCGAAGCCGCGCAAATCGAGCGTTATTGTGCGACAGAAGTTTTGTAGCGCAACTAACTGATCATCCCACATCGTCTGATTTAGAGGGAACGCGTGAATCAGAATCACAGGAAGACCAGCGCCTTTGTCGCGACAGTCGATGTTGGTACCGTTTACCCTTATCAACACTTAGACAAAGTGCTTCAAACGCAAGAAAATTGCAAGATTCGCGTTAAGCCTTTCCCCCCTAGCAACTAATCGACCGGTTCGCCCTTGGCGTGTTATCGAACAAAGTTTCCATCGGCTTGACTCTCAGTTTCGCGTGATATACTCGCTCATTCATGAAACGCGCCGGATTGAGCTTTGAAAATTTTTGTTCCAGGCAAGGTGAGACTCCTCGCTTCGGTCGCTCGGTTTGGCGCACGGCTTTAACGACGCAATCAGGAGGTGGAATGAATCGGTTTTTCGGCAGGAGCTCCCAGAAGTGTCTCTCCTCATGTTTGTATGTTCTCGCGAGTTTTGCCCTCATAATCTGTCTTGGCGGCACGTTCGACACGGCGTTAGCAGCCGACGATCCTACAGCTACGCCGGCCAAATCTTCTCAAGTTGATTCGCTCGATATCCCGGGCTCGTTCAAGGATCTGCCTGATACCCCGGACAAAGTCACCGGAAAGCTTTCATCCGACCGAATCGGTTCCGTTACACCAACCGATCCGGCAGCTGCTCAGCTCGTGATCGACACAGAGAAAATCGCCCGGGCCGGCGTAGCGAGCGCCCGAGCCACCGTAGCGGTTGAGAGAGTAGCTGCTTATTCAGACAGCGAGTTGGTGGATTTTCATGCGACCGCGTATTGCTTGAAGGGACGCACGGCGTCCGGGATTAACACTCGTCCCGGAGTGCTAGCTGCAGACCCGAGCGTGTTGCCCCTTGGCACCGTGGTACATCTCAGGGCCGGCCGGTACACCGGAACTTACACGGTGATGGATACTGGGGGCCGGATAAAGGGTCGTCGCGTAGATGTCTATGTTCCGACACATCGAGAAGCGAAGCAGTTTGGTAGGCAGCAGGTAAAGATCAAAGTCATTGGGCGCTCCAACAAACGCGATCGTGCGAGCAAGAATCTCGTGGCGTCAGACTTGTAAGGTATTTTAGAACCGTTAATAGGACAGAACGCCCGCAGCGAGTGAAATGCTAGCTGCGGGCTTTTGAAATAGATGGGTTTGGTTTGATCAAGTCATGGACGCCGGGCTGTCGTCGTGGAGCGCGGAGGAGATGCGACTAAGAATCATTCGTGCAATGACGCTTTCATCGAACCCCGCCCGCCGGTAGCCACCGAGAAATATCGCAACAGCGCGTCCCGATATCGTGAGATTTTTTCGAGCGCGGCGGCTGAAGGCGTTGAGCCCTGCTCGGTTAGCAGAATGAAAGCGACTCGCAGCTCCTTCGCTGCGTTCGCGGCTTCCGGAATGCGCGGTCCCTCGTGTTCAATGATCTGATCTACTGAAGTAGTCTTGCGGGCAGCGCTCATCGAGAAGCCTGAAAACGGAGACTTTTCGCGAAGGAACTGAGTCAGTTGAGTGTCGGTTACAAGATAAGGGATCTCTCCGACTTCGGCCGCCGGGCGCAACCCCATAAGGTACTGATCAAGCGGCGTGAAGTAGTTTACTTCAGATTCAATTGTCGTGAACGTTCCGGCGCCGCTATCGCGCCACGCGTTCCCCTCCATCAATGATGAGAAGCTTCCCTGCGAATTCGTCCGCGTATCAACAAGGAAACTCCAGTGCGCGTTCTCCCTTCCGAGCAGATCATCCTTGATTTCGTGATCGGCGTCGAAGCGCACATAAGCGAGCCAGCGATGGCCCTGCTCGTGGCACACGATGCTTATCGCTGAGTTCAAGCCCGCGGCATGCGCCTGAGGATCCGAGGGCCAATCGGCCTCATTTCCCATCGTTATTATCGTAGAGAGGCTTGCAGCACTTCCGTAAGCCGGACCGCGATCGAAGCTCCTCAATCCGATTCCGCTGATGTGGTTCCTGACGTTGAACGAATGGGCGATACCCAAACCGTTGTCGAAGTTGAAATCGGTCCACACGTACGCGGTGTCAAAGCTGTCCGAGTGTGTCCGGTAGAAGGCCCGCAGGAGCGCCGGCAGATCGATTCGCTTCTGCTTGCCGAAGATTTCGAAGAGCGGGCCAATTATCCGCTCAGCGGGCGGATTCTGAAAGTCAACCGGCTGAGGCGCCACATCAGAGCCACCCGGGGAAAGGCCGACCAGCGCCGCCTGCGCCTTTACCTTTTTATAAACGAAGGCAATCCGACCGTCGTCATACAACACTGCTTGAAACGTGCTGTTGCCGGCGTAGGCGGGCTGCCCCGCTCCGCTCCAGGTGATGACGTGACGTCCATCGAGCCGGTTGTAATATATATCGCCCGTGTCGACGATTTAGAGATCTGCCCAAAGCGTTGCGATGCGCGGAAGTTCGGTGGCAAGGGAAGTGGGGGATAATCTCGAGGTGGTGTCGCCTCGGTTGAAGGTGATGTATCCGTTCGTCCCCACATAAATCGTGTCATAGGATACGCCAAAGAAGGGAAAGTTTGCGCCCTGCAGGGCGATGTCGCGGTAGCCGTTGTCGCCGTCGCCAAGGTTGTTATCGACGCCGAAAAAGAACCCGAGCCGGTTTCCGACGTCCTTGCTAAACCCAACATCGGCCGGCGCGACGCGATAGCCATCGCCATCGGGCGAGAAGAGTATAGAGCTATTCTTCAGGTTAAACCTGCTCGGCGAGGCCACAACTGTTCCGTCATCCTCGACCAGAGCGATATCTTCGGCGTCTTCGACCCATATTCCGCCGGCAGTCTTGACGGTTACGAAGTCGGCGCGTTGTCCTTGTTCGCTCAGTCGAAGCGCATTGAGTCTGTGATTGCTCCACTCGTCTGTTGCGCCGTGCGGATCGTAGCCGCAATTGTATCGCCCGGCCGACAATCGCGACCCCGGCCGGGCATTTAGGTCGGAATCGGAGTGGCGCGGAGAGGACCTTACCAGGGGTGCCGCCACCGCGAGGGCTAGAGCGCCGATTGTTAGTATTTGGAAACGGCGCGTCAACCCGCGGGGCGGCCGGCGCTCCGGGACGCTTGCGTAATTGAACTCCGACATAAGCTACTCCGGCTGACTGGGCCACGGCGTGGCTGTGCGACATTATATTGGTCGGCATGGTGGTTCACAACCAACCTGTTTGCGCGAAACCGTGTTGTGCGATGCATTCTTTGCTTGACAAACAAACAGGCATGGAATAAAAGGGCACTAAGAGTTGGCCCCGGTTTGCGAATAAAGGGTTGCAGGCGTAGCACGCGGCGCGTGGTCAGAGCTATACTTTAGCTGAGAAACTTCTCCAACGTTCCGAAGCTTCATCCAGCCAAGGAAAAGTTGTTTGTAGAACAGGAAGGTCCGGCTGTAGCCGCCGAAGGCACCTCTTGCCTCACGCCTGCGGCTTGTGCCTGCCTGTCGCAGTGTGGAGAAAGCAAAGTGGACGACATACGAGAACAATCGGAGAATCGGGTGTTCCTCAACCCGGATATGAAGAGCCCGCGTGCTCAAGAATTTGAGAGCAAGCTCGGCTCGCTGATCGTCGGGCAGGAGGCGGCGGAAAGGACAATAACCGGGTCAATCCAAAAATACCTGTCGGGAATGCAGAACCCTGGCAGACCTGTCGGTACTATGCTGTTCCTCGGACCGACGGGTTCAGGTAAGACTCGGGTGGTCGAGGCGGCCGCTGAGGTTTTGTTTTCGGAGACGAACGCCGTGGTCAAGATTGACTGTGCGGAGTTTCAGCACTCGCACGAGATCGCCAAGCTGATCGGCTCACCACCGGGCTACCTCGGTCACCGCGAGACCGCGCCAATGTTGACCCAGGAGAATCTGGACAAATATCACACCGAACAGGACAAGCTCACCTTCGTGCTGTTTGATGAGATCGAGAAAGCGTCCGATGCGCTGTGGCAGTTGCTGCTTGGCATCCTTGACAAGGCCACATTGACGTTGGGTGACAACCGCAAGGTCGATTTCTCCCGATGCATGATATTCCTTACATCGAATCTCGGTGCGAAAGAGATGAGCGAGCTAATCACCGGCTCGATCGGCTTCGCGCCCGCGCGAGGCAAGCGGATGCTGGAAGATGACGTCGACCAGAAAATCTATCGTACGGCGTCGGAGCCGGGCAAAAGCAAA
>CAZOOE010000077.1:0-17063 GCA_964581275.1 uncultured Clostridia bacterium
TTTAATAATGAAATGTCAAGGTTGCGGACATGAGTTTCCGAATACATCTACGCGCTGTCCACGTTGTCATCGTTCCACATCCCGGCGGGGTCGAACGCCCACAGATTCAAGACTGCTAGAGTTTCCCAGAAGAACTCGAGTCGCAACACCGCCAGAAGCGGCCGCACGACCGCTGCCAGCCTGGCGTGCAGAACTCAATGAAAGAGTCAGAGCGATCAGGGCGAATCGCGGTGTCTCGAGCTCTCCAAGTGACGCACCAGTTGAAGAGGTGATCAAGTCTGCAGACCAAGAAACTCGGGCGCTGGAAAGCCGACAAGATGAGGGGCGACGCTCCTACGGCAGAGAGGCCACCTTTCAGCCCGCCTCGACTCGAATCGAATCGAGCCAGACGTCGTCGTCAACCGCGAGTGGTGCTCGACGCTCCAGCAACAATATAGTTGAGGCGGCCCTTACGCGTGTAAGGCGCGCATCCGAAAATGCCAGCCGCGCCGCGCTGCCCAAGATCGAACCTGCTCGTTCCATTCAGGGCACGCAGGTTTCGCTGGCAGCCGACCGCCAGGCAACCGCCAGGGCCTTGGAACCCGCACTCGAAATAGAATCAAGAGTCGAGTTGACACCGGCCCCGAAGCCAGAAGTGGTTCAGCCTGCGATGAGCAATCCCGCGCCGGCCGAACCTTCTTTGCCTGATCGGCCGCACGTCGAAGCGCAGGTCTCCACGGCCTCCAGCGTTTTGCAGACATCGTACGCCGACGAGTCTCCAGCGCTATCGGCGCTGCCGATCATCGATGATCTCGAGCCTCTCGACTATCTGGAGGCGGAAGTTCGAAAGGTCGATAGGTCGCTCGGTGCCGAGTTCCTTCGAAACGAGAGTCCTTCGATCTTCACTCACGCCGTGATCGGCATAGTCGACCTGCTTGCAGTCGCAGTTAGCTGTTCGCCGTTCCTAGCTTTTATCAGGATTGCCGATGGCAGCTTTTCGATTTCTCAGACCAGGATCGCCTCCGGGGTGATCGTCTCTCTGATCGCATTCTTGTACCTGGCACTGACTCAATGTCTCTGCGGTAAAACCTTTGGGATGATGCTTACGAACACTCGGGTGGTGGACGCTCGTGCTTTTGAACCTCCCTCTTTTTCGCAATCGTTGATGAGGACAGCTGGGTACTTCCTTGCGGCCGCGCCGGCGCTTGCGGGACTACTCTGGGCCGGCATCGATCAAAAGCATCGAGGGTGGCATGATTTCATCTCCGGAACCGTAGTAGTCCGCGACTTCTGAATCTGTTCGCGAGGTCATTTCTTCCTCTGTGCTCCTCGAGTAGTATTCCTACGTGGACAACTTTTATCTGTCGGCGCTTGTGCGAGAAGTGATGCCGGAAGTGCAAGGGCGTACAGTCAAGCGCGTATCACTCGACGCCTCGACGCTTCTTATAGATCTGCGGCTCACCTCCGGACGTCAACTGCTGGCTTCGCTCGATCGCACTACTCCCGCGCTCTATATTTCGGATCAGACCGCGTCCCGATCGTTCAGGGGAAACCGCACTTCCACTTTCTTCCTTTCGATCCTTCGCAAACACCTCATTGACGCACGGCTTGTGAACCTCTGGAAAGATCCGCTGGATAGGAACATTCAGCTGGACTTCGAGAGACAGGACGCGGGTGACAACACGGTCCGGACCGCGCTCCGGCTAGCCCTGACTGGGCGCACCGCGAACGCCTCGTTGACCGACGACCGGGGCGAAGTTCTGGGCGTGTTGTTCGACCAGGATTCGGATCGCTCAGGCCTGGCCCTACCGTCCATCACCGCCTTCGAACAAACAAGTTTGACGACCGAGCTGAATGATTCAATCACCAGATCCGAAGTATTACAGCGCTTCTTTGGAGCCGAGTCGATCTTTGGACCACAACTCAAGAATGAGTTTCTGGCCCGCTGCGAGGGCCGAAGCCCTGTGTTGGCTTTCAGGTCGCTTGTGGACGACTTGTTCAACCGCGACCCGCTGCCTCTGGTTTTTTCCCGATTGCCGCTCAAGCAGGTCCGGCGAGTGGTCACTAACCCCAAGTCAGACTTGCTGCTCTCGCATATCGAGTTGGCTCAAGCCCACGCACTTCTGCGTTTTGAGTTCTCGACGCTCTCGGAAGCCGCGGACGAGTACTACGGCGCGCGCGGGTGCGCAATGGCCCTTCGAGCCGGCTACAGCACGTTGAAGCAAAGGTTGACGAGGGAGGTACATAGACGCGAGTCGGCGATCAAGGCGATTGAATCTGATCGCGTTCGATTCGAGCACCCTGAGACTCTCAAACGCTATGGAGATCTGATTCTCGCCAACCTTGCCAACGCTCGAGTCGAGCGAACGACGGCTACGGTTGTCGACTATTACGACCCCAACCAGGCCAAGATTAAGATCGAGATACCAGAGAACGCGACGCTGAAGGAAGCCGCTTCAGATTACTTCGCGCGATACCAGAAGGCCCGTCGCGCGCTCGCGGCGATCGCCTCGCGACAGAGCGACGTCTCCCGCCATCTTGATCCGCTGCGGCAGCTCTTGTGCAGACTGGAAGAGGAGCCCACGTTCGATGGCATCACCGAAGTCAGCAAAGCAGCCGACCAACTGCTTGGGACCAAAAAGGGTAACCGCCGAGACAAGGACAAACGTGCGAGCGGCAAAGGTGGCGCCGCCTTTGGGCGAAGATTCAGGTCGAGCGACGGTTATGAAATCGTTGTGGGGAGAAACGACCGCGACAATGACGCCCTCACGTTTCGCCTCGCCAGGCCGCACGACATCTGGCTTCACGCGGCGGACTATCCCGGTTCCCACGCGCTCATCCGAAATCCGAGGCGCGACGCTCTGCCTCACCGAACCATTACCGAGGCAGCCGAGCTGGCCGCCTTTTACTCGCAGGCTAAGCGCGAGGGCAAGGCCGCAGTTCACTATGCCCAGAAGAAGTTCGTGTCAAAGCCACCGCGGTCAAAACCCGGTCTGGTCCGCCTTTCCTCCTTCAAAACAATCCTGGTTGAGCCGCGGTGCAATCTGGAAAGACTTGGTTGAATTCTCTTAAGCAACCCCGAAAGCTATTGCGTAAACTAAAGACCCTAGGCGGATACCGCGGAAACTTTCCGGGGCGGCTCAGTTTGAGCTGATGTTCAAAGTACAAGCTTTAGCTTGCCGTCTTTCGCACTGCGGGAACCTCAAGAGCAATCTAAAGCTTGTACTCTGAACTTCAAACTGAACAACTACGACTTTCCGCTGCAAGTTCAAATCACAAATGTTATGATAAATAGAGCGAGGCGCGATAAAAAATGAGCCGGTTGATGTTCGTCTACCTCTCGGGTACCGAGAAGGGCAAGACGAGAATCTTCACACAAGAACACGTGACCCTTGGGACCTCGGACGCCTGCGATCTGAAGCTGGTGCCCGAGGACGTTGGTTCCCTTCCCGACAGTGTACTGGCGGACGTATACGACGACGAAAACACATTCCATCTGGTGCCCCATGTTGGCCCGAGCCATTTTGAAATCACAATTAACGGCGAAGGACTCGGGGGCGATGAAACCGGAGCCGGTCACACGCTGCACGACGGCGACACAATTAATTTCGGAAACGGCACGGCGAGCGCAAGCGTGTTGTTCCAGGTGATGCCAGAGAACTTCCACGCCACACATCCTGTGCGACGCGACTCCACCGAGGTCGACAGAATGTCCGGCCAATCAGTTCACCCGCTGACAGCAACGCTCTTTGTAAAAGAGCTCGCTGCAAGCCTCTGGACGGAGATTCCTCGCAAAGCAAAGATGACCGGCCTGACTCTGGTCTCCGCGGTCTCTCTGCTGATTCTCGGGGTGCTCGTCTTCAGCTTGATCACCCTGATTCGTAACACCAACAAAACCGATCAGATGGGAAAGCAGATCGCCGCCGTGAGCGCGGGTCGCGACCAGGATCAGCAGATCATTCGCAAACAACAAGAGGAGATCGCGAGCCTCCGCGAAGTCAGCGACCAAATGCGCCGCTTCACCCAGAAGATCGCTGAGCTGTACAGCCCGGGCGTGTGTCTGATCGTCGGCAGCTACACGTTTATCGAGCGCGGGAGCGGGCGCGTGCTTCGATACGAAACCGCGGACCGCATCAGCGATATGCCGGTGGACAAAAACGGGAACCTGCAGGCGTCGGTCGACGGCGCCGGACCGCCGGTCCAAATCGATTACACCGGCACTGGCTTCGTTGTAGAGCAAGGAGTTATCGCTACAAACAAGCACGTTATCCAGCCATGGGTGACGGACCAGATGGCGCAGATCATTCTGCACCAGGGCGGCGGACTTGCTCCGAGACTCGATACGCTTGAAGCCTTCTTCCCTTCCCGGCAAGCGCCGTTCGATTTGAAGGTAGCCGCGACCTCGCCTCGATATGACATCGCGCTTTGAAAGTTTACTCAGGGCGACGCGGCCCTGCCGGTTTTCCCTATGAGCAACGAAGATCCCAGCTCGATAATAGGCGAACCGGTTGTAGTGTTGGGCTATCCGACCGGAGTGGACGGGTTGCTACAGCGGATTGAAGACACGGAGAAGCGCGAGATCCAGAGGACTCACGGTCAGTCGGTCGTCGAAGTTGCTATCGGGCTCGCCGCGCGCGGATTGATAAGACCCCTGACCACCACCGGGACAATCAGTGACGCACTTCCTGGCCGCATCGTTCACAGCGCTCAGACAACCGAGGGTGGATCAGGCAGTCCCATTTTTGATCGGGATAGCAGAGTGATCGCGATCAACTCCGCCATTCTTGCCACCGTCGACGGAAATCAAAGCTTTGGCGGCTCGAACTTTGGCGTGCCCATCAAAGTCGCTTTCGAATTGCTGCAGATGTACGATAAGGAGAAGACCGGGGCCAATCCATAGATGCTTCGACAGCCAGAATCACAAACGGCGCTGTCTCCAAGACTGTTGCATTCTGTTCAATAGTCTGTAGAAGCCGAGGGGTCTTAGGCGCAGCGTCCGCGCCCTGAAATCTCAACACCGTCGAACCGAAGCAACTCGTCTTCCTTACTCGGCGGCGGTACTACCTCAAAGACCACGTTGTCGAACTTCCCGTGGCCTCTGTAAAACGACGACTTATAGCCGCGCTGATTCGTGAACTCGATCACCTGAACGCCCCACTTCCCTAGCGAGACGTTTTCGGGAATCGTGATGGAAACGTCGAAGCTCGTCTGCGAGAAGCTTTGATCAGGCACAACTCGCACCTCCCCAACTGCCAGCTTCGCCTTGTTGGAGCTCGCGGTGCTAAACTGAAAGCATTGAACGAATATCTTACTAATCCCGTTGGGATCGTAAGCGGCTATTCTCAACGCAAGGTTTTCACCCGCTATTACTCGAACATCCACAGAACCGTTTATCCCCAAACTGACGGACATATACTCACCTTTCCCTTTGGGTAAAGTCGCGTGAGGATTATTCAAAAACCCGGGGCAGGTTCTTACGGTCTCTTTTTGTTAATGCTATTCGGCGTCGATAATAGCCGCCAAAGTCAGCGCAGTCAAGAGTTGATCGCTAAAGCTCAAGGTATAGGGTTCACAGTTTGAGGGCCCGGGTTGAACGTGAACCTTGAATTGTGAACGGTACAGATTCACTTCTGACCATACGGGTGCTTCTTGCCCTCCAACGCCTCTTTGTAAGCGCCGTTCGCAACGTCCCCCATGGCAATCGCTTTCTCGTATTCGGCGATCGCGTCGCCACGGAATTCCTGAAAGTCGTACACCCGGCCGAGAAACACGTGGCTCCACTGGATCAACCAGCGGTCGGAATCCTTTGACGCATTCTCGATCGCCCGTTGATAGAGCTTGATCGCCCGCTCGAGCCGCTCGTGCTGCGATTGAATCCTGTCGTTCTCATCAGCTTTAGGATCCAACTCTACTGGAGAGCCCGTTTGAGACACAACCTGCGCCATACCATATAAAGCCCTCGCATTATTAGGCTCGCTCACCAAGACTTCATCCAACAACACGCGGGCCTCTGCAAAGCGCTTCTGTCTTATAAGATCGTCAGATGTCAGAATCTTCGAGGCCATCGCTCCGATCACTGCCTCGGCAGCAGTGGCTTCACCACCGCTGGTTGTTCGTGATTTCGAACGGCGCGCCGACACGCGCGCGACGACCGCTTCGAGTTCTTTCGTACGGCCGGTCTCCCTCTCAAATTTCGCGTTCGCCACCATGTGATCGAAGAATTCCTCCAGGCCGATACCAACTTTCTCAAAACCGGTCAGCGACTCGTAGAAGTGAAAACTGAGCACCGCCCCGTGGAGGTAAGCCTGAGTCAGGTCAAACAGCGCTTCATCCTCGCTATAACCCGCACGCGAGCCGATAACATTTATGCGCCGTAATCTTGCTTCGGTCGCCTGCGCGAGCGATTCGCGAATCACAAGGTACACACTCGGAGCGTATTGCTTCGACGCGGTTGGCACCGAGGCCACCAGCTTTAATATCTGATCCTTGAACTCGAGCGAGGCCTTCAAGTGGCGTTCGACCATCGGATCGATCACAAATCTTATTAGAGCCTGTCGCACCGGGTCCGCGTTCGCAGCTCGCGATGGACCTACAATGACGATGTAGTCGTCGCCTATTTTTCGTGCCAGCAGATCTTCTTTCTGATTCAGGATGTCTCCGCGCACCGTCGAGGTATCGAGCGGGGCCAGCGGATCGGGGATCACAAACACCTGCCTGGTGCGCGTGCGAGTAATCACCGTCGATTTTTCTTTCCTTCCATCTGATTCGCCCTTGGTCACAACGAGCGGTCGCATGTTGATTACGGTTTCAGGTTTGGTGTGAAAGTAATCAAGCACATCATAAATGACCATTCCAATCGGGCCCCGGTAGGCTGTTGCGTATGCTTCCCCGATCGCCATGTATTTTGGAACGAGCTCGCGTATCCCACCCTTTACGTAGAACTCTCGTACCAGGGGAACAAAATCAAGCAGAGGCTGCAGGTCATCCGGGATTGCGCGATCCGTCGACTGATAGACAGTGAATCCCGGGGGCTCGGTCATCATCACGCTGAGCGCTTCGTATCGGGCTGCATCGGCACTCTCGTCGCTACCCTGCAGTCGGTGTGCCTGGTAGAACGCAGTAAGCTTTTCTCTTAGCTGCGGATCAATTTTGGCGAGGTCCCTCCTCAGTTCGGCACGCGCCGGCGTTAGCGCCTGACCGCCCGTCTCGTAGTCGAAGCCGGCCAGGTTCAATGCGGCCATTACCACGAAGGTCCTGATGTCGGGCGCAATGCGCACGTTCGCTTCAGAGGGCGTGATAAAGCCAACGCCCTCCGTCTGTCTTGGTAGCGCCGCCTGGGTTTGAGCCGAAGCGACCGGCGGGGTACACAGCAATAAGGCCAGGATCATTTTTAACATACCAGCTAAAGATAGCGGGAGGTCAAAAGCGCAGTCAACACGGATAGTAACCGCGGCAATATTGATTCTTGATACCGACCACGTCACCGTTCGAAGTCTCCCGGTCGATGGGATTAACAACGGGATATCCGACTGCAGTCCTCTGCTCGTTGGGATCTTCTTCCGCAATGCTTCTGGCGAGGTTCGTGAATGCGCTATAAGAACATGAAACTGGGGACAGGTCTTGAGATGTGTTCGACGGTGTTGGGCTGCAGGGCAAGAACAACATGCTGACAAACAACCACATCACCAACAGCCAGGATGAGTTAGATGCCGTTAGAGCTTCTCCGAAACCGACTTGCCCTGCAGGAACAACAATAAGTAATCGCGGCCACCTGCCTTCGAATCAGTACCCGACATATTGAATCCACCAAACGGATGCACATCGACGAACGCGCCGGTACATTTGCGATTCAAGTACAGATTGCCCACGTGAAAATCTCGGCGAGCCTTCTCGAGCCGCCCGCGTTCTCGGCTGAACACCGCACCGGTCAAGCCGAATTGTGTGTTGTTGGCGATCTCGAGCGCCGAGTCAAAACTTCGGGCGCGAAACGCGGCAAGCACCGGGCCGAAGATTTCTTCTTGCGATATGCGCGCCATCGGATCTACGTCGCCGATTACCGTTGGCTTGATAAACCACCCGCGCTCCCCTTCATCGAGCGGCCCTCCGCCGGTCATCAGTTTTCCCTCCCCTTTTCCGACGTCGACATAGTTCAAAATCGACCCGTAAGCGCTCTTGCTCGAGACGGGACCCATCCAATTCTCCTGTTGCTTGACCGGCCCAACCCTCAGTTTGCCGGCTCGCTCGGCCACGCGTCCTACTACCTCTTCATAGACCCTATCGACAACCACTACTCGCGAACACGCCGAGCATTTCTGACCGGAATAGCCGAATGCTGACGTGACGACTCCGTCAACCGCCGCGTCGAGGTCGGCAGTCTCGTCAACAACGATCGTGTCCTTGCCGCCCATCTCCGCCACAACGCGCTTGATCCACAACTGCCCCTCGGCGGTCTTTGCCGCAAGTTCATTGATGTGAAGCCCTACCTCCTTCGAGCCGGTAAAAGCGATGAACCGGGTCCGCGGACTACCGACAAGATAATCGCCAATCTTGGCCCCGCTCCCGGGAACGAAGTTCACTACTCCGGGCGGCAGCGAAGCTTCTTCGAGAAGTTCTACAAACCGTGCAGAAACCACCGGGCTCTCGCTAGACGGTTTGAGCACCACGGTGTTGCCACTCACAACCGCGGCGAGGGTCATTCCCACTAGAATCGCAAGAGGAAAGTTCCAAGGCGGGATCACTACCCCAACGCCCAGCGGGAGGTAGAAGAGTTCGTTTTGTTCACCGGGAAGCGCAGTAAGAGGTTGCTCGCGACTATAGCGAACCATCTCACGAGCGTAAAACTCGGCGAAGTCTATTGCCTCTGCAACGTCGCCGTCAGCTTCGGCCCAGGACTTTCCCACTTCTAAAACGATCAACGCGGTGAACTCCGCCTTGTGCTTACGGAGCAGCGAGGCGACCTTCAACAAGTATCGCGCTCGAACCTCCGGAGCTACGTCCTTCCACTCCTTGAAAGCGACGGTCGCCGCTTCAACGGCCTTGTCTGCAAGCTCGATGGTGGCTTTATGGACAAGCCCAATTACCTCTTCGTAATTGGACGGATTCACCGACGCGAGCATGTCGCCGGTCGTGTAACGCTTGCCCCCGATGATCAACGGATACTCGCGCCCGAATTGTGACTCAACGTTGGCTATGGCCTCGCGCATAACCGCGGCGTTGCGCTCGTTGCTGAAGTCCACAAATGTCTCATTTTGAAATGGCGGAAGCATATGATGGATTCCTCTCTTTCTGAGCTTTGCTTTTGACGGCAATAAAGTTATCAACCTCGTTCAATAGCGGTCAACCGAATTCAACCCTTAGCCTGGAGTGTTTGGCCTGCAATATCATCAAGCTCTGATTCATCAAGCTCGTTGTGGGAACAAATCAACCATTGCTATAGTCCGTATGTCGACCGGACGACGGGCAAAGGACCGAGGAGCCCGTGTAATCGAAAAAGCGGGTCTGAACGTTCTAAAACGATATGCGGCTATGGACGCGCTACACAACGCTCCTGGTTCTAACGCTAGGTCTTCTCGCGGCTGTCGCGGACAGTGTCCCGCTCCGCCACAATTACTCTCTCGCGGGCGCTGACAGCGAATCATCAGGCGCGCTGTCACTCAGGGACCGAGTCAGAGTCTTCGAGGAGGTTTGGGAAACCATACACCAGAACTACTACGACCCCTCTTTCAAAGGGGTCGACTGGCTGTCGGTGCGAGAACGATATCGCCCGCGAGTTGACGCAACGGCCAGTGACGACGACTTCTACCGCTTGCTCAAGCAGATGGTTGGCGAGCTGCACGATGCCCACACCCGTTTTCACACACCAGCTGAGCGACGCGAGCGTGAGCGCGACCAGGCTATTAGCGCCGGCCTGTCGATCTTTGAGGTTGAAGGCCAGCCGGTCGTCACCAGCGTGGAACCCAATTCCGAAGCCTCTCGCGCGGGCGTCGAACCGGGGATGATCCTTCAAACGATCGACGGCAAACCCGTCAAAGATTGCCTGGCCGAGGCTCGCGCCCGCGTCGCCGGCTCATCGTCCGATCGAGCGGTGCGTTTGAGGATCTACAGAATGATCGTCGATGGCACACCTGGAACCACGCTTCGAATGACGCTGGCGCGAGCGGACGAGTCGGTGATTGAGGTAGCGCTTACTCGTCGCATCATTGGAGACGCCGCCGTTGTTACATCGAACCGTTTGCCCTCGGGACTTGCGTACATTCGGCTAACCCTGTGGCAATCTCCAATCAGAAAGCAGTTCAAAAAGGCACTGAAACAACTCAAGGATGCGCCGGGGCTGGTGATCGATCTGCGTGGAAACCCGGGAGGAGAAGCCGAGGAAGTAGTAAGAATTGCCGGCTATTTCTTTAACACGCGCGTGCCTTTCGGCAAATTCAGCAATCGCGGCGGAAGATCGGTCTATCTTCGAACCGATGAGGACGACGAAGCGTACAAAGGCCCGGTCGCGATACTGGTGAACGAAGGCTCGGGAAGCGGTTCGGAGCTGTTCGCTGGCGTGATGCAAGAGAGCGGTCGAGCGGTTGTGGTGGGACGTCGCAGCTGCGGATGCGTCCTCGGCATTTCGAAGTTCCGGAGGGTAGGCGAAGGCGAACTGGCGGTCAGTGAGTACGGTTACTTGTCACCTGGGGGAAAGACTTTTGAAGGAACCGGCGTGATCCCAAACAAGGAGGTAGATCTGAAGATCGCTGACCTCCAGCAGCATCGTGATGCCGCGCTGGAGGAGGCTGAAAGGCTGGTAAGGTCAAAGACCGCTATAAGCGGCGAGATCCTGGGGAGCACCGCGTTCACTCAACGCTAGCCACCCGACGCAAACCAGTGTGAAGATATCTTCAAGAGTCCCGTCGCTCCAAGCGCGCGAGCGCCGGTCATAGTACCTTCCGTCTCGATTCACACTAGCCGAGTTGAAGGCAACCTCGTGATCCTTGAACCTGATGCCCCTTCGATCATCGATTCCGTGGACCCCTCACTTTCGACAGGCCCACAAGGTTCGCGATCAACCGATACGCTCCAGGTACTCCCTTGGGCAATTGTCTGAACCAGGCATAGGCGGTGTAAACATACAGACCCTTTCCGTACTCGGCGATCACTTCCCCGCCCTTCAAATCCGGTTCGCCAGGATCGTGACAAGCCATCAACGGTTTGAAACGCGAATCCCAGTCGCCCAGGAAGTAGGCCCCTCTCTCCTGCACCCAGCCGTCGAAGTCGCGCTCGGTGATCTTGTTTGGAAAATTGAAACGCGGATGATCGGGTTCCAGTATGGTGACCCTTGCTAACTCGTCGGTAACTCGGAACGGACGCGCTTCGGGTTTGGGGAATGACGGGAAATCACCATTGATGAACTGAGCTTGCGTATAAACAAGAATAACAAGTTTACGTCGCGAGTACTCCAGCAGCTTCGAATTGTGCACCTCCAGCTCGGGCCGCGAGCTTGAGCTCGGGCCGACAACGATCACGTCCAAAGCTGACAGATCGCCGCCAAGGTCGTCGGCGTCGAGAGCGCGCGGTTCGAGACCAGCGCTGCGCATCGACTCAAGCGCCTTGTCGCCGGCTGCTCCGATGAAACCAATCTTTGACTTTGCGGCCCCTGCCTTCGCAGTCAGGGCTGAAGCTATATCATTTTCGCTCAGATAGAAGAGCCGCGGTTCGCGATCGGCTTGGCGGTCCCTTTGCGCGACTGAACGCACGCCTGCGCCCTGTTCCTTTCCAGTTCGATAAGGTGCGAAGCCGCCCGTCTCGAAGTTGCCGCGGCTGTACTGAACAATGTATGTTCCGCCCCTATTCACGTATTCCATCAGTCGCGAGTTGTTCGCGATCACGTCTGGCCGCACCTCGTAGACGCGAATCCCCGCGACGATAGCGTCGTAAGCGCTCAAGTCTCCCGATGCGAGCTCCTTCGAATCAATAGTCTTCACGTTGACGCCGATGCGTTCCAACGCCGCACCGAAATCGTCGCCCGCACCCTCGATGTAACCGACTTTCAACCCCGGTGCGACCTTTACGTCAATCACCTCGGCCTTAGCTTGAGCCTCGTGATAAACGAACCGAGAATCGATGTGGGCGTATGCAACAACCTGGTAGCCGTCGCGATACGTGCGGTCGCCAACAGTCGCAACCGCCGAGATGTTCTCGGCGGTCTCTGAGCCTCCTCCAGGCGCCTTTACAACGAAAGTAAACAATGCCCGCTCGCGTTCGCGCTTGAGATCGAAGCTTATAGAGGCAGGTGTCACGTGCCAATTACTTGGCGTTTGAATCGTCAGAGAGCCTTGCGCTCCACCCTTCTTGTTATTCGTCACCGATACGGTTACTTCACGTTCAACTGCGGTCGAGGATCTCGGATAGACAAGAATGTCTTGCGACAGGTTGACCGACAAAGCGGGCGCTACCTTCAGCCCGTGTCGAACCTCGCCGAGCGCCCGGTCGGCGTAGCGATACTCAGCTTCCTGGCCGGTCCTGACCGATTCGCCTGCAATGTTAAAATCCACGGTCCCGACCAGAGCTGAAGGTGAAACGGGCTCGATGCCAGTTGCGCCTTTCCCCGGTTTCTCGATCGAGAACATATCCCCTTTGCGTGCAGCGTTCAGCCAGTAAGGTCGCGTCGGCTCTGCATCAAGACCGACTGTGACGGTATATTCAGCTTGAAGCACAAGCCTGCCTTCAACCTCGGTGACCTTCTCCTTTCCCTTTGGAGCCACGGTCCAACCCGCGGGATGTTGTAGCCCAAACGATCCGAGCCTGGCAGTCGAGTTGGCGATCGCGCTCAGAGTTACAGTGAATGCCTGACCCGGAGTGACGATTTCGTCATCTGTAAGACAATCGATGGTCACACCTTCGGCCTTCAATAGCGCATCGAAAAAGTCCGCCTGCTTCTCTTTGAGCAAGAAGGCTATCTCAAACATCCCACGTCCAGATTCCGTGCTCCCAGCGCCGACCGCTAACCGACTGGCGATCTCCCTCAGCTTCCTATACCCTCGAGCGATTATTTCGGTGACCGAAGCCTTGGCCAGCGGATTGTACTTCGCCTTCGCCTCGTCAGCAGCCGCCTGAACTTCTGCGAGCTCTTCCCTAAGCCTCGATGCAGCCGATCCCCCGGCAAAACCGGCAATTCCTGTGAGCGAAGTATCGATGTCTTCAAAGATGTCCTTCTCGTCTTTTATTGGACCGATCTTCGAGTCGATCAGCCGGAGTTTCGAGTACCGCGGGCCGCGTGCCTCGATTGTTCCCTGATCCTGAGACCTATGCTGACTTCGACCGCGGGCGGCGATTTCGTAATAGCTGCAGCCGAGCAATGGATCGAAGTCCCCTGTGTTCAGCGAAAGTGTCGCCATCGAAGGCAGAAACTCGCGATTGCTCGCCGCCCCGTCAAACGAACGCAGGTACAACTTCTTCGCTTGCCACGGCGGCAATCCTTGGTCTGGGAACCGCGATGCGTCGCCAGCGGCGCGATAGGCCTCCTGGGTCAACAAACCAGAAGCCTGATGATGGCCGTGGCCATCGTTCGGCGTCCCGCTCCAGGCTGACACGATAACCAGCGGTCTAAACGTGCGAATCACTCGGACCATATCGGAGAGCACCGCCTCGCGGTCCCATTTTGAAAGCGTCTCAGTGCGCGATTTGCTAAAGCCGAAATCAAACGCGCGGGAAAAGAATTGTTGCGCGCCGTCTAGTCTTCGAGCTGCAAGTAACTCATCGGTGCGAATCACGCCGAGCGGCTCGTATAGCTCAGGCCCGATCACGTTCTGCCCCCCATCTCCACGAGTGAGCGACAGATAAGCCGTGCGCACTTGTCGACCTCTGGCGAGATATGCGAGAAGTCCGCTGTCTTCATCATCCGGATGCGCGCCGGTGTGCAGCACACTTCCGACCACTCCCAGTCGTTTGATCGCCTGACCCAACGCCATCGCGCCGCGATCTTCGGCGGGTCTCGTATCTGCTCGCAACCGATGAACAAAAGGAAATAGCTGGAACGCGACTATGATCAGAAATACAAGTGCAGACGAGAGAGACTTACGGATCGGGATGGGAGTCACCTTGAGTTCCTCCGTGAACGATTGGAATCCACTGACGGTCAGTTGTTGCGAGACTTATGGCGTGGAGAGGGGCCGCTCACTTCTTATTCTAATCGCCGCATCGATGATTCGGGCTGCCGCCTCCTGCTTCGATAATAGAGGCAACTGCAGGACACCCCCGGATGACACCAGCGCGATCCGATTCGTATCGACGTCGAAGCCTGCGTCCGCAGCCGACACGTCGTTGGCTACGATCAAATCAACGCCCTTCTGCTTGAGCTTCTTCGTGGCGTTCTCGATGACATTCTCCGTTTCTGCGGCGAATCCGATCACGACGCGAGAGCCTCGAGTGCGAGCAACAGCGGTCAGGATGTCATCGGTCGGTTCGAGATTGAGCACCAGCGCTCTGCCGTTCTTCTTGATCTTCTGTTGATAAGCGCTTGCCGGACGATAATCAGCCACCGCCGCGGCCATCACTACTATCGTCGCATCATCGAGGTTGTCTTTCACCGCCTGGTACATCTCGGCGGCCGAGCGGACCGGAATCGTGCGCGCGCCTTTTGGAGGACTAATCGAGACAGGTCCGGTTATCAACGTGACAACTGCGCCTCGCGCCAATGCCGCTTCGACAACCGAGTAGCCCATCTTTCCGGACGAGCGGTTACTCAAGAACCGGACTGGATCGACCGCTTCCTGAGTGGGTCCCGCGGTAATCAACACGTGCTCGCCGCTAAGATCCTGTTCACGCGCACCGGAACGCTCGCTCGAAGCCGGCGTCTCCAGCAGACCGATGATCTCGCAAGCTCGTCGCACAATCTGATCCGGCTCCGCCAGCCGTCCGGCGCCGACTGTCCGGCAAGCCAGATAACCTTCACCAGGATCGATGAACTGAACGCCACGTTCCCTCAGACGACGAACATTCTCGCGGGTGGCAGGGTGCGCCCACATCTCGACGTTCATCGCCGGCGCCACAAGCACTGGCGCGGTGGCTGATATGTAGAGCGTTGAAAGAAAATCATCGGCGATGCCATTCGCGAACTTGGCAAGCGCGTTGGCGGTAGCCGGTGCGACGAGCAGGAGATCGATCGCTTGAGCCAACTGGATATGCTTGATCTCGGGGTCATCGCTGGGCGCAAACATTTCCGTTATCACCGGAAATCCCGAGATGGACTGGAACGTAAGCTGTCCGACGAACTCCGTGGCGTGCCGGGTCATCACGACTCTGACGTCGGCCCCGCGTTTCTGGAGCCCACGCAGGACCTCAACAGCCTTGTAAGCCGCAATGCATCCAGTAACACCTAACGCTACCATCATATGCTTCACCCAACGCTTCCCGCGTTGCTCGTAGTTCGTTGTTCGTAGTACCGCCTTGTAGGCGGAAGTATGTACTGGAGTTTGGTTCTCAGATACAAACTTCCGCCTAAAGCCCGGACTACGAAAGCCGCGAACTCTGGCGCGATCAATCTACCTTGATCGGTTTGACGATAGGCTGATACCGCACCAGCCCCCGCTTTACTTCTTCGACCGCCACCTGCGTAGTCTTTTTCGCCGCGCTGTATATCCGCGGTTTCGCCCCCTTTTGGAGCTGCTTGCTGCGTTTGGCCGCGAGCAGCACAAGCCGGTACTTGCTATCGATCTCAGTCGTCCAATCAACTTCGTCTTCTGATTCATGCATGAAACGAATTACCTCCAAAGGTAGCTATCACTGACTCGATCCGATTTCTTTGCGGGTCGGGCCGGCACCGTTCAGCGATTATTATAGACTCAAGCTGATCCAGCGCGCGATCAAGATCGTCATTCAGGACCACATAATCGAATCTCTCGTAAAGCTGGACCTCGATAGCCGCGTTTCTCAATCTGCGCTCGATGTCCGCTGGAGCATTGAGGTTCCGTGCACGAAGCCGAGCTTCGAACAACTCGCCAGAGGGCGGCAATATGAAGATGAAAATCGCCTCTGGCACCCTACGTCGAACTTGCTCCGCTCCCTGCACGTCTATATCGAGCATCACGTCCAGGCCCTGCGCGCGAAGTTCTTCGACAGGATTCTGGTGCGTACCGTAGAGATGGCCGTGTACCTCGGCGCACTCAAGAAACTCATCGCGCTCCCGCATCTTGCTGAATTCATCTTCGCTGACAAAACAGTAATCAATTCCGTGCTGCTCCGCACCGCGCGGTTCACGTGTTGTATACGAGATGGAGAATCGCAGGTCGGGGGCGCGTTTCAAAAGTCGTTCGGCAAGCGACGACTTTCCTGCTCCCGAGGGCGCCGACACCACTATTAAGCTGCCGCGTTCGGCTGGAGTGACTGCCGCCTCACGATTCTCACTCGACATTCTGGCCTTGCTCCCTGAGTTTTTCTACTTCGGTCTTGATTACTATGGCCGCATCGCTTATGGCAAGGTCGTTTGACTTCGAAAGTATTGTATTCGCTTCGCGGTTCATCTCCTGCAGGATGAAGTCCAATCGCTTGCCGGCTTCCTCGGTGCTGCCGAGTAGATCCCGCATTTGCAAGAGGTGACTCTTGAGGCGAGCGATTTCTTCGCTAATGTCGGAACGGTCAGCCAACATCACCGCTTCTTGAGCGATCCGAGTTTCGTCCATCTGTCCACCCGACACAACTTCCTGCAAGCGCTTCATCAGCTTTTCACGATAGACGGTCGGCAGACGCGCGGCCTCGTTCTCAATCGCCGGCATTTGACGCTCGATGTTGTCGAGCCTTGATGTAAGTTCAGCCGCCAGCCCCCGTCCTTCCACCACTCGCATTTCAGTTAACGACGCCAGAGCCTGTGACAGCGCTGCAATCGCGCCCGAGCCGTAAGCAGCTGCAAAAACTCAATCGCCGAACTTGAACCGAATGATGCACCACAGCGCCTGCACGCCGTCTTTCCAGGTAATCTTTTTCCCCTCCTCGTACGTACGCCCGGCGTAGCTGATTGGCACTTCGTAAATCCGCCACTTCCCTTTCGCGATCTTGGCCGTAATCTCTGGTTCAAACCCGAAGCGGTTCGATTTGATCTGTATCCC
>CAZOOE010000078.1:0-16916 GCA_964581275.1 uncultured Clostridia bacterium
GCCCAGGGCTACGGAGTACCTCGCCCTGGGCTACACGCTTTCGCCACTTCGTGGCTGAACCCTCTGCCTTCCGCCTTCCGCCTTCCGCCTTCTGCCCTCTAAGGCCCGGTCACTTTGCGCGGTGTTGGTGCTATCGGTATAATCGACCCGTGGCTTTCCGCCATTCAGACAACCAAGGAGTGAGATTGAGGTTATGGGAAAAACTGTTTTTGCGATTCTGTTGATCGTTGCGCTCGCTGGCGCGGTTGCGGCCCACGCTGTGCCAGATGGGACCGAGAAGAAAAATGTCACCAACAAAATGTGTCCGGTGAGCGGTGGCCCGGTGAGCGAAAAATATCGCACCGAATACAGGGGCCAATACGTCTACGTCTGCTGCGAAGGATGCCTTAGCGAGTTCAACAAGAACCCTGAGGCGTTCGTGGCAAAGATGTCCAAGGAAGAACGCGATGCGATAGCAATCAATGACGTTTGCCCTGTCTCGGGCGAACCCATCGACAAAACAAAGTCGGTGGAGTTCGAGGGCCGCAAGGTTTATTTCTGTTGCGACCATTGTGTCGAGAAATACAAGAAGGACCATCCAACAGCGAAGTGATTTGCGTCCTGGATCATGGCGTGCTGAACGCCGTTGGGTCACATCAAGATTCGCCCAACTCGTCAATACCAAGCGGCGAGCCCGCATTCGCATCGCGTGCAAGTGCTCGCCGCTTTTGCTTTGGAGGAATGAAGCGTATGAGTCAAAGTGAAGCTCCTGCGAGCTGTATCCGTCGCAAAGCGGTTAACCACCTGCACCAGTCTCCAGCCGCAGTCCTTGCGGTTTTCCTTGTTATAATTTCGATGACTGGATGCAGCCAGAAGCAGGAGGACGGCAACAGGTCCAAGCCGCCAACCCCAGAGGCGGCGACCCCACATCAACCCAATCGCACCGCCGTGATCGAGACCGATCTGGGTACGATAAAGTTCGAGCTACTTGAAGATGAAGTGCCGAAGACCGCCGAGAATTTCCGCTTGCTTGCGGAGCGTGGCTATTACAACGGCACGATCTTTCACAGAGTAATCAGCGGGTTCATGATCCAGGGCGGCGATCCAAGGGGTGACGGCAGCGGCGGTCAGACGGCAACCGGCGCGATGTTGCCCAACGAAATCAACAGGAGCTCTTCGCTATACCAGGGTGGCTATCGCCGCGGCCTGGTGGCGATGGCGAACAAGGGCAAGCCTGAGACCGGGTCGAGTCAGTTCTTCATCATGCACCAGACCTATCCTCTCCCTCCGAGCTATACGATATTTGGACGAGTCACCGAGGGAATGGATGTGGTTGACAAGATAGCGACGGCTCCAAATACCGGGCCAACGATGCAGAACCGGCCGGTAACACCAGTGAAAATGAACAAGGTCTACCTCCAATAAGAAAAGTAATGTCCGACGCTAATCAGCTTTCGCGGGCCGACGTGGCTGCGGACCTCTCAATTCGCGTCGGCGATGATATTAGTCCGTCCGCTCCTATTACGAATTCTTCCATGTCCGAGGGCGGCTCACCCCCTCCGCCTCATCGTCCGCGACGTCGCATCGCGAGGGCGCTCCTGCGATCCTTGGTCGCAGTCCTCGTAGGGAGTTTGATTCTGCGGCTTGCCGGTCAGACGATGGGGCAGATGACTCAGTTCTACCTCGATCACATCAGCCGCCAGTACTATCATATCTCGCACACGACTAAGGGATATGTTCTCGCGGCATTCTTCATTACCGAACTGCTCGGGTCACTTGTGCTCGGAGCGATGAGCGATCGCTACGGCCGGAAAGTCTTCATTATTCTTGGGCCGGTGTTTGGCGCGGTGGCAGTTCAAATGACTTCCATGACCACGGTGCTCGGGTTGTTGGTCTTCGCGAGATTACTCGAGGGGCTTTCAACCGGGAGTTCCGTGCCCGCCACGCTTGGCTATATCTCGGAAGCGACCGTGGGCCGTCCTGTCCTTCGAGCACGTGTGATGGGGTTGTTCGAGATAACGCTTGTCGGAGGAATCGCGATGGGGGCGGTCGTCGGCGGCTACCTCTGGAAGTTCTTCGGACGCGCCCGATCGGTCGCTGGAGTCGAGTTGATAGTTCCGGCATTCAGCATAAACGCGCTGATATACCTATTGAGCCTCGCGATCTTCTTCTGGGGCCTGAGAGATCTGAGGCGGAGGTCGGCCGCGTCTAATGGAGTGACAGTAGATTCTTCGCACGTAGCGGCTGTTCACCGAAGACTGAGTCACTACTACGAGGTCTTTAAGTCGCCGGCGGTGTGGATGTTCAGCCCGGCCTGGGTCTCGATCTTCTCAATCATAGGAGTTTGGACAAATCACGCTGTCGGGTTGTTGACCGGTAAGGATCACTTTGGCGGCCAACTGTTGACAGCCAGCATTGCTCCGGAGAAATTCGGAAACGGATTTGCGACGCTAGCGGTTTTCTTTGCGCTCGGAGTACTCGGTTGGAGCTTTGTCCTTGGTCGCTATAGGAAAACCAGCGTGATGCTCGGCAGCACTTTTGCGCTGTTCGCCCTGCTGGTCACGGTCCTAACCTTAAACCACCTCGATTCGTTTTCGAGCCAGTTCTACTATCTGCTGCTGGGCTCGTTGTTGATCGAAGTTTTGGTGCTCAGCGGTTTTACGCCGGCGGCCTTGACGTATCTGGCAGATGTAACCGAGAGCTACTCTGCAGACCGCGGATCGATAATGGGGCTTTACTCAGTCTTTCTCGGGGTAGGGCAATTGGTCGGGACGTCCCTGGGAGGTTACTTCGCTGATTGGAATGGTGTAGACGGTCTGCTCCTGTTGAGCGCGATCCTCGGTGGCATAACCGTGCTGAGTCTTCTGGCACTTCGCAGGCACGAGGCGAGCACGAGCCAGGAGACGGTTTCGGACGACTGAAGCTAACCAAGTTAAGCGGCTTAAGGGCTTTGCTCCTACCTAAAGAGTGTCCCGCAAATATCCAAAGGAATGGATATTTTCCAAAAATTTGAAGGAGTTGGCCGGACGACAGTCCCTTTCGCGGTGACCCCTGTTTTCTAACTTAAACAGCCGGAAACGTTATGGTAAAGGGGGCGAGCGGGGGCCTTTGGGTATATGACTTGCCTCGGAAAGTGTGCTCAAGGCAAGGTAACGCCGAGAGTTGCCAAGTGACCAAGGACCGGAGCGCCTCTAGTTGTAGCAGGATAAGCAGAAGAACACGCTGCAAACTTAGGGGTTAGACCATCAAAGTTAAGAGATTTTTGGCATTGCTATTTATGGTTCAAGCGTCTCTCCTCGACTCCGTTTTAGATCAAGCTAGCGGTACAAAATTGAAGGTGGAGCACAAGTCTATTGCGCTTACCGCGCTTGGCCATTCGTTACCACAACACGATCAATCGAAGAAGCGAATCTCTCCGACAAAATCAGAGAGAGCCGCCTATGAATGGGTACTCAAGATTGCAGAACAGACCGGGCCAGTCACCATCCAAGGTCGTTGGCACAATCGGTTTGGGCATTTCAATCGTCTGCCGGTCGTCGCTGAAGGGGCCGGCGCCGTCGGCGGCTTGAGAGTCAACTTTGCCCGTGTGTGAGTTGTCTCGATAAGCTGCCCTAACTCTTAGGAGGAAGATAAATGAAAGTCAAAGGAAGAGTACTAAAGGGGGCCGTAAGCCTTCTTGCAGTTTTTCTACTCTTGTCTCTAAGCTTGGCCTCAGCGTTCGCGCAAACTGAAACCGGCCAGATCATAGTGAAGGCAACTGACACGAGTGGAGCAGCGGTAGCAGGCGCAACCGTGAAGGTGAAGTCGGTCGATAGAGGCGCTGAGTCGACGACCACTACGAATGAAGAAGGGATCGCAACTATAGCCAGCTTGCAACCCGGCGTGTACGACGTCACGGTCACCGGCGGCAGCGGCTTTGCGCCATTCAAACAGCAAGCTCAAGTCACTGTTGGCGGAAAGACGACGGTCGAAGCAGCTATGTCGGCTACCGCCAAGGGAGAGACGATCACCGTGGTCGCAGGTGAAGGCGGCGTTGAGGTCAACACGCAGACGCAAGAGTTGTCCGACCATATTTCGGGAAAGCAAATCACTGAGCTCCCGACCCTTACCCGCAACCCTTACGACCTGGTTGGAATATCGGGCAATGTCGCGCCTGATCTCGGAGGCGGTCGGGGCACTGGCTTTGCCATCAACGGTCAGCGCTCGGCAAGCACCGAGATTCTGCTTGACGGTGGCGAAAACGTAGACGCATTTGTGGCCGCCGTCGGGCAAAGCGTGCCGCTGGATGCGGTCCAGGAGTTTCGGGTCGTCACGAGCAACTTCTCGGCTGAGTACGGACGCGCTTCTGGGGGTGTCGTTAACCTTGCTACCAAAGCCGGGTCGAATAGCTTCCATGGCTCGCTTTATGAGTTCAACCGCATCTCGGCGCTGGCTTCGAACGATTTCGACAATAATGCCAACGGGATTCCGAAGGCTGTGTTCACCCGCAATCAGTTCGGTTATTCGGTGGGCGGCCGAGTCATCAAGGATAAGCTGTTTTTCTTCAGCAGCACCGAATGGACTCGAGTTCGCAGCAGTCAGGAGGTGATCAGCCTCGTCCCGACTCCACAACTGCTCGCCGCCACCAATTCGAGGACACAAGCTTTCTTCGGCCACTTCCAGCTTGTGAGTCCGATCAACGGGGCAGTCCATACCGTGGCTGAGACGTTGAAGAATTTCGGCTTATCTGCAAGCGGGGCATTCGGAAATCTGCCCGGGAACCTCCCGGCATTTGGTGAAGTTCGAGCCACCAGGGCCGGTGACTTCGGCGCTGGCACACCGCAGAATGACTGGCAGACCGTCAATCGCCTTGACTACAACTGGAGCGATAAGACGCAGATATACGTCCGCGGTGTTTACGAGCAAGGAGCTACCCCGGATGGCACGATCAGCTTCAGCCCGTATCAGGGATTCAACACCGGGCAAACCGTCGGAGACCAGAGCTACCTTGGCAGCGTGACCCATTCCTTCTCACCGAACCTGGTTTCACAGAGCAAAGTGGTCTTCAATCGTCTAAGAAATGGTGACCAGCCGCTCGGTGCGCAGCCCGTCAGCCCGGCGCTGTATTTTACCGACGCAGGCGTGCTTTCGGCATTCGGCAAGTTTTTCAGATTCCCGGGATACCTGCCCACCAGCCCTGGCAGCGGCATTCCGTTCGGCGGCCCGCAAAACTTCCTCCAAGCCTTTGAGGATGTGAGCTGGACGCACAGTACCCATACGTTCCGGTTTGGCGGCCAGTACGTTCACATCCGCGACAACCGCACCTTCGGAGCGTACCAATACGCATCGGCAGTCCTGGGAACGAACGCCAGCACCGCACTGAATAACTTGGTGTTAGGCAACCTGCGCAGGTTCAGCGTCGCAGCGTTTCCGCAGGGGAAGTTCCCCTGCCACAACGACGTGAACACCGGCGCCACGCTTCTCACCCCTGCGTGCACGCTGACTACGCCACTGACTTCCCCAAACCTCAGCCGCAGCAACCGCTATCACGAGTGGGCTACCTACTTCAACGACTCGTGGAAAGTGAAGCCGAGGCTCACTCTGAACCTCGGAGTGCGGTACGAGTACTACGGCACTCAGCACAACGCAAAGCAGGAGCTTGACTCCAACTTCTATCCTGGAAGTGGGTCGACCCGGTTCCAGCAGATTGCCAACGGCCAGATCATGCTGACGAAAGACAGCCCGATTGGCAAGCTCTGGCAGCCGGACAAGAACAACTTCGCTCCCCGAGTTGGCTTCGCCTGGGACATCTTCGGCGATGGCAAGACGAGCCTGCGCGGCGGTTACGGCATTGCCTACGAGCGTAACTTTGGCAACGTCACGTTCAACGTGATTCAGAATCCGCCGAACAACGCTACCATTCAGTTCAATGCGCCTACGGACGTTCCAACAATCCCCATCACGCTTGATAACCTGGGACTGCTGGCCGGTAGTAGCGGAGTGAACAAAACGTTCGGCCGGGTAAGTTTGCGTGCTGTCGATCCGAACATCGTGAACGCCTACGCTCACTTCTGGAGCGCGTCTATTGAGCGGCAGATCTTTGGCAACTCGATTGTTTCCGTTCAGTACTCGGGATCGGGGGGCCGTAACCTCTACTCGATTGCAAACGTTAACCGCACCGGCACGGAAAACGTGTACCTGGGCAAAGGGCCGACGACAGATCTCTTCGGAGATGGGACACAGGTCGGAATCGGTCGTCTTAATCTCAATGGCGCTGCCGCAATTAACTTCCGAGGCAGCGACGGCCGGTCTAACTACAATGCGATGATCGTGTCGTTCGATAGCACCAGGGTGCGAAACCTCGGACTTCGCTTAGGAGTCAGGTACACCTATGCAATAAACAGGGATAACCTGAGCTCCACGTTCAGCGAATTTGGGAACAACTTCAACCTGGGCTATCTCGATCCGTTTAACCCGAACCTGGACTATGGTTTCTCGGATAATGACATACGCCACAGGTTCGTAACCAATTTCACCTGGGAGATCCCGTCGCCTAAGGCTGCACAGGGCTGGGTCAAGCAGGTTGTAGGCGGATGGGAGGTCACCGGTATATACCAAGCCAGAAGCGGAGCGCCCTTTAGCGTCTTCGATTGCACGTTCGCGTTCGGTGCTTGCAGCCGCGCGATACTGAGCGGTCCGGTGAACTTCAAGGGCAGCATAAATCATGACTCGGTTGGGGTTGTCGATACTCCCAACCGCTACCAGTACATTAGCCTCGGCGGGTTGACGCCGGGTGAATTCAGGGACGTAAATGGCATGGCTGAGTTCCCGCCCTTCCCGTCCAACATGTCCAAGCGCAGCGCATTCCGCGGACCGGGCATCTGGAATGTGGATGCTGCTCTGTACAAGAACTTCCAGATAAAGGAAGGGAAGCGGATCCAATTGAGGCTCGAGACCTACAACACCTTCAACCATGCGAACCTGTTCGCCGGGACTGGTGAGGCTGAAATCAACACCGGAGCCACGACGGATTCGAATGGCGTCACCCATGGCGGATACGTACCCGCAGGGTTCTTCGGACGCCGCAACATCCAGCTCGCTGGCAAGTTCATCTTCTAACTTCCAATTCTTGGAAGTCAGTATAGGGGGGAGCCCGCGAGGGGCTCCCCTTTTTTCTTATCCCTCGGCAATTGGTTCCTTTCATTCTTCATGCGATAGTCTCCTTTATACTGATCAACGGACCAAACCGAGTCCGCCATTGATCGAAAAAGCAACGGGTGATAAGCTAACTTTCTTCGGACTTAAATCTTTTCACTCGATTGGTTAAGGAGAGTCCATGAAAATACTAATGCCCTTTTTCTCTTCGCTGATGGTGCTTGCGCTTTCTACTGCCACGGTTACCGCTGATGATAAGCTCAGTGGAGCTGAGATCATCAGCAAGCATCTTGCGGCCGTAGGCGGCAAGGAGTCCTTGGCCAAGGTCAAATCACGGATTGCCATCGGAACGGCCAGGAAAGATAATGACTCCGCTGCTCCGATGGCCGTCATGTCCGAGGCGCCAAATCGCGTATCGGCGATTTATCAATTCGAAGGCTTCAACTGGCAACTGACTTACGACGGCAGCAAAGCGATCGTCCGGCCCCTCCTGACGCGAGCTAATGCGCCCGTCATGCACAAGTACGAGGACATGCTGGCTAGCGGTACGATGTTCAACGGGATTTCGCTTTATAACGCGCTCGCTCAGGGTGAGACGGACACCGTGAAGTTTGAGGCGAAGGGAATGAAGAAAGTGAAGGGCCGCTCTGCCTACGCTGTAGAAATGAAGCGAGGCAAGGAGAAAGCGCTGCTGTACTTTGACGCGGAGACCTTCATGTGGGTTCGGACCGACTACGGCAGCGTCCAGCTCACCAGAGAAATGGGCACGATCACCGGACCAAAGGATCAGGAAACCACATTTGATTTCTATGTTGAGACCTCTGATTTCAAAGACGTCAACGGTGTTAAACTGCCGTTCAAATTCGAGATCGTGGCGACCGCGCCGATTCTCAAACAGAAGAACGTCGGGACAATCGTAGCAACGATCAACGAGTACCGCCAAAACGTCGCAATTGATCCGAAGATGTTTCAATAACCGATTCAGCTCCGCGCGAGTCAAGCCGATGTCCAATAGGGTTCTCTTATTGTCGTTTATTGGGCTGCTCCTTCTGGAATCGGCAGAACCGTCGTTCTTTGCTCAGTCGTCCCCGCGCAAGGTTAGCTACATCACCTACGCAGAAGCTCGCCCGATCATCGAAGCGCTCAGAGACATCTTACCTGCTGAGCTGCGCGCCGCCGGGCCGCGGGACTTGCCGTCGGTGTGGACGAATTGGGTCGCTCGCGGCGACGCGGCAATTCGAGCCCGGCTGGTTCAAGGTGACGAAGACTCGCTTGTGAACTTCCTGTTGTTTGGGACTTCTTTCACCAGGAAGCCGCGAATAACGCTCGGGGATCTCGCTCACAGCGGCGATAACGAATTGCTGAGCCCGGCGAACAGGTCGCCCGAAGCGGTGCGGTTCGTCAGCGCAATCCAATCGCGGGCCGACGACTTGATCCGAGCGATGGCCTCGCCGGGGAAGAATGACCGCCTTCTGTTCGCGCGCCAGATCATGAAAAGCAAAGGCTACGAGATAAACACTACGCCGGGACGCGACCGCGCCAGGCAATACTTGATTGCCAACCTTGCCCGCGTGCTCAGCGAACATGCAAGCTACGGCAAAGTACTCGAAGCCGCCAAACTGCTGGGCGACCCTTCCTCTGAGTTCGCCGAACGCTCCAAGCTCTATGCCACGCGCGGTCTTTCATCCGACACTTCGTTGTTGCCAAACTTCGCGATAGAACGGGCGTTGTCATCGCTGAACGGCCAGGGGATGCTCGCCGCCAGGAGCGTGCGTCGCGTGGGCATAATCGGGCCAGGGCTTGACTTCACCGACAAGCAAGACGGGTACGACTTCTATCCGGTGCAGACGATTCAACCATTTGCCGTAATCGATACGCTGTTGCGCCTTGGACTGGCACGCGTCAACGACTTGACGGTAACGACATTTGATCTCAGCGCGCGTGTGAACGATCACCTCCACCGCGCAACGGCGAGCGCTCGTCGGGGAATGGCCTACACAATCCAACTGCCGCGAGACGCGCAAGGACAATGGAAGCCGGAGGCGCTTGACTATTGGGCGAAGTTCGGCGACCGCATAGGTGCGCCGGCGAAGCCCGCAGCGGTCTCCGCGGGTTTCGGCGATCTAAGAATCCGAGCGGTGAGCGTGCGCCCGGGCATTGTCTCCCCCATTCCCCCTGAGGACCCTAACATCGTACTTCAACGGCTGGAGGTCCCCGGAGGCCAAGGTTTCGATTTGCTCGTCGCCACGAACATACTGGTTTACTACGATGTGTTCGAACAAAGCCTCGCCCTGGCGAACATTGAGAAGATGCTGCAACCTGGCGGGTTTCTCCTTTCCAACAATGCGCTACTTGAGCTGCCGGGCTCGCGCATGCATTCTGTTGGCTACGAGACCGTGGTCTATTCGGACAAACCGAATGACGGCGATCACATTGTTTGGTATCAGCGCGTGGCTGACAGATAGCGAGCCAACTGCGTGTGTCTGCTTTGTTCTTCTTCGTGTGATCGTTTTGTGATAACATTCAGCAGGTTTTCGGAGTACCTCACAACGATCATTTCTATATTGTCATCGGCTAACATAAGGAGGTGAAACATGTATGCGTCAGCATTTCCAGGGCGCCGCTCTTTTGAGGTCTTGTCGGTCGTGTGGTTTGCTGCGCTATTTATGATTCTAGGCGCCGTGCCAGTGCGAGCGCAGATTGGCGGTATAGACAGCGATCGCGGTGATCCGGGAACCGGCGGTAGGAGCAGTATTCAGGGAAGATTGTTCATTCGCGGTGGTCAGCGCCTGGAGCGCCGCGCGAAGGTGAAGCTTCAGAGCCTTAACAACGGCGATCAGTTTCAGATGTCGGATGACAGCGGTGCGTTCACTTTCAGGCGGCTGCGGGGCGGCACTTACAGTGTCGTAGTGGACGCCGGCGAAGAGTTTGAAACAGCCACCGAAACCGTAGACATTATCGAGCCGGCGCGAAGACGCGACGACCAGGGAATAGTTGTTCCAGTGACGATTTATCTCGAAGCCAGGCGAACCGTGAAGAGTGCGGTCGGCACCGTAGACGCATCCACTGGCGGCGTGCCGGATGCTGCAAGAGACCTTTATAAGCAAGCGATCGAGTCTGCCCAATCGGGCGATAAGGAAAAGGCTATCGAGCAGTTAAAGCAAGCGCTGGCGGTCTATCCAAACTTCATGACCGCGCTAAACGAGCTTGGCGTCCAGTACATGAACCTTAAGGAGTGGGGAAAAGCAGCGGAGTCTCTGCGCGCAGCCATCAAGCTCGGACCTGAGGCTTTTCATCCGCATCTCAATTACGGCATCGTTCTCATGCAGTTGAAAGACTACAAATCCGCGGCTGCCGAGCTTCAGTTTGCGGTTCAGAAAGATAGCTCATCGGCCGTCGCCAATTTTCAGCTTGGCCGCGCGCTGGTCAACTTGAACAGTTTCGATCTCGCGGAGAGGGCTCTACGGCAAGCCATCAGCATCGGCGGTGACAATGTCGCGGAGGCTCACAGATACCTTGCTGCTGTATACATTGAGAAGCAGAACTCTCAAAGCGCAGCCAATGAACTGGAGTTGTATCTGAAGCTGGCGCCCAAGGCTACCGATGCCGAACGGATTCGGATGTTGATCAAGGACCTGCGCAGCCAGGCTTCGAACAAACCACGATGAGCTGTGGTTGATTCTCAGCGGAAGCTTCCGGGGACGGCGTCCGTCGCGAGGGCATTTGCCGGCAAGAAATAGAACGCGATAGCAAAGATTACATAGACCGCCAGAAGCAGCACTCCTTCCATCCAGTTCGACTCGCCGTCTGCCGCCACCAGGCTTACGATCGCGACCGCGAGTCCAACCGTTATTACCTCAAACGTTGTGAACACCAGATCCATTGGACTGCCGATCGCATAGCTCAAGAACACCAGCACCGGAGCGACAAATAACGCTATCTGCATGCTCGATCCCACTGCTATGTGATATGCGAGGTCCATTTGATTCTTCATAGCCATCAAGATCGCAGTGCTGTGCTCGGCGGCATTGCCGATTATTGCCACCGCGATGACCCCTACAAAGACCTCCGTTAGTCCGAGAGCCTTCGACGCCGGCTCGACTGCGTGGACCAGCAACTCGCTCATCCAGGCAACGAGCAAAGTCGCTCCCAGCAACACCAGTCCGGCTGTTCTTGGGCGCATCGCAGTAGATTCTTCGTGCGGCTCGCTTGTTCCCAGATAAAGATCCTTGTGAGTGCCGAGCGCGAAGACAAGGCTAAGCACATAAGTCACAAACAGCACGATGGATATCTCGAGACTGATATTCTTCTCTGCGGTGCCGGCCGCGCCTCGGGTGACCCAGTGAAACAGGGCCGGCACCAGCAGGCCTATTCCGCTTAGCGCCATCAATGTCGCGCTCATCGTTGCTGCAGTGCGATTGAATCTCTGATGCCGGTGCTTGAGCCCGCCTGCCACCGCGCTTGCGCCGAACACCAGAAGAAGGTTTCCGAGAATGGAGCCGGTCAGCGATGCCTTTACTACCTCGATCAGTCCCGCGCGCAAGCCTTGAAACGCGATAATCATCTCCGCCGCATTCCCGAATGTGGCGTTCAAAAGTCCGCCTATTCCCGCGCCCAACCGTTCCGCGAGACTCTCGGTAGCCTTTCCCATCCATCCTGCAAGGGGAATGATCGCAATTCCCGACGCTAAGAAAGTCCAGAGCTCGGGCGAGTGCGAATAGTGGAGTACGGCAGCTACGGGAACGAATACCAACAGACCGTCGAGCGCGTGCTCAAGCAAGAAATGATTGACGTCGGGTCTCTTCACAATGATCTCGTGCTCAGAATAGACCGAGGTTCGGAGTCCGGCCTTCAGGCGGAAGTTTGTAGCGACGGACGATCGGTCAGCGGTCAGCGGTCTTCGGTCGTTACGAACTTCCGCCCTGAAGGCCGGACTACGAACCTCGGTCTATTTTCTGGCCTTCTCGATTGCGGCCGCCATCTGTTCCATCAACTCACGTTCGCTGAAGGCCATCCAGCCGTGACCCTTCCCTGGGCCGTAGATGATCTTTCCTTCATAGGGCGGATCGGCTTTTGATAGAAACGCATCGAGCAGGTGGACGGCGTTGTTTAGAAAATAATCATCCGCTTCACCAACCCAGATCGTTAGCTTGCCGCGGAGCTTGGGCCCAAGCGCTTTCCAGTTCTTCTCAAGCACCATTCGAAGATCGTACTTCTTCCAGTGATCGACCATATCGCGATTGATCTTACCGGTCTTCGGATCCCATAGTGGCGCTGGGCGGCCATCGGCCGCGCGAGGGCCGTAGGTCGCGTTCCACGAACCCCATTGCTCGCCTGACATTGTGTAACTATCGCCGAGCCCCATCGCGTTTTCCATCTGGCACTCGTGCCTGATAGTAAATCGCACATCGCCGTTGAGCTCACGGGCGCTGGGACGTTCGAAGCCGTGCTTGTTTACGTATGCATTGTCGTCTTCATAGATGTTGGTGAGCTGAAACGCGCGAAAGTCCACGCCGTCAGGAAAACCCGACCAGGTGCCGTTGAAAAAATCAGGGTAGAAGACCTGCAGCGCAAGGGATACCCATCCGCCCGTTGAGCCGCCATCAAGCACTCGCGCCCCCGGCTGGGCGATACATCGAAATTTCTGCTCGACATAAGGAATCAACTCACCGGTGATCGAGTCGCCGTACGGCCCGTTGTTGTCCGAATTCACCTGGTAGCAATCGCCGTATGGTCCGTCACCATCGAGATGCAAAAGGACCATTCTTGGCGCTCGGTCTGCCAGCCAGGCGTTTCGAAAGCTCGAGCCTTCTCTCATCATCTGGCCAACGTTAGTGTACCGAGAACCATATCCCCCAATGTGAACGCGCAGCGGGTAGCGCTTCTGAGCGTCGGTATCGAAGCCTGAAGGTAGAATGACGCCGGCTCGCAAATAGATCGGCCGTCCGTGAAACTTAGTGAGCAGGCTGGATTGAATCTTTACGTACTTCAAGTACTCCGTTTCGCCGGGCAACTCCTCGGCTGGCGCCTTCTCGGTCAGCTCGATAGTTATGTCCCCGACGGTCATCGGATCGACGTGGACTTTGCGAGGTTTGCTGTAGAGATTGCCGGGCGCATTGACGGATCTGAGATCGATGTTTGAATCGAACACCGCCTGAACGAAGTAGTCGCCAGCTGGAAGACGCCGAAGACTGTCGATGGGAAACGCGGAGCAGGTTTCGTCTATTGTTCCCGTGACTCCGGGCGAAAAGTTCTTGATGTCTCTGGCACACAGGGGCGGGGCGTCGAGTCCGGTCTGGCCTATCGAGCGCCTTGGCTCCGGCTGGCTCCTCTGACTCATCACTACGAATAGCCGCCCGCTCTGAGCTGAGGGAATCAAACCGGGCGCGATGGTCACTTCGAATCTGAGTCGCGCTGCATGGGGGTTCTCTGCCAGCGTGAATACGGAAACCAACAGCAGCAGCCCGGCTCCAAGAATTCGTATCTTTTTCATCTATACGCCTACCGGCTCACTTCAAATGCGCGTCGAACCATCGCACTATCCGATTTAGCCTGTCAATCAGATGCTTCTCTTCCTGCAACCCGTGCGGTTCGCGTGGGTACACAACAAACTCGCTCTCAACTCCGTATCGCTTAAGTGCGCGATACAACATCTGGCTCTGGCCTATGGGATCGGTGCGATCGCTTTCACCATGCAGGATCAGAGTCGGCGTGTGCGCATTCTTGATGTAAGTCATCGGCGAGCCCTTGGTGAAACCCTCAGGCCTCTCGTATGGAAGCCCGTAGAACCATTCATCGTACGCTGGCCCGTCTTCGGTGCCGAACTCCGTGGCAAGATCGCTCATGCCGGCTCCCGAGACTGCAGCCTTGAAGCGCTGAGTCTGGGTGATCGCCCACGCGGACATATAGCCTCCATAAGACCATCCGCCTATCCCGAGCCGGTTGGGATCCGCGATTCCGCGATTGATCAGAAAATCGGCACCAGCCATCACATCCTTGAAGTCTCCGCCTCCCCAGTCGCCGCGATTCATCTCAAGGAAGCGATGGCCATAGCCGATCGAGCCACGAATGTTTGGATAGAACACTGCGTACCCACGTGCCGCCAGCAACTGTCCCCACGGCTCGAAGGAATCCGTCCACACACCGGTCGGCCCTCCGTGAACCAATACAACCGTGGCGACTTTAGTCCCTTCAACGTAACCGTTCGGCTTTAATAGCAATGCTTCGATTTCGGTCCCATCAAAGCTCCTATAGCGCACCGCCTCCGGCTTGATCAGGGGAACATTGCTGCAGCTTTCATTGAGACGAGTCACTTTCTTTATGGCGTTATCGCCGTTCGATAACCATAGCTCGGGAGCGTCGGTTGCAGTTTCCCCAACGAATGCAAGCAAAGCACCTCTCTGGTCAAATGACGGCGTTGGGTGAACCTCGGCGGCGGCGATCTGTTCAACGTTGCCATCCTGTTTGATGACGCAGAACTGGCTCCGGGAGCCAGTTTGAGCGACAGCGATCAGCGATCCATCCGGGCGCCAAATGACGCTCAATACCGGACGATCGAGGCTCCCGCCGGTCAGGTTGCGTGCGGCGCCGCCTCCAATCGGCTGGAGGTAGACATCGTGGGGCGACGGTCCGTCGACTCGCGCAGCCGAATAAGTCAGACTCTTGCCATCGGGTGACACGCGAATACCGCCGAACGGGCCTCGCGGCCTGGTTATCTCTTTCATCACTCCGTCAGCTATGGCAATGGCACAGATGCGGTTTGTGTTCTGGTCGGACTCGGGATGATCAGTGGTCGAAACTATCAGACTGTCACCTTGCGGAGTCCATTGCGCTTCCGAAATCTGCCAGGAACCCGAGGTCAGTTGTCGAAGCTTTTTCGATTCGACATCGATCAGCCACAGCCGCGCGTGCTTGTCGTCACGATCGACGACCCGGGCGTCGTCTTTGTCCTTTTCCTTCTTCTCCTCGATATCGCTCTTAGGATCAGGTGCCACGAAGGCGATCTGTTTTCCATCCGGCGACCAATCAAATGAACGCACGGCGTTCTTGCCTTCGGTGAGTCGCAACGCTTCTCCGCCGTCGGCAGGCATCAAATAAATCTGAGGTGTGTCCTCTCTATCAGAAAGGAATGCAAGCCTCTTCCCGTCACGAGACCATCGTGGCGAATACTCAGACTTCGCTGAATTAGTGAACCTCCTCACTTCGCGAGAGCGAACATCCAGCATCCAAACGTGCCTGCTCCGCGTCGCTCCCTTTGGAGGCTCGCTGACGACAAAGCAAACTCGTTCGGCATCGGGCGAGATGCGCACATCGGACAACTGTCGACGCGCAATGGCCTGTTCGGGAGTCAACTCGGCTTGAGCAATCGGGTGAACCGGCAGCAATGCGAACAACGGAATGACCCTAGATCTTGCGCGTCTGAAGTGTGGGGCTTTCATAGATGGTTTCCTTCACAAACGAGCGGATTTCATTTGCGCCCTTTGCGGTTTAACGCCATTGCGGTTTAACGTCATTGCCGCTTAGCGCCTCTGCGATAACCACGGTTCGCGCGAAGACGCCAAGCCACAGAGGCTCCAAGCTGCGAAGGCGCGAGGGTGTTATTCAACTCGAGCAAGAGCGTCGGGATTAAGCAGCATAAGCAACTGGTCGCGAGCGCGTTCGACAGCGGCTTGCTCTTTTGACTCGAGCGTTATCTTCACACGATAGTCATCACGTGTAAAAGTCGGGTACGAACCGATGTCGACTTTGGGATTTCTGGCTGCGACCTCGTCGAGACGCGGGGCGATGTCGAATTCATCCTCGCGGGTGTAGATTACGTCAGTGTAGAAAGGCGCACCGCGAAACCGCTCTTTGATCGCTTCGAACTTCTTGCGAAATAGTTCTGGGACCCCCGGCAGGACATAGACGTTCGCGACTGCGAGCACCGGCCAACGCAGATCAACCCCTCGAATCAACTCCGTGGCCTCCGGTGCGTCCGCCATGCGCAATCGCGCTTCATCAATGCCGTCTCCAAAGTAGCCGCGCAACATCGCTTCAAGCTCCGGATGCCGAATTACCTCTCGACGAAAAGCACGGGCTACGCCTTCAATGGTTACATCATCGTGAGTCGGCCCAACTCCGCCCGAGGTGAACACGTAATCAAATTGTTCTGCGCATTCGCGGACCGCAGTCGCGATTACGTCAACATTGTCAGGAATAATCACGACACGACGCAGGGCCACTCCGAGCTCGTACATCTCCCCAATCAAAAAGCTGGCGTTCTTGTCCTCGGATTTGCCCGTCAGAATCTCGTTGCCGATGACTACGATGGCCGCGGTCTTCTGTCGCATAGCAGACATATTAAGCGAAGCGGCCCCGGTTGTCAGTAGGCGGAAGGCGGAAGGCGGAAGGCGGAAGGCGGAAAGACGGAAGGTGGAAGGCGGAAAGACGGAAGGCAGGAGGCGGAAGGCAGAAGGCGGAAGGCGGCCAGCGGAGGCAGAAAGGCAGAGGGCAGTAGCCAGAAGGCAGTAGGCAGAATGCGGAAGGCGGAAAGACGGAAGGCAGGAGGCGGAAGGCGGAAAGACGGAAGGCAAAAGGCGGAAGGCGGAAGGCGGAAGGCAGAAGGCGGAAGGCAGAAGGCGGAAAGCAGAAGGCGGAAGGCGGAAGGCGGAAGGCTGAAGGCCTCAGGCGGGGCAGGCTACTGCCTTCTGTCGTCAGCCTTCTGCTTTCCGCCTTCTGCCTTCCGTCTTTCTGCCTTCCGCTTTCTGCTTCCCCGTTGCCTCACCAAAAAATCTAATCGAAACAATAGTCGTTGCCTCACGAAA
>CAZOOE010000079.1:0-16893 GCA_964581275.1 uncultured Clostridia bacterium
TTTCTAGTCAAGAACGGGACGGTGATGACCCCCCCGCTGTACTCGACGATCTTGCCGGGTATCACGCGAGACTCGGTCATCAAGATATGCGATCGGATGGCTATACCAGTGCTGGAGCGAGCGATCCCGCGTGAGATGCTCTACATCGCCGACGAAGTCTTCTTCACCGGCACGGCGGCCGAGATCACACCGATTCGATCGGTCGATAAGGTTCAAGTCGGAGCCGGCCGTCGCGGCCCAGTCACCGCGGAGATTCAAAGGCAATTCTTCGACATAATCACCGGCGAAGTCGACGATGTGTTCGGCTGGCTAACTCCAGTCGAAGCGCCCAAAGCTGCAGCCCAGCACGAACCGCAACTGGCGTAGCGCCGCGCAACGCTCGGTGAGGTCATTTCCGCTTCCACTTTGTACCTTGGGGTGTGTCTTCAAGAATGATCCCTCGCGATGCAAGGTCGGCTCTTATCTGATCCGCTCGAGGAAAGTCCCGATTCCGTCGGGCAGAGTTGCGATCTGCGATCATCGTCTCTATTTCGGGTTCGAGAAGTTCGTCCTGCTCTTCACCCAGCACCCCTAGCACCGAGTCAATTCGCGACAACAACTCGAGCACCGCCGCGCGATCGTCCGCACCGAACTCGCCCGCATCCATTGCGGTGTTTACATCTCGACGAAACTCAAACACCGATCCAAGCGCTTTCGAGGTGTTCAAGTCGTCATCCATTCCCGCATCGAATCCCTCACGCGCCCGCGTCAGGATCTCCTGCACTCGCGGGTGAGATCCGGCCGCCGCTCCATCTGAGCCGGCAACCCTGCGGCGAAAATTGCGAAGTCCTTCGAGCGCTGTCTCCGCCCCGCGCAGCCCATCAAGCATAAAGTTCAACTGTGTGCGATAAGGAACCGACAGCAGCAGGTAGCGGATCGCCATCGGCGAGTGGCCTTGCTCGATGAGCTGACGAACCGTGTAGTAGTTCCCTTTAGACTTCGACATCTTCTCGCCTTCGACCAGGAGGAACTCGGTGTGAACCCAGAAGCGCACGAAGGTTTTTCTCGTCGCACCTTCTGATTGGGCGATCTCGTTTTCGTGATGCGGGAAGATCAGGTCGACGCCGCCGCAGTGGATGTCGAACGATTCGCCGAGATACTCCATCGACATGGCCGAGCACTCGATGTGCCAGCCAGGACGGCCTTCGCCAAACGGTGACGGCCAACTCGGCTGGCCCTCTTCTTTTGCCGCTTTCCACAAGACGAAGTCGCGGGCGTCGGCGTTCTCGTACTCATCGACATCGACTCGCGCGCCCGCGAGGTTGCCCTCGAGTTTCAGCCCCGACAATTTACCGTAGCCGGGGAACGACGAGATGCTGAAGTACAGCGAGCCTTCGCTTTCGTATGTATGCCCGCTGGAGGACAGACGCTTCATAAGCTCGATCATCTGAGGAAGGTGCTTGGTCGCATAAGGCATGATCTCGGGCCGTTGGATGTTCAGCGCATCGCAATCCTTGAGGAATTCCTGGGTATAGAACTCGGTGTATTCTTCCAGGCTCCTGCCTGACGCGAGCATACCGCGAATGATCTTGTCTTCTACATCAGTGATGTTCATTATGTGCTGCAGCTGGTAGCCACGATACCTCAAATAGCGGCGCAGCACGTCGACCGACACAAACGTCCTGAAGTTACCGATGTGACCGTAGTCGTAAACGGTGGGCCCGCACGCGTACATCCGGACGATGTTGCCTTCGATCGGCTTGAACTCTTCCAGAGTGCGTGTGAGCGTGTTTTTTAGTTTGAGCATTCCTTAGCGGGGCTCCTCAGTCAACTACAACTGAAGCGCTTTCGTTTCCAGGAACTCCTCCAGTCCATACTTGCCCATCTCGCGGCCGTTGCCCGATTGCTTGTACCCGCCGAAGGGGGGGAAAGCGTTGAACTTTCCCCAGTTTTGTTCCACCGGCCAGGTCCGCAGTCGACGGGCAATCCGCTTGGGGCGCTTGACGTCCGAAGACCATCCGCCGCCGGCCAGTCCATACACCGTATCGTTGGCGATTCTCACCGCGTCGTCTTCGTCTTCGTAAGGAATGATCGACAACACCGGACCAAAGATCTCTTCCCGGGCGATGGTCATATCGTTGCGCACGTTCGCGAAAACCGTGGGGCGGACGAAGTAACCTTTGTCGAGATCTTCCGGCGCTTCGGCGCCGCCGGTGACCAGAGTCGCTCCTTCGTCGATTCCTTTCTTGATGTAGCCGCGAACGCGAGCGCGTTGAGCTTCTGAAACGAGGGGGCCGAGCTTTGCCTTGCCTTCGCGCGGATCGCCCACGGTGAAGCTCTCGGCGGCTTCTTTGGCTATTCGCACCGCTTCGTCGTGGCGTTCCTTCGGCACGAGCATTCGCGTGTGCGCGGAGCACGTCTGACCCGAGTTGAAGTAACAATTGCTCACCCCGCTGCGCACCGCCTTGTCAAAATCGGCGTCGTCAAGGATGACGTTTGCCGACTTGCCGCCAAGTTCGAGAGCGACGCGTTTGACGGTCTGAGCGGCGAGTTCGCTGACTCGTTTTCCTGCCATGGTCGAGCCGGTGAACGAGATCATGTCGACGTCAGGGTGCGAGGCCAGCGCTTCACCGACGATGGGACCCAGCCCGGTGACCAGATTGAACACCCCGGCGGGCAGGCCGGCGTGGTCGACGATCTCCGCAAGGATGAATGCGGTCAGCGGCGCGACTTCGCTTGGCTTCAAAACCACGGTGCAACCGGCAGCCAGCGCCGGCGCAACCTTGGCGACGACTTGATGCAGCGGATAATTCCAGGGAGTGATGCAACCGATGACGCCAACCGGCTCTTTCAACACAAGCGAATTGCCAATCTGTTCCTCGAACGAATAGTCGCCAAGCAGCTTAGCGTACGAGCCCATCACCATCGCCGGCATTCCAGCTTGAACCATCGTCGCCAATGGAAGGGGCATGCCCACCTCGCTTGCGATGACCGCGGCTAGTTCGGCCTGACGCGCCGCGAGCCCGGCAGAGATTCTCTGTAGGTATCCGGCGCGGTCTGATGCAAGCATCGTCGACCACGAATCAAACGCAGTGCGCGCGGCCGCCACCGCGCGATTGATGTCTTCCGCGGTACCTTCGGGAACGCTCCCCATCACTTCCTCGGTAGTCGAGTTGATTACGTCAAGCCTGCCCTTTCCCGTCGGCTCGACCCACTCGCCGTTCACGTAGAGTTTCTCGCGAATCCTCATTTCAGGTTTTGGTGAAGCCGTCATCGCAGTCTCCTTATGATCGATTTCTCATTGCTTTTTGCGTGAAGACGTATTCTAGCGGTTGAGCAGTCGGTCCGCCAAAGGAATCGGTCCGCGCAATCCGAACAGGGGGTGTGTTTAAAACTAGAACTTGAGGAGGATGAAGTGTGCCCTTCTGATTATCACCTCAACGAGCCAACGGCCTGACGTCAAGATCCTGCCTTCAGACAAGTCTCACTAATATGTGAACTTTTAATTACACCCATCCGACAGACTGCGCGGCCCCCTCGCGGCGTCTTTCAGTGGTATTTCTAATTTGACAGCTTGAGATCCGAAACGACGACGCTGAACTCAACATTGATGGTCGGAGCGAGACAGGGAGGGATCGTCTTTTGACAAGCCAACTCGCCAACTACGTTGAGCAGGGTGCTACCGGCGTGTTTGGCTTCGAACACGCCCTGCGCGTCAGGAACAATCACGACATCCTCAACCTTCTGGAGAACGGCGATATCCTGCACACTCGGACTGAATTCGTAAGCGCCTTTCTCCAGAAACAAAAGGAACCTGTCACCGGTCTTCAAGAGTATGGGTTTTCCGACGTCGGCGAAAGTGACGACTAGTCCCTTGAACACGCCAAACTTGTCCGACGTGTTCCCGGCACTCAGAACTTGAACGCTGACCACAGTGTTATCGGGAATATTCTTGCCGCCCTTCTTGGCGATCAGCGCCTCCGACGGAAAGTTCGGATCGTTTATCGTCTTTTGCGGCTCGCCATCGATCAGGATCACCGCACCATCTGCGAAGTTTTGACCGGTCACGATCAGTTTCTTGCCCTTCACTCGGACGCTCAAGATCTGAGGCGGGTCGTCCCACTGGGTGATTGATGCTCGAACGGTGCCGTTGCGCTGGATTACTCCTCCAGCCAACAAGACGGAGCACATGAATAAGGTTGCGGTTAATCTCATAAGGTTGAGCTTCCCCAGTCCCCACTGAGACTATTAAACAGGAGTGCCGCAGCTCGCGCAGAACTTTGCTCCGGGCTGGAGAGGCGTCTGGCAGTTCTTGCACGGCTGAGGCACAAGCGACGTTCCGCAGCTTGCGCAAAACTTTGTACCCGCTTGCACTTGTGCGTGGCAGGAAGGGCATTCCGCAGAAGCGGCTTGGGGAACCTGTTGTGTTGCTCCGCAGTTAGAACAGAACTTCGCGCCGGCCGGATTCTGGGTCCCGCACTTAACACACGCCAGGGTTTGAGCCTGGGGCGTACCCGCTCCTTGAGCGTGCGCTCCTCCCACTGCTCCAGCCATCATCTGACCGTAGCCCAAGCCAAGCCCGAGTCCCATTCCCTGCCCCGCCGCGCCGCCTTCTTGCCTGGCGGCGTCTTGAATCGACTGCGCGGCCTTGAACTGCATGTATGCGTTCATGTCACCGATCGCGCCCATGCTGGATCGCTCGTCAATCATCTTCTGAACTTCTTCGGGTGGAGTGATCGCCGAGACTATCAAATCGACAAGCTCGAGGCCTTGTTTCGAAAAGTCATCGGCCACCCGCGCCTTAACGCCGGAGGCGAGCTCATCGTAATAAGCGGGGAGATCGAAGATAGTCTTTAGGTTTTCACCGAGCAGATCGTTGAGCCGGGCGACGACTATGTCGCGTAAGAAAGAGCCGATCGCCTCAGTGGACACGATTCCCCTCGTGCCTACTATTGAGCCGGCGAACAATTGCGGATCGGCGATGCGCATCGAGTACTTGCCGAACGCTCGCAACCGGACCATTCGGAGTTCAGTGTCTCGGAACGCTATTGGCTCCTTTGTGCCCCACTTCAAGTCTTGAAAGGTGTGGCGCGCGACGAATAGGACGCTTGCTTGAAACGGAGAGGTGCCGCCGAATGGAATCGACAAAAGTCGGGTTAGCAAAGGAATGTTGTTGGTTGTGAGTGTGTGACGCCCGGGACCGAATGTATCGAGCGCCTTTCCGTCGCGGAAGAACACCGCCGCCTGATTCTCCTGCACAATCAACTGCGCGCCCAGCTTGATGTCTGACGAACCACTCTCGGGTATGCGGTGAACCAGCTCGGTTCCCGATTGATCGAAATACTGAAGGACTTCAATTGCCATTCTGTTTCCCCTTCGCGCTCGCTTTCGCGCTGGGCTCGGCTTTTCCGAGCTTTATGTTTCCGTTCGTCGTCGAAAGCTTGAGACGCTCCCCACCCTGGCCCAATTCGCCCTTCGCCTTCTGGCCAACAATTCCCTTTTCTACCTGGACGCCAAACGCCTCATCAATACTAATGCTGCCATGGACGGTGGCAGCTTCAAGATCGGCCTCAAACCCGGGAGGTACGGTAAGGTCTATACTGCCGTTAGTGCTCTCAAACTCCATACTTCGGTCGCTTGCATCGAGCAGGGCGGCCCTGATACTGCCGTTTGTGGTGCGAACCTTGGACGCCCCGACGACGTTGGCCAGCTCGATAGCGCCGTTTGTGCCGTCCACGAGGATCTCCGCCTTGATGTCAGAAAGCTTGATTGCGCCGTTCGTCGAGGAAAGCTCGACGCGACCGAGTTCGCGCGGCAGCTTCACTTCGAATCTTAGGTCCTGGTTTCCACGAGTCTGCGCCGTTCTTATCGAGAGGTTTCCACCGTTGTTGTTGAAAAACACTTGGGTGCTGCGGTCGGAGCCGCCGCGCTTGATCACGTTCACCTGAGCTTGCGGCTGGTCCCAGCCGGTGACTGTTATGTTACCGTTGACGTTCTTGAGAGAGATCTTGGCGCCGTCGCTTAGCGCGAACGTTTTTGTAAGAATAGTATCGCTTCCTGATGGGACCACCGCATCCGCGTTGCCCTCGTCAAGCGGCCTTTCCCCCTGCCTCGCGGATTGCGCGGCTGGCTGGCCTGCCGAATCGGGACCACGGCGGCCGGCGAACCGCGACATTACCATCACCGCAAGCACTACCAAAACAAACAACCCCATTCGATGAATGCGAGAATCCAACCGACCGGCGAGCGCTTGCGCGGAGGGGTATACGGCGGAATGGTTTGCGGGTACAAGGGCAGCACGGTCGGCTGCTGGCCGCCAGAAGAATCGTAGACAGGACTGGTTTCCGCCCTCGACGTCGGCGCAGTGCTCGCGGCGCTGCGTGCACCCCAGGCATCGGGTGGGGGATGCATCATTCGAGTAGGCACTTGCTCTTCAGAAAATTGTTCCGTAGGCGCGCCGCAGGAGCGGCAGAATCGCTGCGCCTCGAACAACTCTAAGCCACAGTTTCTACAATTCTCTGCCATGGCAAGAAGACCTTTCGGGTTTGTGGTTTCCAGTCTCTGGCTATTCGTCGCCGCTCTCCACAAGCGGACCGGAGATCACAAACTAGAAACTAACTGAACAACGGTTTGCCCGGCTGCTGTCCCTCTGCGAAGTTGTTGATTGCCTTGTATCGCTCGTCAAAAGCGCGGTCGGTCTGATCAATCTCGGCGTTGACTTCCGCGCACGCAGCCTTCAACCCGTCCGAGGTTGCGGCCTTACTCTTCAACTCTGATAGCTTGGCCTCAATCTTGTCAACATCCTCGACCAGTGCAAGATCAAACTGATAAATCGCATCCAACTGCGACTGCTCGATCTTCACCACATCGAAGAAGCCCGCATAGCCGTAGCTCGCGAACCTCACGCGATTCTCGAGATGATCGAGCTTCTTGATTGCCGCGTCGACTGGCCCAACTTCAAACAAGCGGCCGCCGTTTGTGAGTTCCCGCATCACGTCGGTCAGCGTCGGCTTGAGCCCTCGCAACCGGTCCGCAACATGCTCGCGATGAAGCTTATCGATGTCCCGTCTGCGCTCGCGGTCGACGTAGCCACTATAGCCCGGAATCTTGCTGCTCAATCGCTCGATCCAGTTACGCCGGTCTATTGTGTTGCTGCTCATAAAATCCCCCTGGTGTTGTCAGAACGCTCGCCCTGACGATGCGATTCATTTCGGGCTGACAACAGGTAAACGATCCAGGCAACGCTCCCAGTTTCAGAAATAAATGGTGCACCGCAGCATAGCTTGACCTCCGATTCGAGGCCCTCCATTCTATGGCGGCCGACGAAACTAGACACAAAATCCGGCGCTAGGTCCGATTATATTGCTGGAGCGCTCTGGCTCTCGGCGCCCCGAGCGAGCATTTTCAAGTACTCGTCGTAAGCCTGGCGATCTGCTGCGGCCATGTCACGAATGTAGAGACCGACGACCCAGAACAATCCGTCAGCTTCGGGCCTGTACCACGCTGCAAACCCAGTGAACCTGACGGTCGCATTTGGCAAGTCGACCTCGACTTCAAGTTTGTTCTTAAACGCGACGGTGTGGTCACGAATGATATGAAGTTGGCCGGTCTCGATCGTGCCGGTCTGTATGCGCATTCCCTGCTTTCCAAAATCAAGCGCGAGTCCGTCGATTTTGCGCGAACGGTGTCCTTCGTCGCTCTGATCGATGATTGTCACTCGCAACGGTACGGGCTTGGGCGGCGGCGGAATCTGGCGCTGGCCCTGCCCCTGCTTGAGCTCGTCAGTGTTCTGGACAGAACGAATGAGCTTCAATCCATCGAAGCTACAAAAGCTGTTCTGGTCGGGGAAGAATCGCCGACAAGTTGGACATTCTTTCATGGCATCACCCTCCTCCGCACCGCCCGATTATACAGTCGTGTGTCTTGAATTGTCAGCACTGATTAGTCCGGAGGGTAGTTGTCAGTTCTAATCGCCCTGCCGGAGCGTTTGATCGTCTCATTCAACGCATCGTAGAATGGAGCCCGATCTTCCACAAGCGTAATCTGGAGCGTCCGATGCGAGTGCGCGAGTTGAGCAGTCCGAGGATCGCTTTTCGTCTGGCCTTATTGCTGACGCTGGTGCTCGGAACGTCAGACCGCATGCAAGCCGAGCGATTGCCGATCAAGACCTACACCACTACGGATGGGCTGGCAGGCGACGGGGTCAATCGCATAGTGCGAGACTCTCGGGGCTTTTTGTGGTTCTGCACATCAGAAGGACTATCACGTTTCGATGGATATAAGTTTGTCAACTACGGCTCCGATCAAGGCTTGCCTAACCGTCGGGTCAGTGATTTTCTCGAAACTCGCGCCGGAGTGTACTGGGTCGCCACCCTCGGCGGTTTGTGTCGATTCAATCCCAACGCTTCCGGCCAGGAGCCGAGATTCGTGGTCTATCAGCTGGGGGACGACGAAAGATCCAAGAACGTTAACTCGCTCGCCGAAGACCGCGACGGAGCCCTCTGGTGCGGCACCGAGTCGAGTCTTTATAGAGTTCAATTCGAAGGTGATCGATGGGTGTCGTCGGTAGTGGACCTCGGCGCGCCGGCGATCTTTGGGAGTGCGGATGCGTTCAAGGTTCTTGCGGATCAGCGCGGCGCGTTGTGGGCGCTTACGGGAAGTGGGCTCTATCGGCGCCGGCCAGATGGAACCGTAGAGCGATACACCACACAACACGGATTGTCGGTGACGGACAATGCATCCCTTTTCGAAGACCGTGAAGGCCATATCTGGCTCGGCACCGGTATCGCGCTTTACCGGCTTGTTTCCGAACCGCAACCTGGTCGCTCGATAGTGGAGCACGTGTACACAACCAAGGATGGGCTCGCTGGGAACAGCATCAGTTGTATCTTCCAATCCTCGGATGGAAAGGTGTGGATCGGCACTTGGAATGCGCTCAGCGAGTTCTTGCCCACCAAAGACGGGCAGCAATTCAGGACCTATGCATCAGGCAACGGCATCAGCGATGTCTTGTCGGTGGGCGAAGATCGCGACGGTAATCTCTGGATAGGATCCGGAACAAGCGGCGTGATGAAGATCGCGGCTAATGGATTCACAGCTTACTCGGAACGGGACGGCCTTGGGGGAATTCGGATTGGCGCCATTTTTGAGAATCGTGCGGGCGAGCTTTGCGTGACCAGCACTCTTGGCGGCAAAACCTTCATAAACCGATTCGATGGCAGACGATTCGATGCGGTTGAGCTCAGCCTGCCTCACGGCATCACCAAGGCGAGCTGGGGCTGGTACCAGAACATGCTCCAGGACCTCAGCGGAGATTGGTGGGTGTCGACATTCCAGGGGCTTGTTCGCTATTCGAAGCCTGACACACTTGAGCGGCTCGCGCATGCGCAGCCAAAGGCGATCTATACTACGCGTCAAGGATTGAGTGGTAATTCTTTGTTCCGCGTTTTTGAAGATTCGCGCGGTGATGTCTGGGCCGGCACGATTGACGCACCCGCACCCACGCTCACTAGATGGGACCGAAACACTCATATTTTCCATCGTTACTCGGCAGACGATGGGATCCCCCAGGCCGCGCCTACCGCGTTCTGCGAGGACACTTCTGGCAATCTCTGGATCGGATTCTATAGCGGTGGCGTGGCTCGTTATAGCTACGGACGCTTCACGCTATTCTCGAAGGATGATGGACTCCCGGAAGGCTTTATAAGAGCGCTCTATCTCGATCGAGGCGGCAGGCTCTGGATCGCCACCGGCGAAGGTGGCGTGGCGAGAATAGATAACCCGCGCGCCGATCAGCCGCAGTTCATCGCCTATACAACCGCAAATGGTCTTGCGACCAACCACGTCACGTGCGTGACTGAAGACCAATGGGGACGGATATACATAGGAACCGGTCGTGGAGTAGAACAGCTGGATCCATCGACCGGCCAGGTCAAGCACTACACAACAGCCGATGGCCTCGCAAATAACAATGTGAATGTATCGTTCCGCGACCGCAGTGGTGCGCTCTGGTTCGGCACGCTCGACGGGCTATCAAGACTCGTCCCGCCGGAGCCTCGGCCCGAGCTGCCCCCGCCGGTTCTGATCAGCGGTCTGCGAATCGCGGGGGTTCAACAATCGATCTCCGAGCTTGGCGAGACCAGTATGACCGGGCTGCGGCTCGGGGCCAATCAGAACCAGCTGCAGATAGACTTCATTGGCATCAGTTTCGTACCGGGCGACACGCTTCGATATCAATTCAAATTCGAAGGTGCGGATCATGATTGGAACCCTTTGACCGACCAGCGCAGCGTCAACTTCCCGAATCTTTCACCGGGAGCTTATCGCTTTCTCGTGCGAGCGGTCAGCACCGAAGGTTTAGCGAGTCAATCGCCGGCTTTTGTTGCCTTTACCATCCTTCCTCCGATTTGGCAGCGCTGGTGGTTTATCGCAATGGCCGGAACGCTGGTCGGGTTGGTCGCCTACGCTCTGTTTCGATACCGCGTCGCCAGATTGATAGAGCTCGAACGAGTGCGCACTCGCATAGCCACCGACCTGCACGACGACATCGGTTCAAGCCTCTCTCAGGTATCGGTTCTCAGCGAGGTCATCCGTCGTCGCGTTGGCTCCGAAGCGAGCGTCTCAGAGCCGCTGTCGATGATTGCCGACCTCTCGCGTGATCTTGTGGATTCGATGAATGACATCGTATGGGCGATCAATCCAAGGAGAGACCACCTTAGCGATTTGACACAGCGAATCCGCCGTTTCTCGAGTGATGTTTTCACCGCTCGCGATATTCAATTTGATTTCAAGGGACCGAACCCACAGCAGGACGTAAAGCTCGGGGCCGATCTGCGGCGCGAGGTGTTCCTGATCTTCAAAGAGACCGTCAACAACATAGTTCGTCACTCGGAGTGTACGGAAGCGCATATCGAATTCCTCATCGAAAACGGCTGGCTGGAATTGAAGATGAGCGACAACGGCAAGGGTTTCGTTCTTGATCGTGAGAGCGATGGCAACGGCCTGATAAGCATGCGCCAGAGGGCTATGAAGATAGGAGGCGCAATCGATATCAGCTCCAACGATGGCCGGGGTACATTGATAACGCTAAGAGCGCCAATCGGGCGTCGAAGATGGATCGGTAAGTAAATCACGCCGCAACTCACCTACATGTTCATGGGGTGACTTCGCCGGTTCTACAAGCGTATTGTAACGCTAAGACTCAAACAGAGCCGGGGACTTTATGTCTGGGGCCCACGAAACATACGCAGCCGATGGTCAGCCCGATCAGCCGGTAATCAAAGTGGCGATCATTGAAGACGTGCGCTCGCTGCGCGAGGGATTCTGGATGTTGATTGACGGCACTCCGGGATTTCATTGCACGGCCAGCTTTCGCACGATGGAGGAGGCGCTCGAAAAGATCGGAGCAGATTTGCCGGATGTCGCGCTTGCGGACATTGGGCTGCCGGGAATGAACGGGATCGAGGGCGTTCGGCTCTTGAAAGAACGCTACCCGGATTTGACGTTCCTGATGCTCACGGTATACGACGATGATGACCGCATTTTTGAGGCGTTGTGCGCAGGAGCGTGTGGGTATTTGTTGAAGAAGACGCCCCCCGCGCGGTTGCTGGAAAGTCTGAAGGAGGCCGTCAACGGCGGCTCGCCAATGTCGCCCGAGATAGCGCGCCGCGTGGTTGAGTTGTTTCGAGAGATCCGCCCGCCTGAGCGTGCAGACTATCAATTAACCCCGCACGAACTGCGCCTGCTAAAACTGTTGGTCGAGGGACACAATTACAAGACGGCCGCGGCGCATCTCGGAGTCAGCTTCAATACTGTCTGCTTTCACATAAAGAGCATCTACGAAAAACTCCAGGTCCACTCCAAATCCGAAGCGGTCGCCAAGGCACTTCGCAACCGGCTCATCAAGTAGCTATCACCGACCACTGACCATCGAACCACTGACCACATTCCTACCAATCCATGTGGCGACTGCCGACATGATTTCGAGTATCTCTTACCGTGCGGCCCGCGAAGCGCAGTGAGGCCGCGGCATTCGTAAAGACGGCGCACTGCGCATAAGGCCAACACCGAATGACGAAAGGAAAACAATCATGAATATCGCACGTACACTTCAAAGAGTAATCACGCTTGTCGGGCTGGGGGCCGCTGGCGTAGCGGGTCTGGTGATCACGATCTCTCTGGCAACCTCGGGACGCGCCCTCGCCCAGCGGGCGGCAGCCGAGTGCGTCCGCATCTGTAACACGGAAGCTGAGCCAATCTTCTTCAAAGCCGTCGGAATCGTTCCCGTCAGGGGCGATGTGAGAGTCAATGGCGGCAACGTGGCGATCAACAGTTCGCCGGAGTCGCCCGTTTACATGAAGGCGACAACGAAAGTGCTGACGCCTTCGGACATCTTCGACAGGAATATTGATGCGAGAAAATCGCCTGAACTGCAAGAGCTTCGGGGAGTCGTCATAACCGTCCCACAGGGAAAGGCTCTGAGCCTTGAACACGTCGAAGCTGACGAAGACGGCATTGTGATAGGAACACTCGAGATTCTTAAGAACAATGTCAGGGTCGCATTAGTGCCGGAACTCCCGGCGGGCATCGGTTTTTTCGGCCCATTCTCCGCATGGTCTCATACGTCCGGTGGTCCGCTGACTTTTGCTCATGCTGGCGATGTAGTGGAGTTCAGGTTTTCCAGCGATGCGGGCGGGCTCCTGCACTTGCACTTTTCGGGTCAATTCTTCGACGCGCCGTGACGTGATTGACGAGCGAAGTCCAGCCGGGGCCTTGCCGGGCGGTGGTGATAACTTTCTTCGACAGCCAGGGAAACGAGCTTATGCAATCGTCGCAGTGTTTGATGCCAGGTCACGCGGTGTTTCTCGACCTGAACGGAATCACACTAAGGCAACGACATCACAACGGAATATTTCCGTGCTTCTTTGGAGGGTTCTGATCGCGCTTTGTGTCGAGCATCTCGAGCGCGCGGATCAGCTTTGGCCGGGTCAACCGAGGCTCGATGACCTCGTCGATAAAGCCGCGCTCGGCCGCGACATAAGGCGATGCGAACTTCTCGCGGAACTCATCCGCCCGGCGCTTAGCCTCAAGCTCCGGATTCTCAGCCTGGGCGATCTCTCGCCGGTACAGAACACCGACTGCGCCTTCCGCTCCCATAACCGCGATCTCAGCGGTGGGATAGGCAAAGTTTACATCGGCGCGGATATGCTTAGACGACATAACGCAATAGGCTCCGCCGTAGGCCTTGCGGGTGATTAGAGTGATCTTTGGGACAGTGGCCTCGGCGAACGCAAACAACAGCTTCGCGCCGTGACGGATGATCCCGCCGTGCTCTTGCTGAACGCCGGGCAGAAACCCGGGCACGTCTTCAAAGGTTATCAGCGGAATGTTAAAGCAATCGCAAAAGCGGACGAACCGCGCGGCCTTGACTGAAGCGTCTATATCCAACACTCCGGCGAGATGAGCAGGCTGATTCGCAACAATTCCAACTGATCTCCCTCCGAGCCGGGCGAATCCAACGACGATATTTTTTGCATAGTGCTCGTGAACCTCAAACAGATAACCGTCGTCAACTACGAGGTGAATGATATCGCGGATGTCGTAGGGTACGTTTGGCGCCTCCGGAACGACCCGGTTCAAGCGATCATCCACCCGATCGGATGGGTCGCTAGCCGCCACTCGAGGTGCGTCGTCCAGGTTGTTGGACGGTATAAACGAGAGCAACTCGCGAATGGTTCGCAAGCAGTCTTCATCATTCTCGGCGGCGAAGTGAGCGACTCCGGATACCGCGTTGTGAGTCATCGCGCCCCCCAATTCCTCTTTGGTCACCTCCTGGTGTGTCACTGTCTTTATTACGTCGGGTCCGGTAATGAACATGTAGGAGCTGGTCTTCACCATGATGTTGAAATCGGTGATAGCCGGCGAATAAACCGCACCGCCCGCACAAGGCCCCATGATCGCTGATATCTGCGGCACGACCCCTGAAGCAAGAGTGTTGCGCAAAAAAATGTCGGCGTAGCCCCCAAGCGAGACGACTCCTTCCTGTATTCGAGCGCCGCCCGAATCATTCAATCCGATAACCGGCGCACCGACCTTCATCGCCATATCCATAACCTTGCAGATCTTTTCCGCGTTGGTTTCCGAGAGCGATCCACCAAATACCGTGAAATCCTGCGCGAACACGAAAACCCTGCGTCCGTCGACCAGCCCGTGGCCGGCAACCACGCCGTCGCCCGGATACTGTTGATTCTCCATACCGAAGTCCAGGGAGCGATGCTTCTTGAAGCGGTCGAATTCTTCAAACGTGCCGTCGTCCAACAGGAACTCAACGCGCTCCCGCGCGGTCATTTTTTCGGAGGCGTGCTGACGCTCGATGCGCTCGCTTCCGCCGCCGGTAAAGGCGGCAGCGTTTTTCTCGGCCAGCTTGTTCAAGCCACCGGTCTTTGGTTTTTCTTCGATCTTGCCTTCAGACGTTGCCATCGTGATCCTTAACTGATCGTGGAATTTCGCAGATTAAGACTCAGAAGGTCACAGTCTATCAAAGTAATCGAAGCCAACGAAGCGTTGCGGGAGGTTCAGAGTACAAGCATTAGCTTGCTCATGAGGTTCCTGGCTAACCAAACAACGCAAGCTAAAGCTTGTGCTCTGAGCCTTAGACTGGGCCATTGCCTACAACTTCTTTGCGTTGACACTGGTTCAAGCGCCTCCTATAATGCAGCCCTCGCTAACCGGGTTCTGAGGCGTCAATCCATATCGCGAGCGGAGGCTAAGGTGATCAAGTTAGACATAGTCAATCAGGTTGCAGATAAGACTGGTGTTCCTAAGATCAAGGCCGAAGTAGCAGTCGAGTCGTTGTTCGAGGCTATGAAGAGAGCTCTGCAGCGCGGCGAGCGAATAGAACTTCGCGGCTTCGGCGTGTTCGTCGTCAAGCCGCGGAAGCGCGGCGTCGGGCGCAACCCTCGAACCGGAGAGGTCACCGACATTCCGCCGGGCAAGACCATCAGATTCAAGCCTGGGAAAGAGCTCCAATCGTAATTGACCTTCAGGTTGGTTCCTTGAGGCATTCGTCTGAAGGCAGGATCTTGACATCAGCCCGTTTGGCTCGCAGATTTAATCACATCACCCAGGCCCAACCGCTCACCGGTTGACAGTTAACTATTTGACGGTTGTATTCTAATTCCGTGGAGAACACCGACCAACCATACCTCTTCACTGAGTTTCAACCCCAACAACCGTTAGTCCGAACTCGCGAGATCGAGTTATCGACACCTCGGGTGCTGCTCCATACGGTATTGCTCGTGACCACCGCGATAAGCACCACCCTCACCGGGGCGGCATTCGCAGTTCAAACCCAAGAGGAGCCCTCTTCTCTCATCGGATCGCTGATTGCACCGACCCTCGCCGTTCTGAGAGAGACCGCGACGGGCAATCTTGATCCGCTGGCGAAGGGACTTCTGTTCACGTTCACTTTGCTGACGATCCTGGGCGCTCACGAGTTGGGACACTATTTCGCGTGCCGACACTACGGTATCCGAGCCACGTTGCCATTCTTTATCCCTGCTCCTCCAACGATTACTCTGTTCGGCACATTCGGCGCGGTGATCAAAATCAAGGAACCGATCAGATCCCGGCGCGCGCTGTTCGATATAGGAATAGCCGGGCCGCTCGCAGGATTCGCGTTCGCCTTACCGGCTGCGGTCGTTGGACTGATCTTCGCCACACCGAGCGCCCCAAGTGCAGTATCCGCAGCAACAAGCGGCATTCAGTTCAATGACCCGCTCCTCTTCATTCTAGTCTCCAAGATGCTCGGGCTTCCGAAGTGGATCGAGTGGAACCCGATCTATTGGGCGGCGTGGGGCACCATGCTGGTGACGGCTTTAAACCTGTTCCCTGTCGGCCAACTCGATGGCGGTCACGTGGTTTATGCGATCGCAGGGCGGCGGATTCATACGTGGATCTCGCGCAGTGTAGCCCTCAGCTGCGCCGGTCTAGCGGTACTATCGCTTGTAATGAGTCAGCCTCCGGTTTACTTGCTGTGGACCTTTGTGTTGCTGTTTCTGATGAAAGTTGGACATCCTCCGGTGATCGAAGAGCAGCCGCTCGGAGCAGCAAGAATCGCTCTCGCCGTAATCGCGGCAATCGTGTTTATGCTGTGCTTCATGCCATTTCCGATCTCGACTTCGTGATCCAGCATTCCTCTGAATGCCGATGCCGCCCCCATGGTATCATTGGTAGCGCGGGCCTCTTCTTCCGAGCCGAGCTTCGCAAATGGAGCCAATATGGATTCGACAGTAGTCACGGCATTAGCCGGGGGATTCGTTCTCGGACTTCAGCACGCGCTGGACCCTGACCACCTCGTCGCAGTCTCCACGATAGTAAGCGATCACAAGAGCCTGGGGCGATCATCGTTGATCGGCACCTTTTGGGGTCTTGGACACTCGCTGTCGCTACTTGGAGTCGGTTTGGTGATTATCCTGTTGCGAGTGTCAATCCCTGACAACGTGCTGCCTTGGATGGAAGCCCCGGTCGCGGCCATGCTGATTGCGCTCGGAATAGGCGCAACTCGAAGGGCGCTTCGCGAACGCGGCGTGCAAATACATACTCACGTTCATGAGCATGGCGACCAGCCGCACGAGCACGTTCACGTCCATCTCGGCGATGAGCACGACCATATGCACCGGATGTTCAAGTTTGGACGTCGGCCGTTCGCTATCGGACTCGTTCATGGATTCGCTGGCAGCGCCGCCCTCACCCTGCTGGTACTGACGCGGATCCCTTCGATCGCGCTGGGACTGGTGTACATGACTGTATTCGGCCTTGGTTCGATCGGTGGGATGTTGATTATGAGCGCGGTAATCAGCGTGCCTTTTGTCTTGACCGCACGTCGCTTCGAAGCCATCAACGGCGTCATCCGTC
>CAZOOE010000080.1:0-16803 GCA_964581275.1 uncultured Clostridia bacterium
GTGCAGGCGAATTGCTACACCTGCCATCGGCAGCACGGTCGCAGCGAAGATCTGTTGAAACTTGTCGCTGAAGGAAAAGACGAGCGTCGCATCAAAGAGTACTTCACGAAAATCGACAGTGGTAAAGACGAAGTCAATAAGCGACTGGCAACCGCCGGCGAAAACCTGTTTTCAGGAGTCGGCGCAGCGGACAAGATCCGGCAGGACAAGGACACACTGAGCGCGAGCGTGCTGTCATCTTTTGGCGCGTTACCGTGGTATGGTTGGGTCGGGTTGGTTGGCATCTTGCCGATCGGGGGTCTCGCAGTGATGGCAGTCGGAACCGCCCGCCGTAAGTTTTTCTTGCGAGGCGTCAAGGTGGACGCGGCGCCAAATGAGGCGGAAGTAGCGAAGGCCCTAACCAGTGTCCTGGATCTCGAGAAGCTCAAGGCTGAAGAGGCGCCCTATCCGCATCCGGTAATCAACCAGCAGACCTGCATTGGCTGTCACGCCTGCGTTGAAGCCTGCCCGCACGACGTGCTTGCAATCGTCAACGGCGTCTCGACTCCAATCAACTCGGATCAGTGCATGGAGGACACCAGCTGCCAGGTCGAGTGCCCAACCAATCCCAAGTCCTGCGTAGTAATCAACACTAAGAAGAAGATCCCTGAAAGAAAAGTTCCAAAGCGCGATCAGCGATTCAAGACCAACGTCGAAGGCATCTACTTGATCGGAGATGTGTCCGGCGTCCCGCTGATCAAGAACGCGATCAACGAGGGTGGCTCGGTAATCGATAACATAGTCGACGACCTCAAGAAGGAAGGTCCGAATCCAAAAGCCGAATACGATGTCGCGGTCGTTGGCATCGGGCCGGCAGGATTGTCTGCGGCGGTGATCGCCAAGCAGCGTGGCTTGAAGTACGTTGCCCTCGAACAAGACAAATTGGTCGCGACGATTCAACAGGTGTATCCCGCGGGCAAGTACGTCTTTTTCAAGCCGGACACGGTCGAGACCAAAGGTGGTATCCCGCTCCCGGGGCCAGGCGACTCGAAAGAGAACATGCTGAAAGGCTGGTTCGATTCCACGACGTCCAACGGCGTGGTGGTCAACGAAGAGGAGAGCTGCAAGGACATAAAGCAGGATGGCGGGGTATTCACTGTGATCACCGAGAAAGGAAAGGCGAAAGAGAAGGCGAGCTACACCGCGCGCAAAATCATTATCGCAATCGGGAATCGCGGCACGCCCATGAAGCTGAGAGTGCCGGGCGAGGACCTCAAAACGATGATGACTCCTCCGCCGGTCATTCCGAAATACTGTCCGCGCTGCGGGTCGGCTCGCAAAGGAACGCCGCAGTTCTGTGTCGTGTGCGGCAATCCCTATCCGATAAAATCGCAACCGGCGTACGAAACCGGAAAGGTCCAGTTTAAGCTCTCCGACCCCGATGACTACGTAAACAAGAAGTGCATGATCATTGGGGCAGGGAATTCATCAATCGAAGCGGCAGTCGATCTTGCAGGGCTCAAGCGCGATGGCGAGCGAATCACCTTCACGCGTAACAACGATGTGACGCTGGTTGTCCGCAGCGATTTCAAGGGCGATCTGAAGCTTGGAAACAAGATGAACGTATACGATTGTATCGACGCGGGAAAGATCAAGGTCTTCTTTAGAACCGAGATCAAAGAGATCACTCAAGGCGAAGTGGTGCTCATGGACGTACGAAGCAAGGAAGAGAAAGCTCGGCTCGCGAACGATTTTGTGTTTGCCCTGATTGGGGGTGAGAAGCCGACGAAGTTTTTGGAGGGGCTGGGCATCAAGGTCGGATAGATAAGTTCCGAGCGAATAAACCGTGCGCCCATTTGATAACAAGCCCCTCGACCCAGATGGTATACTGAGACTCGGGCTTGAATCCGACAAACGGAGGCAACGCGGGTGAGAATCAGGCTTTTGCCGAGCAGCGCGGGGCGCGAGTCGCAACTCCAATGCTTGACCTCCTTCCTCATCGACGCCCGCCTTGCTAGTGCACGAGGCAGCATCGGATTCGCGATTGCCCCGGGCCAAATCGGAACCGTGCGTCACGTCATCGTTACTCATTCGCACGCCGATCACACCGCGTCGCTGCCAATCTATGTCGCCGAAGCATTCAACGTGCTCAGCGACCCGATTATCATCTATGGCAGCACTGTGGTGATATCGGCGCTCAGGAAATACGTCTTCAACGATCAGGTGTGGCCGGACTTCGAGAAGATTCAGTTGAGCAATGGCTCTGGGCCGACAATTGAGTTTCGCGAACTGCGGGCCAACGAGAAGCTGACCATCTCGGGTATCGATGTGATGCCGATTCCCGTCAACCACCTGGTTCCTACGTTTGGGTTGCTGGTTCAGAACGAAAACGCCAGCGTGCTATTCACCTCCGATACCTACACAACCGATGAAATCTGGAAAGCCGCAAGGGAGAGCCCAAAGCTCAAGGCCGTATTTGTCGATGTGTCTTATCCCGATGAAATGGGCGAGCTCGCTGAGGCTTCAATGCATCTGACGCCGGGGTTGCTGGTGGATGAGCTGAAGAAGCTTGATCGCGACGTCGAAGTATACGTGGTGCACATCAAGCCAACCCATCGCGATGAGGTGATAAAGCAGATCGGCTCGCTAACGGGTCCGCTGGTTCGAATCGGCGAGATCGATCGAGTGTATGAGTGGTAGCACTCTCGTTCATATCAGAAAGAATGTCTGCGAAACTCATCATAACCAATTCTGATACCGCCCGCTCGTACGAGTTCGAGTTGACTCGCGACGAAACTCGCATCGGCCGCGCCGTCGACCAGAACGAGATAGTGCTCGAGGATGCTCAGGTCTCCAGGCAACACGCGCGGATCAAACGGGCTGGCCAGAATCTAACGCTTGCCGACCCGGGCAGCGCCAACGGGACCTTTATCAACGGCCATCGCGTCAAGGAACATCAGCTAAAAGATGGAGACTTGTTCTCGATTGGAAAGTACAACCTCCAGTTCAGTCATCAGGTGGCGGCCGCGGTCTCCGTAAGGTACGACGACCAGAAGATCGGAAACACCGTCCTCCTGCGCGCGCCCTCAGAGTTGGGCTCGATCATTCCGAAGATTGACACCGGTGTTGCCGCACAAGCGGAACCAGGCTCGAAATCGCTTCTGGAATACATCGAAGTCCTGAGAAAAAAGGCCGAGACTTTGGCGCGCATCTACGAGTTGAACCAGATGCTCGGTTCGGACTTCTCCCAGGAGGACATATTCAAGAAAGTGAGCGAGATGGTTTTTCGTTTGACCCCCGCGGATCGCTTTCTGGTGCTGTTGAAGGATGGCGGCGCCGGGGAGCTGGCAACCGTGGCTGCCGAGTTTCGCAATCCTGACAGCTCACAGGCTCAGGGGCAAATAACCATCAGCAAGACGGTAGTCGATCGAGTGCTGGCCGAGCGGTTGTCGCTGCTTTCGTTCGACACCCACTCAGACGAGCGGTTCTCCGCTGCGCAGTCGATTGTTATGCAGAACATCTCTTCGGTCATGTGCGCGCCGCTGCTTGGCAAGGATGGCGTACTGGGCGTCATCTACGTTGACTGTCGCGAGAGTCTGAAGCTGTTGCGTGAAGACGATCTCGATTTGCTAAACGCGGTAGCGGCCGAAACTTCGATCGCGGTGGACAACGCACTGACTCACAAGCGGCTTGTAAAGGAAGAACTGGCTCGTGAGAAGTATCGGCGGTTCATGCCGGCCCACGTTGTAGACGAGATTTTCGCAAATCCGAATTCGGTGATGCTTGGAGGCACGAACTGTTGCGTGACGGTGTTGTTCTCCGACATTCGTGGCTTCACCTCGATGGCGGAGCAGTTGAAACCCCAGATCGTCGTTCAGATTCTCAACGAATATTTCGCCGATATGACCCCGATCGTGTTTGATCATCATGGTTTGTTGGACAAGTTCATGGGAGACGGAATGATGGCGCTGTTCGGAGTACCCTACCAGACCGACGATGCGGCCACCAGTGCGGTATCCGCGGCCATCGCTATGCAGCGTGGAATGGCGGCGCTCAACGAAGACCTGAAGACATTGGGGCTGTCAGAGGTTGCGATTGGGATTGGCATCAACACCGGAACTGTGACGGTAGGCTATATAGGCTCACGCGAGCGCACGGACTACACCGCGATCGGCGACGCGGTGAACCTTGCCGCGCGGCTCGAGAAGCGAGCCGAGCCGGGACAGATCATCATCAGCCGCTCGACGCTCGATGCTATCGGGGACCAGTTTCCGGTCAGGCCGTGCGATCGAATAATGGTCAAGGGCAAGCAGGAGCCGGTCGAGATCTACGAAGTGCTTTGGCAGGGAGCGAACGAGTCGACCGCTTAGCTGAGACCGAAGAATCGCTGAATACGCCGAAGAATCGTGTTAGCCTTGTCCCGTTTCTCTTCCTCGGGCAACACCCGAGCGTATTCATCCAGCCGCAGCTGGCGCTCGGCTATCGTGCGGCTGAGCGCCACGGCCAACTCCGAATTGTTATCAAGGAGTTGCTGCAGAACGCTCTTCCTTATTTCAAGAGTCTCTACTTCGGTGACGGTGATGACGTCGGCGTTACGCGGCTCACCGGTTAGAAGAGCCATCTCTCCAAAAAAGCCTCCCGGCTTTAGTTCCGCGACTTGCTGAGCATTGCCGTCGCGGCTAGGCAACCGCACCTCGACACTGCCCCGGTAGATGACGAACATCGAATCGCCGGGATCGCCACGCCGAAGTATCAATTCGCCGGGCGCGTACACGGATTTGATGGTTGATCGTGCCACCGTCTGCTTCTCATCCGCGGAGAGCGGCGCAAAAATCTCGACCGATTCGATGACCCCGTCGTAATCGGCCTCTGGATGGCTGACTGCCGGCTCCTGTTGTTCGAGCAGCACATGACGAGTTGGGAAGGGAATCTCGATTTCGCTGCGGCGGAAGATGTACCAGACGTGTTGCCTGATCTGAGCATCGATATCCGGTACCCACATATAGTCCTTGGTCCAGTAAAGGACCTCGTAGACGACGCTGGAATCAGCGAAATCGCCTATTCGAACGATGGGGGTCTTCTCGCTGGCTACGTTTGGAATCGATACTACCGTTTCCCTTATCAGGGCGATAACCCTTTGGGGCGCGATCCGGTATGCCGCCGGGATGTGAAGCACTCGCCGATTCAGATTGTTGAACCGGTAGACTTCGAGCGGTTCCCGGGCAACTCTGCTGTTGGGAAATATGACTGTCGTGTTGTTGTTGGTGCGAATCGTAGTCGTACGCCAGGTGACTGATTCGACTCGCCCGATCATATCCCCGATCCTGATAGCGTCGAGGATATGAAACGGCTGTTCAATGTGAATGGAGAGACCCGCGAAGAAATTCCCGAGCGTGTCCTGAAGTGCCAGACCAATGATTACCGAAACTACGGTTGACGTCGCGATCAGTTCAAATCCGCCCCCGTTTTCTTCCAGTACCAATTTGTAGATCAGCACGAAGAAGATCGAATAGAGAACGATTGACAGCAACACTCGCAGCAGCGCGGGTGCTTCTCGCCCTTTACGTTTTTGAAAGATGACGTCAAAGATAAGATAGCTGAGAGCGCGCACCACGCCGACGCTCAACCCTACGAGCAACAAAGCGCGCACCCACTTACCGACGGAGGGACCGATCAGACCCGGCTCGAATAGCTGCACCGCGCCATAGACCAGCAAGAGGATTACGCTGATGATGAGTGGAACGGTGATTCGCTTCATTGTGTTAGGTGGTGGGCCCCAGGGCGGTCTGTCGTGCGGCTAGCCGGGCCGCCCCCAGCAGCGCGGTCTTGTCGTTCAAGATCACGCATACCGGAATAGCTTCGAGCAATGAAGATAGTCTGCCCTTGGCTGTAAAGGCTTTCATGAAGGAGCCATCGATAAGCTTTTCAATGATCTTCGGTGCGATTCCCCCGCCGATGTAGACGCCCGACACCGCTTTCACCATCAACGCAAGATTCCCGGCCGTCGCGCCGTAGACACTCGCGAAGATGTCCAGGGCCTTCTCGCACAATCGACATTCGTGGGCCAACGCAGCGCGCGAGACGACACTGCTGGCATCGCCTTGGGTCATCCGTTCGGCAACGACCGGCGACTCCTCGGCATAACCGGTCTCGCGAAGAAAATCATAGATCGTGAACAGGCCTGGCCCGGAGAGGACACGTTCGATGCTGACGTGCCCGTATTTGTCCGCGAGATGCTGCCGCAAGCTTGTCTCGACCTGATCCCGTGGCGCGAAGTCCATGTGACCCCCTTCCGACGCGGAAGGTACATGTTTCTCTCCGTCCCAAAAGAGACTGGCACAGCCCAAGCCGGTGCCCGCGGCGATCAACGCGGCGTTTCCTTGCTCCTGGACTCCCTGATTCAGGACGGTGAACTCTCCCAGCCTTAGCTCACCTATCCCGTAGGCCGTTGCTTCGACGTCATTGATGAGCAATGCGCAGTTGATCCCAAGGCTCGCGGCAAGGCTCGTCGCATCGACTACCCAGGGCAAGTTGGGAGTTACCGAGCGACCATCGACGACCGGTCCGGCGACGCCGAAGCAGGCTGCGGACACCGAAGTCGTGCCGACGCCGGCCATGAATTTGTTGACTATTGAATCGAGCCCTGAGAATTGGTTGCTGGGAAAGGTCTGTTGAGTGCGCGACGTCAAGGCTCCGTCGGCAATGTCAAACAAGCCAAGGTTCGTCTTTGTTCCACCGATATCACCCGCAAGGATCATTGTTCGCGCCTATCTCTCCCTATCAAGGCTCGGTCTCCGAAACCGACTTATTAAGGCTATGGCTATGCAACTAGGGTCGGCATGCCAAGAATCAGGAATGCAGATTCCATAATGAGCTCGACGATCAACTAGTCCCACCTGAGGTCGAAGACCAAGAGCAAAGACCGAATTATGAAGGACCCATCGCCTTGATAATCTCTCCCGCTGCTAACACCGCTTGCTCGTAAATACGATCGTGTCCCAATATCTCGAGCTCTTTCCCAATCAAATCGGTTTCACTCAGGCCTTCATAGCTGAGCACTCGCTGTGAGCTCTTCTGCTCGTCTCGGGTTACGGATGTCTCAATTCGCTGCCCGTCCGCGCTTCTTCGGACCGTGAAGGAGACCGGTTGGTCAGAACCGGCTTCCAAGGTGACCAGCGCAAGATGACCAGGCTCGATGTCCCGGCGGGTATGCGCAAATTCCAGAATTAGCGTGCGGTCGTCAATCGAGAAATCGAGACTCGCCGATGTCGGCGTTCGCTTCACTGTGCGCGGTTGCGCGCTCCAGCGGAGCCGGCTTGCGAGCCAGCCTCCCAGGAGAAGCGCCCGAGCCGGTATGACGGCAGAATTCGCCTGCGGCGGCGCATATCTGATGGTCACCCGTTTGAGCTGATTCAGCAGAGGCCGGTAATCTGCGATGTCGTAGAAACCTGCGAGTAGCGCGCGCCACGCCGTGAGCCGCGCCCAGTTCAAATCGCTGATCGCCGTCCAGCGCGGGGTATCGGTGAGGACCGCCGCCATGGCGGCAAGATCAGCACCGGGGTCGCGAAATCGGGTGGAATCAATAACCACTCGATCCGAAAGATCTACCAACCGCCTGAACAATGCCTTGTCCGCAAGTCGCGGCTCGGCATGCCACCACACGTAGACAGGGAGATCTGAGAGCAACAGCGGCGCGACCGCGCTGGGCACCTCATCGACTTGTGCCACGCCCGCAGTTATCGTCACTTGCTCGCAACAAACGTGCTTCGAAGAAGCGCTGGGCAACGTGCAGCGGGAAGTGACTTCGGCGGTGAGGGTCTCTTTCGGAGCGTCCTCGTCCGCGACAATCAAGATAGCTCGGCAGGGACGCGCAGCGGTGATGTCCGTCAGCATCTCGTCGAGTGTACCCGCTTCCGCACGGCCTGGAACGTAGACCAGCAAGTTGAACATTGAGGCCCGAGTGACGCCGCCGTGTTCGTCGTCCTGCGACGATTGCTGCCACAGGGCGGTTAACTGACGCTCGATAGCGTCGACATTGATAGTAGGCGCCTGCGTTCCCGGGAGATGTTCGTTTGAAGTACTCATGGTAAAACCTCGATTAGATCCTCGAATCACTCGACCTTGGCCATCACACTCAACCTCAATTCTCAAGAGTGCCGGAACGCAGTCCCAGTCCTGAGCAATCCGTCCCGCGAACCCTGCCCTAAGTCCTCAGCCTTCAGTACTCAGTCCTCAGTCCTCCTCACTCGTGCACGTCACGGGCGTCGCCATTCTCTTCCGTCTCTTTCCATCAGCTCATCTGCCGCTTTTGGTGCCCAGGTGCCTGCCTCATACTTAGGGATCTCTTCCTTTGAATTCTGCCAGGCTTCGAGGATCGGCATTACGATCTCCCACCCGCGCTCGGTCATGTCACGACGCGCGTACAGGGTTGAATCCCCAAGGATGCAATCAAGCAGAAGGCGCTCGTATGCTTCTGGCGACGCAACCCCGAATGAAGCGCCGTACCGGAAGTCCATGTTCACCCACCGAATGCGAGTCACCTGGCCGGGAACCTTTGCTCCAATCCTCAGGGTGATGCCCTCGTCCGGCTGAACGCGTATCACCAGCACGTTTGGCTCCATCTCCTGCTGCGCGCTCTTGAACAACTGAAGCGGAGCCTTGCGGAAGTGTATGGCGATCTCGGTAACGCGCTTCGGCATACGTTTGCCTGATCGCAGATAGAAAGGAACATCGGCCCAGCGCCAGTTGTCGAAGAAGAGCTTTAACGCGGCGAAGGTGTCGGTCTGCGAGTTCGGCGCGACATCTTTCTCCTCTCGGTACCCGGGCACTTGCTTGCCTGCTACCGCGCCCGCCGTGTACTGGCCGCGCACAACAAAGTCATTCACCTTATCTTGCGGAATTGGGTGCACTGCCTGCATAACTTTGATCTTTTCATCACGGACCGCGTTGGCGCTGAGACTGATCGGAGGTTCCATTGCGACGAGCGACAAGACTTGAAAGACATGATTCTGAATCATGTCGCGCAACACGCCGGCGGTGTCATAGTATCCGCCTCGTCCCTCGACCCCGAGCGCCTCCGCATTTGTTATTTGCACGTGGTCGATGTATCGGCGGTTCCAGATAGGCTCAAAGATGCCGTTGGCGAACCGGAAGACCATCAAGTTCTGAACGGTCTCCTTACCCAGATAGTGATCGATACGATAGACCTGCTCTTCATCAAAGACCTTTGCGGCCTCGACGTTGAGTTCCTTAGCGCTGGCAAGATCGTGACCGAACGGCTTCTCGATGATGATGCGAGTCCAACCTTTGCCTTCCGGTTTTGCGAGGTGGGCGGCGCCCAGTTGCTGGATGGCTTCGGCGTACAGCGAAGGTGATGTGGAGAGGTAAAAGACTCGATTGCCGGCGGTGCCCCGCTCCTTATCGAGTTGATCGAGCAGCTCGCTTATCTGCCGATATGCGTCGGCGTTGTTTACATCACCCGAAACATAGAAGATTCCCTTTGCGAAGCTGTCCCAAACCGCTTCGTCGACGCGCTTGGCTTCCGAGTAAGTCACGATCGCGTCCTTCATCTTTGCGCGAAAGTCGGCGTGACTCATCGGCGAGCGAGCAAATCCGACGATTGCAAACTCGGCCGGCAGCAGCCGTTCCTGGGTTAGTCGGTAAAGCGCGGGCACGAGCTTTCTCTTGGTCAGATCGCCGGATGCGCCGAAGATGATCACCGTGCAGGGATCGGCGGTACGTTCGAGCCTTACGCCTTCTCTCAACGGATTATCGATTGTGCTGGACATTAGGTTCCTCAGTATTCTCTTTTTGCGGTCCTTGCGACTTGACGACATGCGCGACCCGCTTTTCGCGAACCCAAAACCTCCGCGCAAAGGCGCGAAGTCGCAAAGACCGCAAAGCAATTACTTCTTCGCCAAATCTTCCCACTCGGTGTGAATGGCTGGGCCGTCCGGATTGTCCACGCGCTGGTATGTATGCGAACCGAAGAAATCGCGCTGAGCTTGCGTCAGGTTCAGCGGCAGGTTCGCAGCGCGATATGTTTCGAAGTAAGCCAGGCTCGGCGAGTTTGCCGCCGGCGGAATGCCAAGCGACTGCGCAGTCGTAACCGCTTGTCGCCATCGAGGCTGTGCCTCGAGCACCCATGCTTTGAAATCGGGATCGACTAGAAGGTTCGGCAGATCCGACCGACGTTGATAGGCTTGCTTGATCTTATCCAGGAACTGCGCGCGTATGATGCACCCGCCCTTCCAAATGCGGCTCATTTCGCCGAGGTTGATGTTCCAGTTGTATTCTTCGGACCCGCGTCGGATGACGTTCATTCCCTGAGCGTAAGAACAGATCTTGCTCGCATACAGCGCGTCGTGAACCGCATCGATGAGCACTTGTTTTCCCCCGGTGTATTGAGCGGTTGGTCCGGACAGTTGCTTGCTCGCCTCGACGCGCTCCGCCTTGCGACCTGAGAGCACCCGGGCATCAAGTGCGGCTTGCATAGTAGGAATAGCAATGCCCAACGATAGTGCGGTCTCTGCTGTCCATTTCCCTGTGCCTTTCTGACCGGCTATGTCGAGGATTTGATCGACCAGGGCGCCCTTTCCTTCCGGATCGGCGACGGTGAAGATCTTTGCGGTTATCTCGATTAGAAACGAGTTCAAATCCCCCTGATTCCATTTGGCAAAAATGTCCGCGAGTTCCGACGCCTTCAACCCGAGCGCGTTGCGCAGAATGTCATATGCCTCGGCGATCAACTGCATGTCGCCGTACTCGATTCCGTTGTGCACCATTTTTACAAAATGACCTGCTCCGTCCGGACCGACATAAGTCACACACGGACCATCGTCGACCTTTGCGGCAATCGCTTCCCAGATCGGTCGAATCTGCTCGTATGCGGCCGGATCGCCGCCGGGCATCAGCGACGGTCCCCACAGTGCGCCCGATTCACCGCCTGAGACGCCCGAACCGATAAAGTTGAAGCCTGCGGCTTTCATTTCCTTCTCGCGGCGCCGAGTGTTCTCGTAGAACGAGTTGCCCCCATCTATGACGATGTCTCCCGGATCGAGTAGTGGTTTTAGTTGAGCAAGAACGTCGTCTACCGGCCCGCCGGCTTTGACGAGCAGGATGATCTTGCGAGGTTTCTCGAGCGATTTGACAAAGTCCCCGAGTGAGTAGGTGCCGATGACCTGCTTGCCTTCAGCGCGATGGAGGAACTTGTCGACCTTCGCGCCGTCCCGGTTGTAGACGGCTATGGGGAATCCGTTGCGCGCGATGTTGAGTGCGAGGTTCTCGCCCATCACTGCGAGTCCAATCATTCCAATCTTTGCGAGTTCGGGTTTTGTTTCTGCGGCCATTTTTTATTTCTCCAGATTCTCAGTGAATGCGTATCAGTTGTTAGTAACAAGTTTGTAGTTCGGCCTTCAGTCAGGCGGAAGTTTTATGCGACGGTCAAACCTCCCGCTACGAACTTCCGCCGGAAGGAAGGCGGCCCCTACGAACTTTGCGATGCTCGATCCGTCAACAGGCGCGCGGCTGCTTCATCGACCATCCAGAGCAGGGTGCCATTGTGCGGACGAATCAGCTGACTCGGATAGACGTCAGGTTGATAGCTTCCTTCCAGAACGTTCTTCAGCGTCTCGGTCTTGTCCGCGCCCGCCGCCAGGAAGGTCACGTTGCGGGCGTTGTTGATCGTTGCGGCAGTCAAGGTGATTCGGTAAGCCTTGAACTTCTCCACGTAATTTGCGACGCAAACCTGCTCGCCGGCTTGGAGCGCGGTGGTGTGCGGAAACAACGAAGCGGTGTGTCCATCCGGGCCCATTCCAAGGAACACCAGATCAAACCTCGGCACGGTTGAAAGCGGGGCGGTCCCGGTTCGATTCTCCCCCGGTCCCGCCAAGAAAAACGCAGTGAGCGTCGCACCGTATTCTTCGGCAGCGCGTTCAGGGTCAGGCACCTCGGCCGGTATTCGAAAGATGTTCTGCCGCGGAATCCGAACTTTTGAGAGCAGCGCCTCGTTGGTCATTCGATAGTTGCTGTCCGGGTGATCTGGAGGAACGCAGCGCTCATCACCCCAGAAAAGATAGATGGAAGACCACGGCACGGTGTCGATGAACGGTTCGGCGGCCAGCACCGAGAACATTGCTTTTGGGGTCGAACCGCCCGACAGCGCAACTGTGAACCTGCCACTTCCGATCACGTATTGATCCGCAAGCCGCGCGAATCGCCGGGCAGCCTTGAGGGCAAGTTCCTCGGGGTCTCGATAGATGCGAACCTGCGCGTGGGACTTTTGCAGCTTCCTGGTAGACATTAGTGTTCCCGTCCGGAGAGGAAAAACCATTGAAAATTGAGAATTGAAAAATGAAAATTCCAAAGCTCGCAAGAGTGGAGTCTTAACCTTCACGGTTCATCTTGCGATTCTCATTTTCAATTCTCAATTCTCCATACCCTCTTCTCTCCAATTCTCAATTACTCCCGCCACAGCCACGCGCCGCCTCTTACCCCACACTCGTTGGAGATGATCTTCACATCTGCGTCAAGCTCGAACTTGATCCTGTCCGCGTTTCCGCCGCCGATGTACAGCTTATCGAAGTGGGTCAGCTCGCGCAGCGTCTCAATGGCTTGTTTGACCCTTCGGTTCCACCTGTTCTTGCCGACTTTCTTGCGCGCCTTATCTCCGATCTGTTGATCGTAGTCTTTATTCTTGCGAAACGGGAGATGAGCGATCTCCAGGTGGGGCGCGAGCTTGCCGTCCATAAACAGGGCCGAGCCAAATCCGGTGCCAAGCGTGATGACCATCTCGAGGCCTTTGCCTTCGATCGCTCCGAAGCCTTGCATGTCGGCATCGTTGATCACGCGGACGGGTGTACCCAGCCGGTCCCGGAGCGCACCTGCGAGATCGAAGCCAGCAAGCGCTTCGGTGCCCAGATTTGGCGCGGTGACTATCTTGCCGTTGCGCACCACTCCGGGGAAACCCACGGATACGCAGTCGAATCCGGTGAGTGGTTCGACCAGTTTGACCATACCTTCCACCAGATCGGCCGGCGTGCAAGGATGGGGGGTCTCGACGCGGTGACGCTCGGTGAGAATCTCCCCGTCGTGGTTGAGAATCGCGGCTTTCAGACCTGTGCCGCCAATGTCGATCGCCAGGATTCGCGCGCCGGTCAGTTCAGTTCGCGCGGCGGTCAGTTCAGTTTGATCGGTCGTTGCCTGGGCAGTAGTTTGTTGCGCTGTCGTCATTAGATTTCACCTCGTGATTTCGAATCTTCTTTAATGCCTCGCGGATGTAGTACTCTCACGGCGAAAAGAAACTCAACCAACTTTGCCAATTCCAATCCAATCCGTGTGCGCGTGACCTCGCTCCGGGTGATCGACCCGCTCATACGTGTGCGAGCCGAAGTAATCGCGCTGCGCTTGCGTCAGGTTCTGTGGCAACCTCCCAGTGCGATAGCTGTCGAAATATGACAAGCTCGCGCTCATAGCCGGCACCGGGACCCCTATCCCAAGGGCTGTCTTCACCGCCAGCCGCCAATTCGCCTGCGCCGGCTGAATCCAACGATTGAATTCCTCGTCGAGCAGAAGGTTCGGCAAATCCGGGCGGCGATTGAATGCGTTCATAATCGAATTCAAGAAACGAGCCCGAATTATACATCCACCTTTCCATATGCGCGCCATTTCGCACAGGTTGACGTTCCATTTGTATGCTACCGACCCTTTATGGATGAGGCTCATGCCCTGCGCATATGAGCAGATCTTCGAGGCATACAACGCGTCGTGAACAGCTTGAATCAGCTTCTCTTTAGGGCCGCGCGACCGTTGTGCTCTCGGGCCTTTGATCTTCTTGCCTGCGATTACGCGTTCGTCTTTCATACTCGAGAGCACTCGCGCGTCGATGGCCGCGGCAATTGTCGGGATTGGCACACCGAGCTCAAGCGCCTCTTCGGTCGTCCACTTCCCGGTGCCCTTTTGCTCCGCCTTGTCCAGAACGAGGTCGACCAGCGGCTTGCCGGTTTCTTCATCTCGACGGCGGAAAATGTTCGCGGTGATCTCGATCAGGAATGACTCGAGCGACCCGCGGTTCCACTGGTCGAAGATGTCGGCCAACTCATCGGCTTCAAGGCGCAGTCCCCTGCGAAGGATGTCGTACGCTTCGGCGATCAACTGCATGTCGCCGTACTCGATTCCGTTGTGAACCATCTTGACAAAGTGCCCCGCGCCGTCTGGACCAACATAAGTGACGCAGGCGCCGGAATCGGTTTTCGCGGCAATGGCTTCGAAGATCGGGCGGATGTGCTCGTAAGCTTCGCGCGCGCCGCCCGGCATAAGCGACGGTCCGTGCCTCGCGCCTTCTTCGCCGCCCGACACGCCTGAGCCGACGAAACACAACCCGTCCTTCCGGAGCGCTTCTTCGCGGCGCTGGGTGTCTTTGAAGTACGAGTTGCCGCCATCGATCAAGATGTCGCCGTCCTCGAGCAGAGGCTTGATTCGTTCGATAGTCAAATCCACCGGCGCGCCCGCTCTTATCATCATCATCATTCGGCGGGGCCGCTCGAGCGAGCGAACGAATTCTTCCACGGATTTCGTTCCTATGAACTGCTTGCCTTGATTCTCATTCACGAAGCTGTCGACCCAATCGGTTTCCAGGTTCCAGACTGCAACAGGGAAGCCGTGTTCTTCGACATTCAACGCGAGATTGCGCCCCATCACCGCGAGCCCGATCATTCCGAACTGCGCTTGCTGTGCTTTTGCTTCGCTTGACATAAATCGCCCCTACAAATGATTTCCCTAGTTTGAGGCTGACTGCGACGCGCCCAACACATGCTGCTCTATCCCTCGCGCCCAGCCTTCGTCGTCGTTTGAAGTCGTAAGATAGTTTGCGGCCTCTTTTACTTTATCGACACCCTGACCCATCGCGATGCTCATACCCGCTTGTCGGAACATCTCAACATCGTTTGGACCGTCTCCGATTACGGCAACGCGCTCGGTTGGTATGTCTAGAAGCTTCGCAAGCCGCACAACGACCGTGCCTTTGTGAATGCCAAAAGAAGTCACATCGAGAAAGCGAGGTTTCGATTTCGACGCGGACACTTGATCGGATAGCTCGCTCAATACCCGCTGCTCGGCCTGAGCAACGAGCTCAGGCTTTCCAACAACCGTCAGCTTGTTGGCGTCGCGAGTTATGCGTTCGGCATAACCGTCGATGCGCGGAGAGAATCCAGACGTATGCTCTTCGCGATCGACAAACGCGTCGCGCCATGGAGCCCACCAATCAATTTCGTCATAGAGCCATACGCCGATACCAAAGTGGTCTGCGATAGCTCCTACGCTCGCGATGATCACCGGAGAAATCACGCTGCGTGCAAGCACTTCACCGTTGCGCTTGACGACCAGGGCGCCGTTGAAAGCGGCGAACGGACCGCTCAGCTTGAGTGCGTCGGCGAGCGGTACGATGCTCCGCGGCGGGCGTGAGCTTGCCAACGAGAGCTCGATGCCGCGTTCATAGAGCTTTGCGGCGGCGGCTTTGGTAGCCTCGGTCACCTCGTGATTTGAAGTGATCAGCGTACCGTCGATGTCTGAGATCACCAGCGCGATGTCAGTCATAGTTCACACCAGATAAGTTCGCGCAATAACGGTTAGTATGTGCAAAGTCGCCCCGGCAAGTTCGCGCAAAGCCTCCAAGCGCGCAAAAACACAACGAGCCTAGCCCGCGTGGCCTTGCACAATCGGAAACGCCTTTTGAACGATCTCCAACAAGGTTCGCAGCCCGGCGGCGACGTCGGTACCGAGATGCAGACGTATCGCGCGCCGATGCCGACTAGCGAGAGACTGAAAGTCGCCGAGTGCTTGCGCTTGCTTCAACACCCCAAAGGTGAACGGCTCGTTTGGCAACGGTACGTCGACCATGTTCTCCGCCGTCACTTGAATAAACACCCCGCTCGCCGGTCCGCCCTTGTGAAGCTGCCCGGTCGAGTGCAGGAAGCGCGGCCCGTACCCGGTCGTCGTCGCTACGCGCAGCGCGTCTCGCAGGTGGGTGCGAATTGCCTGGACCGTCTCTTCGTGCCGGGGCGTTTCCTTGATGTAATTGAGCATCGCGATGTAGTCCCCGGCGTGCGCCCGGCTGAGATGGGCAGAGATGAACCCTTCAATCGAGACTCCAGAGCCAAGCTCGCCGATCGTTTCCGCGTCACAATATGCCTTCAAGCCGCGGCCTTCCGATCCAAGCTCCTGATCGGGCAGCGAGCCGTTTTTCTTGTACACTTCAAGAAAGTGCTTGGTGTTGTCTTTGCTCTCCTGCACGTTCGGCTGGTCAAACGAGTTGATGCCGATAATCGCCCCAGCTACCGCTGTGGCCATCTCCCACAAATAGAATTCCTCGCCCAGGTCGAGCAGGTCGTGGAGCCGACGACGAACGACCGGATGACCTGCGGTTTCCAGCGCCCGCAGCTTGGCATCCGTCTCAGCATCGGGCGCACCTACGCCAATGTAAACGAACAATCGATCATTTCCGTAGACCGCGGGCCAACCGAGCGTCTCACCGGCAATTGGAATAATTCCTCTGCCTTCTTTCCCGGAGCTCTCGGCGATCAGTTGTTCGATCCACAACCCCAGCGATGCGATCTCCGGCGCGATTGAAAGCGTGAGCTTATCCCGGCCGGCGTTGGTGAGCGTTCCGAGTATCGCTCCGAGTCGTGCCGCAGGGTTGTCTTCGGCGGGAACGTAGTGCATGCAGGCGTGAAGGGCGCGGTCGGCTCGATCAAGCAGCGTCTTGAAGTCGAAGCCTTGAAGAGACGCGGGAACCAACCCGAAATAGGACAGCGCCGAGTAGCGCCCGCC
>CAZOOE010000081.1:0-2583 GCA_964581275.1 uncultured Clostridia bacterium
CCTGTGGTTCCCCTGCCCGCAGGGTGCGCCTCTGCCGCTTCCTCTCGTATCCCGTCCCGGTCGCTGGATAAGAGCCGCGGTAAGCTGACCGCGAGCACGATGACTGCGGTAGCTGCCATCGCCCACCGCGGCTGAGACATCGCGCCAAATATCCGCCTCCCACCTTCAAGCCAGGTGGGTTTAGATATCTCACGAGCCGGGGACCCAGAGGCAACCCTGTCGGCGTCGGCTAACCGCATTAACGCCGCAACGTTCTTTCGACACGCGGCACAGACCGACAAATGCTCTTCGTAACGGGAGCGCGAAACGCCCACCAGGCTCCGTTCGATGTATGAATTGGCCCGATCGGGATCGAAATCGGTACACCCCTGATGAGGGTTGCTGGGCCGCGAGACATAAGCCCGAAGCAGATTGTCGATCACCCCATCTTTAGTTTGCCCCGGAAACTTCATCCTTCACACCCTCATCTCCAATCTTAGAACGTCAGCGCGACTAGCACTTGCGCGCTTTTCTTCACTCATCTGCGGGCGACCGCGCCGCCCGGGCTCTGGGCTGGCTGCCCACGTTTGCGGTCCGCCGAAACGGATTCCAGCAGGTAGTCGCCCACGGTAATGTCCATCTGCTCCGCAGCCAGCTCGACAGCCTCCGCGACCTCGCGCCGGTTGAAATTGTGGTCGCGGGCTAACCCCTTCTCAACCAGCTTTCGGACGCGCTTCTGGACTTTTGTCAACCAGCGACTGATCGTCGCTTCGTGCACATCGAACAACTGCCCGATCTCGCGCAGGGTCATCTCGTCGTAGTAGTAATAGGCCAGAAGCAGCCGCTCCCTGGCCTCGAGGTCTTCGATTGCGCGCCGAAGCGAAGCGATCACCGCATCGCGATATCGCGCGCGTACATATTCGAGGTCGGTGGTGGTTCTTCTCTCCGGCTTCTCAGCGGCATGAGCGATGCGGTCCATGTCCTCGGGCTCTTCGGTTTGGACAAGCCGGCTCGACTGTCGGTGATGGTCAGCCGATAGCTGAAAAACCACCGCGCGAAGCCAGCCGCGCAGCGAGCCTCGCCCCGAATAAAACGAAAACTTGCTGACCCTGGCGCCACCAGACTCGCGCAGCCCGTACAACTCTGCGAACGTCGAATCCGCCAGCTGCTCGGCCGCCCCCGCATCCTGAGTCATGGTCCGGGCGACGCTGACCATATAGCTGCGATAGTCACGGAAGAAATCTTCCCAGGCAGCGTCGTCCCCTTTTGCGCAAGCAGTTGCCAGGCACAGATCATCAGCGTTGAGAGACGACAAAAACTCGCCGGTACACTTCCGCGACTCGGCGCTTGGCCCCGGATTGCCGGATGTCTGATCCAGGATGTCTGCGAGGTATTTCTTCGCCGAGGCGTGTACGGCCAAGGTCACCTCGGCGTCGGAAACCGAGTAACGCCGCTGGATGCGCGCAAGGAGTTTATTGATCTCACGTTCAAACGAATGCTGGAACTCATCAACGGTCATTGCTGTCCCTGGGCGCTCATCGAGGTCAACGCTGGCAGCTAGTCAACTTCGAGGTAGGGGCATGCTAGCACAAACAGCGCGCCTTTGCGCAAGGATTTGACGCGATCAAGTGGTCTGCAAGTTGCTGCTGGCGAGTCGGGTTAAGGCAACAATTTGCGTTCCGAGCCCGAGTGGATCTCGACCGCGACTAGCAGCCACATTCGAGCCTGTAACAGAGACTTCGCTAGTGATGGTCTAGTGTAGGACCGGCCGGTTCTTTTCCGATTCGAGTGTCTTCCTAACGCGATCGAATTCTTCCTCCAACACTGATACCAGCGCTGTGCCTCCGTTGACGGAGCCAGCGCGCCCTTGCTCTTCCAAAACCTCGCACAACGCATCCATTCTCGTAGCACCCAGATGCGCGCTGCTTCCCTTGAGCGCGTGTGACTCGTGCGCAAGCGCTGCCGCGTTCGACCCTGCGATCGCGGCCCTTATTGCCGCCAGACGATGAGGTGTTTCCTGAATAAACAAATCTATCAAGTGATTGAAAAAGTTCGGGTCCGAGGGTGACTGAAGCCCGCGTAGCTCCGCGATCACCGCGGCGTCGATCACGCCGGCCGTATCAGCGGGCTCGAATGATTGATCGGCGTTCGGAGTCCAGCGTTGGATGGCTTTCGAGAGAGTCTCTTGCTTGACCGGCTTGCTGATGTAGTCATCCATCCCCGCCGCGAGGCATCGCTCGCGGTCACCGTCGAGCGCGTTTGCGGTCATCGCGATTATTGGCGTGTGCCTGAGATTTCCCTCGCGGCGCCTTATCTCCGCGGTAGCGTCATAGCCGTCCATCTCTGGCATCTGGCAATCCATCAACACCACGTCGTATCGAATCCGTTCAAGCGCCTCCAGCACTTCCAGCCCGTTGGCCACCGCATCGGCGGTGTAGCCCAGCCGGTCAAGCTGTCGCAACGCTACCTTCTGATTGACGATGTTGTCTTCAGCCACCAGGATGCGAAGCTGTTCGCGCCCCGTCGGGAAAACCCCTAGCGGCGTAACCTTCGCGGCCACGCTGATCTTCAAGCGGATATCGCGACGCGTGCCATTCATGCTGC
>CAZOOE010000081.1:2593-11884 GCA_964581275.1 uncultured Clostridia bacterium
CCCGGCTTGGCGGTGTCGCCCTGCCGGTGTAGCTGTGGCAACGGTACCTTTTGATGCACGATGTTTGCGTAGGCCACCAGTATGCGAAGCTGTTCGCGGCCCTCGCGGAAAACCCTCTGCGGCGTAACCTGCGCGGCACGACGCCGTTCGACCGGTTCCTCGCCTATGTATTCTCCGGTGAGAGTCGCGAGGCAGTCGAACAGATGCGACTGCTTGACCGGTTTTGTGAGACAGAGTTCGACTCCCGCTTCACGAATCGCAGCGTCGTCGCGACGTCCTAGCGATGTCATCATCAGAAGCCGTGTTCCGGCTATCGCAGGATCTGACTTGATCGACCGGGCCAAAGTCAACCCATCCATCTCGGGCATCTGCATATCGAGAATGGCAATCCGGTAAGGGTCACCGGCAGCTGCCTCGCTGCGAAGCAGGGTCAATGCTTCCTTGCCTGTCTCGGCGCTACCGTTGCGCATACCCCACGAAGTGACCTGATGATGAACCAGCTTACGATTGGTCGCGTTGTCGTCGATTATTAGCACTCGTAGGCCTTCCAACTGTGACCCGCGCGTGTCCGGTTGCCCGGTCTCCTCCGGCTGCAACTCGAACCTCGCGGTGAACCAGAAAGTCGAGCCTTTTCCTGGCGCGCTGTCGACACCAATCTGACCTCCCAACAATTCAACAATTTGTCTTGAAATAGCCAACCCCAAACCCGTACCACCGTATTTTCGCGTTGTTGAGCCGTCAGCTTGTGAGAACACGTCGAAGATTCTTCGCTGCGCTTCATCAGGAATGCCTATCCCGCTGTCGCTCACTGTAAAGCGAAGTATCACGCCGCCGCTGTCCTCGGTCTCCTTGGTCGCCCGCACCAGGACCTCCCCCTGGTCGGTGAATTTGACCGCGTTGCTCAACAGATTTACCAGCACTTGACGCAGCCGGCCCGGATCGCCGCGAAGCTGCGTAGGAGCATCGCTGTACACCATCGAAAAGAGCTCAACTCCCTTCGCCTGCGCGGCCTCTGCAAGCAGATCAACGGCACCCTCGACGGCATTTCGCAAGTCGAAATCCATCGTCTCAAACGTTAGCTTTCCCGCCTCAATCTTAGAAAAATCAAGAATGTCGTTCATCAGGGTGAGCAACGCCTCGGCGCTCGACCTGACGGTCTCGGCGAACTCGCGCTGCTCGGCGGTCAGGTTTGTGTCGAGTAGAAGGCCGCTCATTCCGATGATGGCGTTCATCGGGGTGCGGATTTCGTGGCTCATATTCGCAAGGAACTCTGCCTTGAGCCTGGCGGATTCGAGCGCCACGTCGCGTGCTTTCGCCAGTTCGGCTTCGAACCGCTTGCGGTCGGTGATATCCCGGAAGATGCTTCGAGTGGCGACAGGCCTGCCTTCCTTCAGGCTGCAACTCGTGCTCCCCTCGACTGCTATCCTGCGTCCGTCCTTGGTCACGAACGTAGCTTCAACATGATCGAGTCGCTCGCCGGACATCACGCGCTGGAACACCGTCGTGCAATGCGCCAGGCTGTCTGGATGAACGATGTCGAACAGCGTCAGCTTGCACACCTCTTCTTCGCTATAGCCGAGCGTTTCGCGCCACGCGCGGTTGACGTATATGAGCGAGCCATCCGGGCTGGCGCTCTGAATCAGATCGCTGGCGTTCTCAAACAGATCGCGATAACGCTCTTCGCTGGCTTTCAACTCACGCTCGGTGTGTCTGCGCTCTGCAAACTGGCCGATCTGACTACCTATGCTCGACATCATCTCGAGCAGTTCATGGTCGGGCTGCTGGATCGAGCGGCTGAAGAACTCCATCACGCCGAGGACTTCACCGCCAAGCATGATTGGGAATCCGAGCGCCGCATGCAGACCTTCTTTGGCAGCAACACGCGCGCGAGGGAAGTTGTTGTCGGTAGCGGCGTCGGTGACGTCTACGATCCAATGGGGCTTAGCCGTCGACCAGGCACGGCCGGGCAGACCCACACCGGGCGAGAACGTGCTCTGACGACTGATTGACTTGAACTCTTCAACATCAGCTTGCGGCGACTGCCATCCTTCGACATATCGAAGCACATTCTCTGCGTGGTCAACTCTCCAAAGTGCACCGGTCTCCCATCCGAGACCTTCACAGACTGCTTGCAGTATCTTAGGCACGGCTTCGCGGAACGTCGTCGACTCAGCAACAATTTGCGTCGCCGCGTGTTGCACAGCAAGCCGCCGCTCGGCGCGCTTGCGTTCAGTGATGTCGTGCGCGTGACCCAGAACATAGGACGGCCCTCCCGGCTCGTCGTATCGGAGGTTGCGGTACTCCCAGATTCGTTCCTCTCCGGCCTTTGTCAACATCTTGAGCTGACCGGTAGCGGTTCCATTGTCTCGGATACGCGAAAGGTACTCATCGAAGAAACTCCGCACCGAAGGAACTAGAAAATCGATCATGTTTCTTCCGACCAGCTCGGACGGTGTGTAACCCAGAACTCGGGCGGTAGTCGGGTTGACCATGAGAAACCGGCCTTCCATATCGTGAGCGCCAATCAAGCCCAAAGAGTTATCGACCAGATCCCGATACCGCTTTTCGCTTTCGCGCAGGGCCTGTTCGGCCTGTTTGCGGGCGGTGATATCGCTGCCGATTCCGAGGAAGCCAGTGAGGTTCCCCTCAGCATCTCGCAAGGCGGTCACCGACAACAGCACCGGGAAACGCGTTCCGTCCTTGCGCACGTAGGTCCATTCGTTCTCGTCAGCGACTCCAAGACGCGCCTTTGCGACGAACACTTCGAAGCCCGGTTTGATCGAGACTCCAAGCTCAGCAGAGACTTCGCGCGCGCGCCGTTCAACTTCCTGGGGCTCGTGAAAGATGACTGGCGTTGTCTTACCGACGATTTCTTCAGCTGAATAGCCCAGCCAGCGCTCCGCGACGGCGTTGAGCGTCCGGATCACCCCTTCTGGTGACACCGAAATGATGGTGTAGTTGGCGGCGTCGAGAATCGCCTGTTGGAGCTGGCTTGCTTCGCGCAGCTCTGAGTCGTCTTGACTGCGCTTTTGTTTCATCGAAGTGACCTTCAGTCGCGAGGTTCTCAATACCCGAGCGCCATCCCATCCTTGCGCGGGTCGGAAGCTCCCATCAGCGTTCCGCTCGCCGCGTCGATCATGATTGCTTGCCCGCCACCCATTGATGCGCCAGCTTGCCAAGCGCGCTGGTGGCCTCGTTGGATCAGACTCTTGATGACCGGTTCGGTCATCGCGTCTTCGAACAGCACCTGCTTCCCGGCCAGGTATCGATATCTTGGCGCTTCAATCGCTTGCTGCAGATTCATGCCCATGTCGATAAAGTTCGTCAGCACCTGCACGTGGCCCTGAGGCTGTATTGCTCCGCCCATCACCCCAAACGACATGAACAGCTTTCCATCTTTGAAAACCATCGAAGGGATGATCGTGTGGAACGGGCGCTTGCCAGGCTCGAGCCGGTTGGCATGAGTCGGGTCGAGTGAGAACCCCGAACCTCGATCGTGCAGCACGATTCCCGTGTCCCCGGCCACGATGCCCGAACCAAAGCTCTCAAACAGGCTGTTGATGAACGAAACCCCGTTGCAAACCTTGTCGACAACCGTGAAGTACACCGTATCACTGTGATTGACCACAACGCCGGGCTCGGGCGATTCGATTACGTGATCGGGAGTGATCAGCGCTCGACGGCCCGCCGCGTACTCTTTCGAAAGCAACTCCGCAACCGGAATCCTGGCAAAGGCAGGGTCAGCGATGTACTTGTTGCGATCGGCGAATGCCAGCTTTGTGGCCTCGATGAGCGTGTGATAGTAAAGATCGGGCCGCGTGCTCATCGACGAAAGGTCAAAGCCCTCGAGGATGTTCAAGGTGAGCAACGCAGTGAGCCCTTGTCCGTTCGGCGGGCATTCGTAAACCTTATAGCTGCGATAGTCGGTCGAGATCGGCTCGACCCAATCGGATTTGTGCTCGGCGAAGTCTCGCATCGAGAGGAACCCGCCGTTCTTCTCGCAGTAGTCGACGATCGCCCGGGCAATCTCTCCTTTGTAAAAAGCGTCCCGTCCGCCGCGAGCGAGGGTGCGAAAAGTGCGCGCGAGATTCCTCTGGCGAAAAATCTCACCGGCGCGCGGCGCTCTTCCGTCCACAAGATAGTTCGAAGCCGCCGCCGGGGTCCGCTTCAACTTGGCAACCGAATTCGCCCAATCCGCGGCGGCCTTTTCCATCACCGGATACCCATTCTCAGCGTACTCGATCGCGGGCGCAAGCAGGTCAGCCAGCTTCATCGTGCCGTATTTCTCGATCAGAGTGACCCATCCGTCAACCGCGCCCGGAACGGTGATGGGCTCCATGCCGCTGTCCGGTATTGTCTTGATTCCCTTCTTCGCGAAGTAATCGAGATTCAATGCGCGAGGCGCGCGGCCGCTTGCGTTCAAGCCCTTCAACTCGCGGGTCTTGGACCAGTAGACCAGGGCGAACATATCGCCGCCGACCCCGGTCATCATCGGCTCGGTGACGTTGAGCACCGCAGCCATTGCGATCGCCGCATCGACCGCGTTGCCGCCGCGCTTCAGAACTTCGAGTCCAACCTGCGATGCAAGGGGCTGACTCGTGGCAACCATGCCGTGCTCGGCGCGCACAATCGACCGTCCGGGGTTGATCACCGATGCCCATCCCTTTCCGTCGGAGTCGGAATGAGCTGTGGCTAGGAACATAGTTGAAAGCGCGACAACCGACGCGCTCACGCGCATCGAAACTCTTGCGGAAGCGAGGTTTGCGAATGCCATAACTTCACCCGGTAACTTCCAAGTCGATTTGATTCCAAAGTGCAAGACTGAACAACTGGTAACGGAAAACTCATCCCTTGTTTGGATTCGGCGCCATGAAAACGAGAAGCACGAGTCGAGTTTGAGACTCGTTGCGCACACCGTGGTCGAGGTTCGCTGGAGCCAGCACGATCTGATCCGGCCCGAGGTCACGTTCTTCGCCGCCTATCTGGAACCGGCCCGTGCCTTCAACCACGAAGTAGATCTTGTCAGAACCAACGTGAGCGTGGGGTTTCTGCTCCTGACCCGGTTCGAGACAATAGATGTCGGCAAACATCCGTTCGGTCTCGAACAGGTTCGCTTTCTGCATCTTTTCCGCAGAGAATCGGCGTTCGGTTTTTGTGTTTCTGGTTTCCAAAGTATTGATAGTGCGCGATTCCATCACTCCGCAAGTCGCTAGGAGGCTGGTCGCGTTTGGCCGCGATGACACGTGAAGCATGTCACCCGCGTCGTCGTTCCAAGTTTGGTGTTGGTGTCGCGCACCAGTTGAATCATCTTGCGCGCAGTCTGCTTCTGGGCCTTATCATCCTTCTCGAACTGGTCCTTGATATGACAATAAGTGCAATCGACCCCGAGCGAGGACTTGAACGCAAACATCACCTTCAGCAAGCGCTCGGAGGGAATTCCTTTGAGCAGTTGAATGTTCTTGTACTTCTGCTCTGCGCGCTCCTCCTTGCTGCTGGGCGGGAGAGGGTCGAGCGAAGGAAGCTCGGGCGGTCCCCCTGCCTGAGCGGCCGGCGATGCGGTAGCAACGTCCGAGGGCGCAGTGGCTCCACCTGAGAGCGGTGGCGCGGGAATAGTTTGACCGGAATCGATTGGCGGATGTCCCGGAGGAAGTGCCTGTCCGCTGTTGCTGCTGTTGACGGAAGCCGACTTAGGCCCTCCGGCGGCGGCGGCTTGCGGAGCCGCCGCGCTCCCGCCGGACGAAACCTGGTTGGCCACAATAAAGCCGAGCACCAAACCGGCTACGATACCAATGATCCCGTAGCTAACGTATTCCCTTTTCATTCTGTAAGCTCCGAATGGAATTGCGTTTTGACTGACTATGATAACGAACAAAATAATCAATGCCCAAATCGATGAAGGATTCTAGCACAGGGCATATCCGAGATCGAATTCGAACTGATTGGTGCTTCAGATCGTGCGCATTTCAGGACGGGTTTCGAGGCCGCACCGAGGTGGTCGGAAGATGCCCGATCGATTCTCAACCGAGGCATTTCGTGCGAGTGATTTTCTGGCCCGGGTGCACCAGATTTCTTCTTAGGTAGCGATCATTTGGGCGAATGGGTAACGCTCCGCCTGGTGTTGTGGGTGTGTGGTAAAACTGCGAGCGCTGGAAGCGCAGGCATCCCTGGGAGCGCAGGCATCCGTGCCTGCTGATTAAAGGATAGTAAGGCTCGAAACTAAGCGGCAAGCAGGCAGTGACGCCTTCACTCCCAGGAGTTGCTCCCAGGTGTCATTGCTGTTTGCCAACGAACGGTGCATCGCAAGGCCACGCGGCAGTCCGCGGCTCGGGTTGAATCCGGCACGCAACCGCGAAGTAGTTTGCCATTTCATAAACCAACATTTCCCGCGCCTCGCGCAGCCATCCTTTGTTTGCCCCTTCCCAGGTATAGTAGATATTGAGGACCTTTATCTGTTTCGGGGTTGGGTAATAAGCACCCGCAACAAGCACGTTGTAATACGGCTCCAAGAAGGCCGAGGGCATTATGATCACTGAGAGGTCGGTATCGGAGACCCGGCTCGCGCGCGCCGCCAACTTACCTCCACAAGCTGTGAACTGAGCTAGTGTCTGATCGAACGCATCGTCGATCCACTGTCCAATAGCGTCAGAAGAACCAGGGAACGCCAGTATCTGCTCGATGATCGACTCCGGAACGTCATGCTCTTGCCACGTTCGAATCTTCTTGTTCCACTTTGCATGCGGATCGTCGTAGCCCTGGGTATTGTAGCGTATGTGATGTTTGTCGGTGAACCGGTCGGGCACCTCGCGGGGCGGCCCCAGGAACTGATGGGTGTCCTGAGCTTCAGCAGCTGCTACGGAAAGTAGCAGAAATGCAAGCGCGAACAAAACAACTCGTCTCGGCATGAGTCTCCCCTCTCTAAGGCGTTTTCTTCAGTTCTTTGCTCCGGGGAATTCACACGCCGGCGGCCAGGTGACACAGTTTGCAGCCGCGCAGTGAGTTTTCGCCGGGAGCTTTGAGGAGCTGCGATGAATTGCAGCCGACGTCCAGTCAGTATGAGGGCTCTGACCAGGGCTTGATACGTGACTCTAGCTTTGCCGCAGGCTGAAACTGCTCTCGCGGCAAAGCAGAAGTACGTTACGTCCTGCTCGCGGGGGCGAGCACCCTTGGTGAGGAAGGGCTTAGGTTAAGTTGGATACAGCCTCAATAGTTGGGCCGCTGTCCGAGAAGCTCACATTTCCCTGCCCGGAATATGAACCTCATCACGAATCCATATCCGCAAGTACGTTCCTAATCGCATCTACGTTGGATTACTCGTCAATTTGGTGGGGCCTATTTTGGGCGCAGTGAAATTACAGCAGACGAGCTTTTTTGTCAACACTTTTTTCGAAAATTTTTTTCGCGATAAGTAATCCTTCAGAGCGTTAACCAAAGAGTTACGGAAAGAGAGAGTAATGATATCGGCTCACCATCGGCTCAAATTCATACTTTGTCTTCCGGCACAAATCCCGCAAGCGAGGTCCTCGTCCAAGCCGCCGGACTGCTGGCCTCGCGCTCGAGCAGACTCGCGACGCGCGCCGCACACGAGCTGCCGTGATCGCGCGCAAGTAACGTTATGCGAGATCGGCGCGCAAGAAAGTCTTCAACTGTGATCGCCATTTCGTATCTTGCGGCGTACACGGTTTCGGCCTCGATGTGCGGGAGACCATCTATCAAGGCGTTCTTCAACTCTTCCGACTCGCGCGTGAGTTCGAGGATCAAACGATAGTTGCCTCCATACGCCTCCATCAGGTGCTCGACTGTGTCGACCTGAACGCCGAACTCGGCTGTGGCGCGTAAGGCTCCTTCGCGCCGGTCGCCGCGATTCGCAAAACCAGCAAACCGGATGGTCTCAGTCACGCTGCGATGGGCTTGTGGTCTACGGACCCCGTCAAGCCTCTCGAGCTTTCGGGCAACTAAATCGACGACTCGTTCAGCCATTCGCCGCCAGGTCGTAAGCTTGCCTCCAGTGATTGTCACCATCCCCGATTTGTCTTCGAAAATTTCTTCCCTCCGTGAAAGCTCCTTTGTCGATTGTCCGTCTGCGGCGATCAAAGGTCTGAGCCCGGCGAAGGTGCTGATCACGTCTTCGGTTGACAGCCGTGCAGCGGGAAACGATCGATCGGCTGATTTCACAACCCGATCGATCTCCTCGATCTCCGCGCGCGGATCGTCGAGGCCGCCGGTGTAGTCCGTGTCAGTGGTCCCGATAACGGTGCGGCCCTGCCACGGAATGACAAACAGAAACCGATTCTCGCCAAGCGACGGAATCAACACCGCGGTCTGATTCTCCAACCTCTCAAACGGCACAACCACGTGAATGCCCTTCGAGGGCCGGAGTCTTTGCGGTGCCCGGTCATCGGACAGCCGCGATACATGATCCGACCAGACTCCGGCGGCGTTCACAACCAGCCTCGCGCGCACCTCAAACGAACCTCCACCCCGCGCATCCTCGATCTCAACCTTGGATACACTGTCGACGTCCCTGCTGACCCCATGCGCGCCGACGTAGTTCGCAACCACCGCGCCGCGAGCCGCTGACTCCTTGATCACCTCGATCACCAACCGAGCATCGTCGGTCAGACAGTCGTAGTAAAGGAATGCACCTCGGAGATCCCGTGCGTCGAGCGTCGGGACCTGCTTCAGTGCGTCTTCACGCGACAGCCACTTGTGACGTCCAATGTTCTGGCGACCCGCCAACAGATCGTACAGCCATAGACCGGCGGCAAGCTTCAGCCTGTTCGCGCCCAGCGGCGAACGTTCATTCGACGAATAAACCGGCACCAGAAACCTTAACGGCCTGCTTAGATGGGGCGCCATCCGTGAAAGCACGGCGCGCTCGTGAAGTGATTCGCGTACCAGCCCGAAATGCAGTTGTTCGAGATACCGCAGGCCTCCGTGTATTAGTTTCGATGAACGCGAGCTTGTGCCGCTTCCGAAGTCGCGCTTCTCTATCAACGCTACCGTGAGGCCCCGTGACACGGCATCGAGCGCGACCCCGGCGCCGGTTATGCCGCCACCAATGACCGCCAGATCGAAGACTTCGTGGCGCATCCGTTCGAGGTTTGCAGCTCTGGTGCGCGTCGAAAGCCTCGGAGAGTGATTTCTGCTGACCGTTTCCTTCGTCATTTGACTGACCTTTCGATCTAGGGTAGAACACTACCCACTGTGAAACAACTTGAGCGTGATTTGGTTGGACTGACGTGACTGGCAAGCCTCACGAAGAGAAGAGCATTTTAGGGCCCTGGCGTGACA
>CAZOOE010000081.1:11894-16769 GCA_964581275.1 uncultured Clostridia bacterium
GGTAAAAACCACCCAATTGTAAAAAACTTGGGGGGGGTTTGGGTTGGGCGGAGGGGACTGGCAGGCTTAAGGAGGGGAAGGGGGTTTTAGGGCGCGGGCTGGACAAGCTCAAGGGAGTTGGATTTGGTGAAGCGCGCGATGACCTGCTCGTAGCCGCGGGTGTAGTTTACGGAACGGGCTATGCCGTCTGGTCGCTTCACGCATCTCGGTACAACCTGGGTCTTTTGCCTGCCCTCGAGTCACAGTACTTCATCGCGGGCTTTCTCCCCACGGTAGGTTTTCTTCTCGCTTACAAGGTCACTACAAAAGCGGAGAAGATGTTGGAGAGGGCTCGCAACCGGCTCGGGCCTGATGCGAAAGGTCTGGAAAAGAAGTTGCGAGACGCGATTCAGCCCGCCTTTGGTGTGGCCCTGATGCTGGTACTCATAAGCGGTCTCGATGCTGTCAAGCGTATGTCGCCCAGGCTGTCGCAAGTTGTGTTTCAAATCGCTTTGTTGCTCTTTGCAGTCGGTTTCCTATTCCTGCCCGACGATAAAGAACAGGCTGATGCCCCGAAGAGTGCGTCGAGGCCTGACCGGTTATTCTTCGGGTTCTTCAGAGGTCTGAGGCTATTCATGATTCGTTACGTCGGCGTAACGCTGGCTCTTCTGGGAACAATATTCTATTCTGAGAAGGTGCATCCGTTTTTGCCCCAGGAGATCGGAGGCGGGCGACCTCGCTGCGCCGCTTTGGATCTCACGAAATCCCAGTTGTCCGACCAAACGCTCAAGGCTTTGTTTTCCGAAGAAGCCGCGGGCACCCGATCAGGTCTCCCGTTCGGTTGATGTCGATGTGTTCTTCGCCGGCAGCGATTATCTGTTGGTAAAATCCCGGGAGCGAGCCGAGGCGGACCAAATGACTTATGAGATCAGACGAGCGGCGGTGCAAACAGTGATGTGGTGTAAATGATCCAACCCATCCAACGCTCCAAGGTCCGCGGCTTTTCCCCGCTTACTTGACACTATGCCAGGAGCTCTTGAAGGAATCCGAGTCATCGATTTTGGTCGTTTCATCGCTGGGCCGTATTGCGCGATGTTGCTGGCGGACTTCGGAGCCGACGTGATTCGCGTCGAGCGGCTTGACGGTGGCGAAGACCGCCAGGTCGGGCCGGTAACCGAGCGCGGCGAGGGCGGGCTGTTCCTAAACCTCAATCGCAACAAGCGCGGGATCACGCTTGACCTAAGCCATCCCGAAGCACGAGAGGTCATCCGGCGCCTCGTCAGCAACGCCGATATAGTTGTAGTCAACCTACCGCTTGGTGTGATGAAGAAGATTGGGCTTGACTACCTGTCGCTTCGCCTGCTGAAGGACGACATCATCCTCGTGATGGCGTCCGCGTTTGGGCCGGATGGTCCATATGCCGATCGGGTTGGCTTTGACGGAGTCGTTCAGGCGATGAGCGGAGCGATGAGCCTGACAGGATTCGCTGGTCCGCCCCTCCGCTCGATCGTTTCGTGGGCTGACTACGGAACTGCACTGCACGCCGCGTTCGGGGCGATGACCGCGCTCTATCATCGGCAAAAGACCGGGCGGGGCCAGTTGATAGATGTATCGTTGCTGGCAACCGGCGTGACTTTTATGACGCCCCTCCTGGCAGAGCTCAAGACGATGGGGATTCGCCGCGGGCAAATCGGAAACACCGCCTACTATGCGGCGCCCAGCGATGCTTACCGGACCAGCGATGGCTGGATAATCGTTCCTACGATCGGCAACCACATGTTCCGCCGATGGGCCAGGCTCGTGGGGCGCGAGGACCTGATTGATGATCCCCGTCTTGGAGACGACCTCTCCCGCGCCAACAATGCCGAGATTATCAACGAAGCAACCTCCGCGTGGTGCGCACAGCGCACGCGCGATCAAGCGATCGCTGACCTTGAGCGTTCGCGAATACCGTGCGGGCCGTGTTATGACTTGAGCGAGGTACTGGCCGATCCCCAGGTAAACTCGCGACGTCTCCTCCAGGAAGTCGAGTATCCCGGCGGCAGCAAACCGGTTCCGATCGCGAGCACCCCGGTGCGGTTGAGCGAGACGCCGGCGGGGGATTGTCGTCGCGCACCAACCCTCGGCGAGCACACCAATGAGGTGCTCGGCGAACTCGGTTTTAGTGTCAATGAAATCACCGCCCTTCGAGAATCAAAAGTCATTTGAGTTTTTTGAACGTTCAACTTTGTTGCAAGCAGCTGCCGGACTCAGTTACCGTAGCTCATCCTTTTAATCTTAGACACTCTTGGAGGGCTCATGCCTACACGCACCATCCAAAGTACGGACGAACTCAAGAGCCTGATCGGCCAGGAGGTCGCAACCAGCGATTGGTTTGAAATCACACAACAATGCATCAACGACTTCGCCGATGCCACCGAAGACCATCAGTGGATTCACATAGACGTTGAGCGAGCAGAGACGGACTCGCCGTTTCATTCAACTATAGCTCATGGGTTTCTCACGTTATCATTGATGCCTCACCTTGCCGCACAGGCGTTTAAGGTTCAGGGCGATTTCAAGATGGGTATCAACTACGGTTTGAACCGCCTGCGTTTTGTTTCGCCTGTGCCGGCCGGCTCCCGCGTGCGCGCAAGGTTCGTGCTGCAAGCAGTAGAGGACGTCGCCGGCGGACTACAGCTCGCCTGGTCGGTAACCTGCGACATCGAGGGAGGTCAGAAGCCCGCGCTGGTGGCCGAGTGGCTCGTGCGATACTACCTGTGAGAGTAGAGTGACGGAGCCAACACTGCGATGCGAACCTTTTCGAAAAGTCCCAAGGAGAATGATCCAAGCACACATGGTGAGACGAGATCTCCGGTCTTGCCATCCTTCCTGTTCTGATGATCATACTATGGTGCTGACCTACCAAGTGCGCGCGCGTAACACGTCCGCGGATTCTGAAAACAAGATTCACGACGACGCGACGGCGGCGAGCTACGGCTTTCGAGGCGGGCTGGTTCCTGGCGTAACCGTTTACGCTTATATGACCGTGCCGATCGTCGAACGGTTCGGGCTAGATTGGCTTGAACGCGGCTCGATGCAGGTCAAGTTCCACCAGCCCTTCTACGATGGCGACCAAGTAGCCGTGCGCGCCGAGACCGACTCGAGCTCTGATCCCATCAAGATTGCCATCAGCGCCGGTCGAGAAGACGGCACAGCGTGCGCAACCGCGCTCGCCACAGTGAACGATAGATCAGCATGGCTTGGCGAGCCTCGATTGGAAAACTATCCCGAGGCGCGGTTGCCCATACTAGAAGCGCGGCTCGCTCCCTCGCGCGACTTGCTGGTTCCCGGAACTGTGCTGGGAACATTGACCGGAACGCTGAGAATTCCTGATACAACTGGTCTTGGGAATCTTGACGAGCGATTGCCGATTTATACCGACACCGACGCAGTAGCACACCCGTACACATTGCTTGCTCTGGCGAACCAGATTCTGGTGCGCAATTACAAGCTTGGTCCCTGGATTCATGCCGCAAGCGATCTGATCAACTGGAGCGCGGCTCGCAACGACGAGGAGATTTCAGTCAGAGGGCGCGTTGCAGACTGTTTTGAACGCAAGGGTCACGAGTTTGTCGTCCTGAGCCTGCTGATCGTCGCGAACAGCGAGCGGATCATCCAACAAGTTCGGCACACCGCGATCTATCGCCCGCGAGCTATCACAGGCTAATGACGCCGACTAGTTGCTCGTAGCTTGTTTGAGGATCAGTAGCCCAGCGCAGGGTGTGATTCAAGTTTTGAGCCACGAGCCGACCGTAGGACGATGTCCGCTTTTGATTACGCCCACAGGGCATTCACGCAGAGCGCATTGCTTGACGCCTATCGAAGCGCTTGGTATACGACAGTGCGGAGAAAATGATGACAGGAATAACTTCATTCGGAGCATACATACCTTTCTATCGGCTCGCTCACAAAGAAATCGCGCGAGCCTGGGGCGGGCGGGCGAGCGAAGGCGAGCGAGCGGTCGCCAACGTCGATGAAGACTCAATCACTATGGCGGTCGAAGCCGTTCGCGATTTGCTGGCCGACAGCGAGGGGCGCGAAATCGACGGCCTGATGTTCGCCACAACCACGTCGCCGTACGCCGAGAAACAGGCTTCGGCGTTGATCGCAACGGCTACCGATTTGCGCCACGACGTGAGAACCGCCGACTATGCCGGTTCTTTGAGATCGGCTACCACAGCCACTTTGGCGGCGCTTGACTCGGTAAAGGCCGGGTCGGTGTCCAACGTCGTCATCGCCGCGTCCGACACGCGTCTCGCGGCTCCGAAGTCCGCCCAAGAACGCGTCTTCGGCGACGCGGCTTCTGCGATAACGGTTGGAAGAGACAAGGTCATTGCGAGTCTGATCGCCAGCCACTCGACAGTTGACGAGATGACCGACGTCTGGCGCGGGGATGACGATCGCTTCGTTTCAGGATGGGAAGAGCGCTTCGCGATCACCCAAGGCTACCAGCGAGTCGTGCGACAAACCGTGTCTGAGTTGTTCGAGCGCAGCGCGATCGGCCCATCAGAAATATCGAAGGCTATCTTCTATGCGCCAGATCCTGGGACACTCGCGGGCACCGCGAAGAGCCTCGGACTGAAGGCGGAACAAATTCCCGATCACATGTTCGCGACGGTCGGTAACACTGGGACTGCAATGCCGTTGCTTGTGCTGTCATCTGCAATGGAGGACTCAAAAGTCGGAGAAAAACTATTGGTCGTCGGCTACGGATCGGGATGTGACGCGTTGCTGTTTGAAGTCACCGACGAGATCGAAACCGCAAAGTCGCTAGCCGGACGCCGCGGAGTGAAAGGTCATCTCGCCTCTAAAGCGACCCTCGATGGCTACGAGCGATACGCGAAGTTCCGAGAG
>CAZOOE010000082.1:0-16733 GCA_964581275.1 uncultured Clostridia bacterium
ACTGGTGTTGCCGTCGAACTCGCCGGGCGTGCACACGCTGTGGCTGCCGGTGATTCCGATGCAGATCGGGTTGTTGCTCAAGCCCGGTCCTCAAGAGCCGTGGACCCCATACCGAATGACCGCTGCGTTTACCGAAGCCGGGGTGCCAAAGGAAGCAATATCGGTTTATCCGGGTTACGGCGAGATGGGCGCCGAAGTCGTGCGGCGATCGAACCGAACGATGATTTTTGGCGGGCTCCCTACAGTGGAACGCTATCGCGGCGACACGCGCGTTCAAGTGCACGGACCGGGGTTCAGCAAAATCCTGCTGGGCGACGATGTGGTGGATCAGTGGGAAAAGTACCTCGACGTGATGGTGGACAGTGTGTTTCTGAACAGCGGACGGGGCTGCATCAACTGCTCGGGCATATGGGCTTCGAGGCACACCAAGGAGATCGCCGAAGCATTAGCCGAGCGGATTGGGCCTACTGAGCCGAAGCCGCCCGAAGATCCGCAAGCAAGCCTGGCCGCGTTTACCGTGCCCGGTGCTGCGAGGGCGATTTGGAAAAGCATCGATTCCGGTTTGCATCAATCCGGCGTCGAACACGTTACTGCGAAGTTTGGCTCGCGGCTGGTCGAGAAGGAGCGCTGCGGATATCTGAGACCGGTCGTTATCCATTGCGACTCACCCGACAACACCATGGCAAATACCGAGTTCATGTTCCCGTTCGTAAGCGTGGTCAAGTGCCCGCAAGTTGACATGCTGAAGCGGATCGGATCGACGCTGGTGGGCAGCGCAATTACTTACGATGAGCAATTCCAGCGTGAGTTGGTTGAGGCTACGCACATCGATCGGTTGAATCTCGGTCCGGTGCCTACTATTCAACTCGACTGGCTGCAACCGCACGAGGGGAATATAGTGGAGTTTCTGTTCCGCCCGAGAGCCTTTCAGGCGCGGCTTGAGAAATTGGCGGTTTGAGAAACTCGAGCCCGAGTCCGAGCTCAGATGGGCGGCCTTGCTCCCGGTCTTGTAGAGTGCGGATAGACACTCCAAGCAACACCGCGAACCGCTCCCGCGCGGTTTCAAGTCGATTCATTTGGAATACCGACACCTCGATGGCACTTACAGCTGCTTTCTGGCTTCTCCTGACCGTTCCAATTCTCGCCGAAGACTGGCCCGAGTTCCGAGGACCTACCGGGCAGGGCATCTCTGATGAACGCGGGCTCCCTCTGACGTGGAGCGAAACCAAGAATGTCCGGTGGAAAGTTGCGATTCCCGGAAGGGGATGGTCTTCGCCCGCGATTCTTGGAGATCGAATCTGGCTGACAACCGCGACTGAAGAAGGAAAATCACTACGGGCGATCTGTGTTGACCGGAACACCGGAGCTATCCTTCAAAACGTCGAAGTCTTTCGCATCAAGAATCTAGGACCGATGAGTCCGAAGAACAGTCTTGCGTCGCCGACACCAGTGCTCGAAGGCGATCGCGTCTACCTGCACTACGGCACTCACGGAACTGCCTGTATCACGCAGAGCGCTGAAGTGGTTTGGAAGACACATCTTGAGTACGACAATGGTCAGCACGGACCGGGTGGTTCTCCAGTGCTTTATGAAAACCTGTTGATCGTGAGCTGCGACGGAAATGACGTCCAATACGTCGTCGCGCTGGATAAGCTAACAGGCAAGGTTCGATGGAAGAAAATGCGTGAGGGCTATCAAGCCTACTCGACTCCGCTGGTGGTCAAGCTCCCGGCCGGCGACCAGGTGATCAGTCCGGGTGCCTTTCGCGCAATTGCCTACGAACCGCGCACCGGAAAAGAGATCTGGCAGGTTCGATACGGCGACGGGTTCTCGAATGTCCCGCGGCCGGTATATGGAAACGGATTGGTCTTCATCTGCACGGGATTTCAGGAACCCTCTCTCCTGGCGGTTCGAGTGGACGGGCGCGGCGACATAACCAAGAAGCAGATCGCGTGGACTCTCAAGCGAGGGGCACCGTTGACGCCGTCTCCGCTTCTGGTTGGTGATGAGCTTTATGTGATCAGCGACAACGGCGTCGCGACTTGTTTGGATGCGAGCACAGGAAAAGAGTATTGGAAGGCGCGAGTGGGAGGCAATCACTCGGCTTCACCAATCTATGCCGACGGCCGGATTTACTTTCTCAGCGAAGAGGGCGAGTCGGTTGTGATTGCGCCTGGAAAAGAGTTGAAGATACTCGCTAAAAACGAGCTGAATGGTGAGACGTTGGCGTCGATGGCGGTGTCGGGCGGCTCGATATTCGTGCGAACCCGAACAGATCTTTATCGGCTGAGCAACTAGGCGCTTCGTGTCGGATCGCTATTGCACTGGCAATCCGAAACCGAGATCGCGCCGAGAGCGTCGAATTCAATCTGCGAACTGCATAAGCTACAATCTCTAGTGAATGAATCGACACCAAGTTCCGTTGAGGCCATTGGTAGCCGAGAAGCTCGAGTCGCCAAAGCCTCACACTGAGGGGAGGTTTGGTTTGCTCGAAGTCAGCGAGGTGAACAAGGAATACCCCACACCGCGTGGCGCGCTCAAGGTGCTTTCGGGAATCTCTTTTACGCTTTCACGTGGAGGAGCAACGGCTATCATGGGGCCCTCGGGAAGCGGTAAGAGCACGCTTCTTCACATACTCGGGGCGCTTGATTCACCCAGCTCGGGACATGTGCGGCTCGACGGTGTCAATCCTTTCGAGCTTGATGAGAGGGCGCTCGCCAATTTTAGAAACCAGAAGATCGGGTTTGTGTTTCAGGATCATTGTCTGATGCCGCAATGCTCGGTTCTTGAAAACGTGCTTGTCCCGACCCTCGTTAGTCGGGCCTCAAATCATCATCCGGAACGCGCGCGCAAGCTGCTCGATCAAGTAGGCCTCTCGGAACGGCTCGACCATCGGCCCGCCGAGTTGTCAGGCGGCGAGAAACAACGTGTCGCCCTGGCGCGAGCGCTTATCAACGAGCCGATGCTGCTGCTATGCGATGAACCAACCGGAAACCTCGATTCCAAGTCAGCCGAGACGGTAGCCTCGATCCTTCTCGAATTGCACGCGCGGCAGAAAACGATTTTGATCGTGGTGACTCACAATGCGGACCTCGCGGCAAAATTTCCGGTTCGCTACGAAATGGTCGAGCAATGTATCAGGCAGGCTTGATGCGACTCTCCTCTCTCCTCGCTCGAAATCTCGCCTACTTCTGGCGCAGCAATCTCGCCGTCGTTCTTGGAGTCGCCACCGCCGTCGCGGTTCTCGCGGGAGCGTTGTTGGTTGGTGATTCAATGCGCGGAAGTTTGCGCGACCTCTTTGTGCAGAGGCTCGGCAACACCGATGAGGTCATCGCTTCTACGAGCTTCTTCAGAGAGAGCTTCGTGGATCAGCTTCAAGCGGACTCGCGGTTTGGAGAGGCTTTCGGCAGCGCGTGCCCGCTGATGCTGCTAAGCGGCCTGGTGATCGACGAAAAGAGCGGGCGTCGAGCCTCCGGCGTTCAAGTCTACGGTGTGAACGATCGTTTTTGGAGTTTCAACGGCCGCGCCGGCGAAGTGAGAGCGCTTAACGAGCGCGACGCTCTGCTGAGTCCTGATCTGGCGAGCGAGCTGGGGAGCGAACCGGGACAAGCAACTCTTCTCCGTATTCAAAAGCCGTCGGCAATCCCTGCCGGATCGCTGCACGGACGCAAGGATGATCTGGGCCGAACCATCCGTCTGAGTTTTCGTGAGGCGCTCGCCCCCTCGAACCTTGGCGGGTTTTCGCTTCGGCCGAGTCAGGGCGCGGTGCGAGCGATCTTCGTATCGTTGGCGAGACTGCAAAAGGATCTCGATCAGGCAAGCAAGATCAACACAATTCTGGTTGCCGACAAAGTCCCCGGCAAAGTTGGTACAACCGCTGCCACAACGATCATCGCTGGGATTCTGAAAGACAGATTCTCGCTTGAAGATCTGGGCGTGAAGCTGCGGGTGTTGGACTCGCGGCGCGGAATCGCGCTCGAAAGCCAAACCGCGATGATCAGCGAGGAACTCTACTCGCGCGCGGTGTACGCCGCCCGAAAAACGGGCCTGAGTGTTGTTCCAATCCTGAGCTACCTGGCGAACGGCATCCGCCTCGGCCAGCTCGAAGTGCCCTACTCGGTGGTTACCGCTATCGACGCCGAAGCATTCAAGCTGATGAGCCAGCGCTACGGCCGCGCTCCAGGTGACACTGAAATGTCTGCCGGGAGAATTCCCGCATTGCCGCCGATCGTCTTGAATGAGTGGGCCGCAAGCGACCTCGCTGCTAAGCGGGGAGACGAAATCGAGCTTGAGTATTACCTCTGGGAAGACGAAGGGCGGCTCAAGACTGAAAGCGCCCGGTTTATTCTTGACGCGATTGTGCCGTTCGATGAGGAAGTGGTTGATCGTGATCTTGTTCCCGACTACCCGGGCCTCACTGAAACCGAGAACATCGCCGATTGGGACCCGCCGTTCCCGGTCGATCTCAAGAGGGTCCGCCCCAAAGACGAGGACTACTGGCATAAGTACCGCACCACTCCCAAGGCTTTCATCTCGCTCGAGGAAGGGACGAAGCTCTGGGAGTCACGGCACGGCAAATTCACGTCGCTTCGCATAAGGTCAGTGGATGGCAGCGATCCGCAATCACGCCTGGAGTCCTTCAGGCAAGCTCTGCGTGCCGCACTGGACCCTGTTGAGATGGGTGTTTCGATCAGTTCGGTGAGGACTGAGGGGCTTGAAGCGTCGCAAGGCGCGACGGACTTCGGAGAGTACTTTGTCTACTTCAGCTTTTTTCTGGTCATCGGCGCGCTGCTGCTTGCGAGCCTGTTCTTCAAACTGGGCATCGAGCAGCGGCTGCGCGAGATCGGGACGCTTCACGCCGTTGGCTTCTCCGCTGCGGTCGTGCGTTCGCTGTTCTTGAAAGAAGGATTTGTGCTCGCGACGGCAGGCAGCGTCCTCGGGGCAATCGGCGCAGTTGGCTACGGCGAGCTGATAGTGTACGGGCTGCGGACCTGGTGGGTAGGAGCGGTAGGGACGACAGCGTTAAGCCTGCACGTCTCCGCTCTATCGCTGCTGCTCGGCGTCGCCGGCGGAATCGTTGCCGCGCAGGTGTGCGTGATCTGGACGCTCAGGACAATTAGGCGTTCATCGCCGCGAAGCTTGCTCACTGGCAGTTTGGATGCCGCTGTCCAAAGCGATGCGTCAAAGTCTGCCAGTCCGCGCGCCGTCTTGTCGCCTCGCCTCTTCTCGGTGGGTTTTGCCATAGCCGGAGTGGTGCTGCTCGTCGCCGCTTCGCTAAACCGGATAGGAAAAACCGCAGGATTCTTTGGCGCGGGTGCTTTGCTGCTGGTTGCACTCCTATGTTTCGAGTACGGGTGGCTTAAGGGAAAAGCCAGACGCTTGATAGGCGGGAATGGCTGGTGGCCCATTTCGAAGCTCGGTTTCAGGAATGCAACCTATCGTCCGGGCCGCAGCATTTTATGCATCGCCTTGATCGCATCCGCGGCTTTTATCATCGTTGCGGTCGATGCCTTCAAGCGTGACAGGAGCGAAGCAACGCTCGACAAAAAGTCCGGCAACGGAGGGTATCCGCTTCTGGCCGAGTCGTTGTTGCCGATCTATCACGACCCGAATACCGCCGCAGGTAGAGAGGCGCTGAACATCGTGGCTCAGAAAGGATTCGACCCCACAAGCGTGAACTTTACTGGTTTCCGGGTTCGACCCGGTGATGATGCAAGTTGTCTGAACCTTTATCAGCCGCGCGATCCGAGGATACTTGGGGCCGGCGACGGCTTCATTAAAGACGGTCGTTTCTCTTTTCAAGGGTCGCTGGCGCAAACACGGGAAGAGAAAGAGAATCCATGGCTGCTGCTCACTCGCAGGCAGTCGGATGGCGCGATCCCGGTCATGGCCGATGCGAATTCGATGACCTATGTGCTTCATCGCAAACTCGGAGACGAAATTGTGGTAAGCGAGTCAAACGGCAACTCTGCCCGGCTTAGATTGGTCGCCGCGTTAGCCGACAGCATCTTCCAGAGCGAGTTGCTTATGAGCGAAGCGAACTTCCTCAGGTTGTTTCCGGAGCATAGTGGCTACGGCTTCTTTCTGCTGGAAGTGCCGTCAGAAGCCTCTTCCATGGCAGCAGGGGTATTGGAGGACCAACTATCGGATTTCGGCTTTGATGTCGTTTCGACATCGGAGCGGCTGGCGAGTTTTCATCGTGTAGAAAACACCTACCTGTCGACGTTCCAGACGCTTGGAGGCTTAGGTCTGGTGCTGGGCACGTTGGGGCTTGCGACGATCCTGCTGAGAAATGTTTTAGAGCGACGTCGAGAGTTGGCGCTGCTGCGAGCGATCGGTTACAACTCGGGGCATTTCGCGTTGATGGTCATTACCGAGAACGCGGTTCTTGTTTTCGCTGGCCTTGCGACAGGAACGTTGTGTGCGCTGCTGGCGATCAGTCCTGCGTTCATTGCGCGAGGCGGGCACGTCCCAGCGCTTTCGTTGTGGTTGTTGCTGAGCGTGTTGGTGACGGGATTGCTTGCGTCGCTGGCCGCGACCATAGCCGCGCTGCGCACGCCGTTGCTTCCCGCGTTACGGTCGGAGTAGATATGGGTCACGAATGGGGATTAGAGCCATGCTCATAAAACGCATTTTGCGCTGTTGCTTCGCGGTTGCTCTCGCAACTCAGTTTTCCTTTGCCCAGGATTGGCCTCAGTGGCGAGGGCCTAATCGCGACGGCGTCGTCGCATCATTCATCGCGCCGAAAGAGTGGCCTGACAAACTCAAGACGATATGGAAAGCGCAGATCGGCATAGGTCACTCGTCTCCAGTCGTTGTTGGACGCAGAGTGTACACACACTCGCGTCAGGACGAGAACGAAGTCGTGTCTTGTTTTGATCTCGACACCGGAAAACAGTTGTGGCGCGACAGCTATCCGACTCCTTACACGATGAACCCGGCTGCGATCGCTCATGGCAAAGGTCCCAAGTCGACTCCGGTCGTGTACGAAGGGAAGCTCTACACTCTCGGGATCAGCGGATTGTTGTCCTGCTATGACGCGATGACCGGGCAGGTGCGATGGCGAAGGGAGTTCTCGAAGAAGTCCGGGCCGTCTTCGCCGCTGTATGGCACGGCGATGTCGCCGATGGTTGATCGCGGTCTCTTGATCGCTCATGTCGGAGGGAACGATTCCGGAGCGCTAACTGCTTTCGACGTAAACACTGGCGAGATGCGTTGGAGCTGGACCGGAGACGGGCCTGGTTACGCGTCACCGATCTTGGTCGAGTTTGGCGGCGTCAGGCAGATAGTTACCCAAACCCAGAAGTACATCGTCGGCGTGTCAGCATCCTTCGGCCAGTTGCTCTGGGAGATTCCGTTCGAAACCGAATTCGTGCAAAACATCGTTACACCGGTTGTGCACAAGCAGACGCTGATTCTCTCCGGTATAGACAAGGGAACGATGGCGATCAGGGTAGTCAAACGCGGGGCGAAGTGGGAAAGCGAACAGGTCTGGCGGAACCCCGAAGTCTCGATGTACATGAGCTCGCCGGTCGTAAGCGGGGATTTTCTGTTCGGGCTCTCGCACAAACGCAAGGGCCAGTTCTTCTGTCTCGATGCGCAAACGGGAAAGACTCTCTGGACGAGCAACGGCCGCGATGGCGACAACGCCGCGATGATCGCAACCGCCGAAGCGCTGCTCATGCTGACCAACGACGCCGAGTTGATCATCGCAAAGAATAGCGCTGCGGGCTATCAGGTTCTGAAGAGGTACACCGTGGCTCAAAGCGCAACCTGGGCGCATCCGGTTGTTCTGGCTAATCGAATTCTGATCAAAGATGCGACGACGCTGACGCTCTCGACCTTTGATTGATTGCGCTGCGCTCATTGAGATCATCGCGAGCGCTCCTTGGCGGGTTGGCGGCTTAGCGTCTTTGCGTGAATAGTTTCCTGTTGCCGTTCGCGCGTTCACGCCAACGCGCAAAGCCGCCAAGACGCCCCCTTCACCTTTCGTGCGGAATGGTCTAGCATGAGGAATCCACAAAGGAGGTATGTCGAATTGCGCTGGAAGCTGATCTTCGCCGCGGCTCTGTTTGTTCCTTTGTCGGCATCAACGTTTGCCGACAACTGGCCGCAATGGCGGGGGCCGTTTCTCAACGGCACAAGCGGTGAGAAGAATCTCCCTCTTCGCTGGAGCGCTGAAGAGAACGTGACCTGGAAACTTGCGATGCCGAGCTGGACCGGCGCGACTCCGATCATTTGGGACGACCGCATCTTTTTGAACGTTGCCGAGGGAGACGATTTGTATCTGTGGTGTGTTGATAGAACAAAGGGGCAGCTTCTATGGAAAAAGCACCTGAGTGCCGGAAACACCAAGATGCGCAAGCAGAACATGTCATCTCCTTCACCGGTCACCGATGGGAAAAACGTGTGGGTGATGACCGGGACTGGCATCCTCAAGGAGTTTGACTATAGCGGAACCGAGCTCTGGGCGCGCGATGTTCAAAAGGACTACGGCCGTTTTGGTCTAAACTGGGGCTACGCTTCTTCCCCGCTGCTGTATGAAGACGCGTTGTTCGTTCAAGTGCTTCACGGCATGAGAACTCACGATCCGTCTTACGTGATGCGCATTGACAAGAAGACGGGCAAGACCGTCTGGAAAGTTGAGCGCCCCACGCAGGCGATCAGAGAATCACCAGACTCTTACACCACCCCAGCTCTGGTGACCGCAGGTACACGCGTCGAGATAGTGATCACTGGTGGGGATTGCGTGACGGGTCAGGATCCGGCGACCGGCAAGGAGCTTTGGCGCGCCAACGGACTCAACCCCGACAACAATCCCAACTTTCGGATCGTAGCTTCTCCAGTCGTGTTCGCGGATGTCGTCTACGCACCAACGCGAGAGAAACCGCTTCTCGCGATTCGAGCCGGCGGGCGCGGCGACGTCACCGAGTCACACAAGCTCTGGGCATTTACCCACGGGCCTGATGTCCCGACTCCGGTAACCGACGGCAAGTACTTCTACGTTGTCGACGACCGGGGTATCCTGTGGTGCCTCGACGCCAAGACAGGTCAGGCCATCTGGGGCCCCCAGCGAATCAAGCCGGCGACGTACAGTTCTTCGCCGGTGCTGGCAGACGACAAGCTCTATGTCACAAACGAAGAAGGACTCACGACGGTGCTGAAAGCCGGACCGAAGTTCGAGGTTCTGGCCGAAAACAACTTGAACGATTACACGCTCAGCTCGCCGGCAATTTCGGACGGGCAGATCTTCATGCGAACGGCTCAGTACCTTTATTGCATCGGTAAGCGAGTGACGCATTAGTGACCGGTTCAAGTTTTGGGTTCGTGGGGTTCAGATTCAATATGCAGCCTGAGCGGGATGTTGGCTGCGCGTGCGATAGAAGGACAAGTTAAAGCTTGAACTCAGAACTCAAACCTTGAACACTGAACCCTGAACCTGAATTCTGAACCCGGCTTTTTCGTGGAGAATCTCAATGATTAAGAAAATGATCGTAGCGGTGTTTCTAAGCGCTTTGCTGGTTACGACGGCGACCGGCCAAAGCAACTGGGCGCAGTTTAGGGGGCCGGGTTCGCTCGGAGTCGCTGAAGATCCCAGCTTGCCCGATCCGTGGAGCATCACTGAAAACGTCGCGTGGAAAACGGAGATTCCCGGGGCTGGTTGGGGCTCGCCGGCAGTCTGGGGCGACAATATCTTTGTCACGTCGGTGATCAGTTCGGTGGAGGGCGAGAAGCCGAAAAAGGGACTCTATTTTGGCGGCGAGCGGAAACCGGCCACGGACATCCATCGCTGGATGGTCTACTGCGTCGATTTCAAGACCGGCAAAATACGATGGGAACAGGAAGTGAAAAAGGGTCCGCCGGAGAACCCGCGCCACTTGAAGAACAGCTACGCCTCGGAGACGCCGGTGACCGACGGCGAGCGTGTCTACGCTTACTTCGGCAACGTCGGTCTGTTCTGTTTTGACATGAACGGCAAGATGCTCTGGTCAAAGAAGTGGGGACCGTTTGCGACTCGCTACGGCTGGGGCACCGCAGCTTCTCCGGTGCTCTACAAGGATCGCCTGTACGTTGTGAACGACAACGACACCGAGTCGTTTATGGTTGCCTTGAACAAGAAGACCGGAGACCAGATTTGGCGAGTCGAAAGAGAGCAAGGCACCAACTGGGCCACGCCGTATGTGTGGGAGAATGGTGCGAGGGCCGAGATCATAACGCCCGGGACAAAGAAGGTCAGGTCTTATGATTTGAATGGTAAGCCGCTCTGGGAGTTCAGCGGGATGTCTTCAATTTCGATACCGACTCCGTTTTCCCGGCACGGATTGGTTTACATCGCGTCGGGCTATGTCGGCGATCAGCTCCGGCCGGTGTACGCGATCAGGCCGGGTGCTTCGGGTGACATTTCGCTCAAGACAGGAGAGACGAGCAACAACTACATTGCGTGGTATCAACCGCAGGCCGGGCCTTACAACCCGTCGCCGATCGTTTACGGCGACTACTATTACACTCTCTACGATCGAGGGTTTTTCACCTGTCACGACGCGAAGACCGGGGTGGAGGTCTATCCGAAAGCTCGAATAGACCCGGGCGTGAACGCGTTCACATCATCGCCGTGGGCTTACAACGGCAAAATATTTTGCTTAAGTGAGGACGGCGATACGTTTGTGATTCAAGCGGGTAAGGACTACAAGCTCGTGGGCAAGAACTCGCTGGATGAAATGTGCATGGCGACGCCGGCGATCGTGCGAGGGAGCTTGATCATCCGGACTGCGTCGAAGCTTTATCGGATCACCAAGGGAGCTTCGAAGGCTTAGAACTACCAACTTCGGCATGAAGCGCGCCACGTTTCCGGGAGAAACACATGAAGAAACTCGGCATCATTCTTATATCGGCGGCTTGCGTCATTGCGGTCTCCGCGCAAGAGAAACAAGAGCTGCCGCCCATCAACAACTTCACACGCATCAATGATCAGTTCTGCACCGGAGGCCAGCCACGACTGGAACACCTCACGAAGCTCAAAGCCGACGGCATCAAGGCAATCATCAACCTTCGCCCGCCGAGCGAACATCGCGCGTCAGAAGAAGAAGCGAAGGCGAAAGAACTTGGACTCAGATACTTCAATGTCCCGGTCGTCTATGGCGACCCTAAAGAAGAGCAAGCCACCGAGTTCCTGAAGATCACTGATGATCCCGCGAACCGGCCTGCTTTCATTCACTGCGCAGCCGCGATTCGAGCAGCCGCGTTCTGGATGATAAGGCGAGTATTGCGCGACGGGTGGACGGTAGAAGCGGCTGGAGAAGAAGCGAACAGGCTCGGACTGCGCACCGGTCCGCATCTGAACAAGTTCGCTCGCGATTACATCGAGAAGTACCGGAAGAAATAGCAGTCAACTCCCGCAAGTGAGCTCTTGTTGCCGCGTGTGCCGAGGTGAAGCCCTCTCTCCTACATCCTGGCTAGCTTAACCAGTGCCGCCCGGGCTTCATCAGTCGTATGTATGGGCGTGTCGAAATCTATTCTCAGCTTCCGATTGTCAGCTAACAGATCAAATCCTTCGCTATCGATCCCGGTCATCGTTATGGCTTCGACATTCACTAGTCCAATGAGTTTACAGTAGTGAAACAACGCCTGCTGGTGATCTCGGTTCATATGCTCAACTATGTCGGGCTCGCTTTCCTGGAAGGGATTCTTGATGAGCAATGCGTTCGGCTCGATCCAGAATATCTGTCCAAACCCACCGATGAACCGTGCTCTCCGCAGACCAATTCTATAAAACGAAAAGTCATGAGTCTCGAAATATGATTCTGCCGAAGGGAAATACCGCAAGTAGCGATCGCGTGTCGTGGTATCCGCCGGATCGACAGCCGTGGCATCTCCAATCCAGGTAAGCCGGCCGCCCGACTGAGGATCATTCGAGCCGGGGTCAAACACGGTCAGCGACACCCTATTGTTCTGTTTGATATTACGAGTGTGCTGGGCAATGTCGCTAATAAGGATGATCGGTTCGCCGTCGTAGTTGAGGGTATACGGAGCTATAGAACCGAACGGGTATCCTGGAACGTCGATCGAATGGGTGGACAGCACCCCGACGCCTTGGTGATTCAGCAGTCGCCTCGCCGTCACGGCCTGGTCTGACATTGTATTGAGTCTACCTTCTGCCTCGTTGGGTGGTGGAGGCGGGCTGCGAGAAACGCTGTGACTGACTAACTCGGACTCGCGGAGGCTGACCTATTTCTTGGCCGGTTCTATCTCGTACTTCACTTTCAGATAAAGCGTGAACTGCACAACCGGTTCGATAACAACCGGATTGGTGACGTGATCAAAGCCATCGGAAGTCAAGCCATTGAAGAAGAAAGTGCGGCTCTTTCGCGCGCCCTGTATCGTATATTTCTGCCGATCGCTGTCGCTGCTCATCTCCTCTGATTCCGAAGCGGCGTACGAGTCATACATTTCCGTGGGAAAGTAGATGCTCGGTTTTTCCGCATAGACTTGAGCCGGCGGCTGAAGTTTGATGCCCAAGAGTCTTTCGTACGCCGCCGTTTTCTGCTTTATGACTGCGGCAGCATCATCCATGAGCCTGCGCTGCACGCTTGCGGTATCTCTCACCACATAATCAACCTTTATCAGATCAAAGATCTTTGATTTGGATGCGGTGATCACCAACTTGTCGAGCAGAAGTTTGTCTTTGTAATGAACAGACACGTTCTTCTTTAGTTCGAACCCAACGAGTCTCTCCTTAGCAATGGTGCCAGTCACCTGAAAGCCGTAGATCTTGTTCTGGGCTGCGAAGTCTACGAAGACATCATCGCCGCCTATTCCCAGCTGCTTCAACTCGCCCGAGAATTCACTCACCGTGGCGTCCATCTTCTGATTGCATTCGGCCACGGTGCTGCCTTCCTGCAAGACGCCGAATACCGCGACGTATTCATCGGCCTTGACGTTCATCATCACGTTGGCTTCGACGAACATACTCGTCGCGCTCGGAGGCATCTCACCCGGCTGCAGGACATGCTTGCTTCTCTCGCTTTGTTTGGCTCTTAAGCTGCCGCCGGTTTGTGAGTAGCCGACGTTACCGCTGGCTTGAGCGATGCAAACGCCATGGAGGGCAATCGTCGTGAGCAAAAGGAATAGGAGTCTCTTCATAAACTACCCTTGCGGCTTGAAGTACAGCACGATGCCTGCGCCGACCGCGACGAGCAGCATGCCAAGATAGAGCAGCGGATTGGGAGCTGTTTTTGGCGGGTGCTGCCACATCGAGTACACCACGTTCACGATCGGTGCGCCGCCGAACACCAGGGGCATGACATAGGTCGGTATACCGCCGGTCTTGAACGCGTAAATGATGCAGAGCGCCCCCGACGCGCCAAGTGCCCCGCCCAGCGTCGCCCAGGTGACGCCGCCCCCGTTGAATCCTTTCAACTCTCCCTGGGCGCCGAGGGCCGCTAGCGGCACAAGCACACCGATTAGAAAGTATGCGACGCCGACGCATAGCAGGGCGCGAAACGGATTGCCCAGCTCGGTCTGACCCTTGTGAAGGATCGGACCATACAGTCCCCACGACAGCGCCGCGCCTAAAGCAAACATCACCCAGACCATAGATTTGTTTTGCTCCTTCTTGGTTTCAGTCAATCGGATCTTCCTTTCGGCGTCTTTGCGCGAAATCTGACTCTCCCCTCGGTTAGAATACGTTTCGCGCAAAAACGCAAAGTTCCGTGAAGACCGCTAAGAGTCTTTGTTGCCAAAGCAATACAGGGCGCTTCGCGTTCGAATATAGATTCGACCGTCTGCGATAGCCGGTGTCGCAAAGCACTCATCGTCGAGCTGGTTCACCTTGAGGATCTCCCAGTCGCCGGCCGCCTTGAGCACCGACACCGCGCCACCTTCGCCTATGAGGAAGACTTTGTCATCCGCGCCTACAGGCGAGGAGAAGTACTTATCGATCGCCCCTTGCAAGCGGCCCTGCTTTAGGACGTTGCCCGTAGCCGGATCAAATGAGATCAGCACGCCGCCGTCGTTAACCATGTATAGCACGCCTTTATAGAGCAGCGTCGAAGGAACCTGTGGCACAGGTTTCGTGTATCGCCATCGAATTGCGGTAGCGGTTTGATCGCCTTTGCCTCCGAGCTTGATCGCGAGCAATCCGTTCTCGGCCGCCAGCATCGCGCGGAAGATGCCCCAATCTTTTTCGTTGAGTTTGTCGTCGCGGTCGGTATCAAAGGCTTCGAACGCCCCGTTTAGCATCTTGTCCATCATCTCTTTGCCGGTGACTTCCGATTTAGAGATGAAGCCGTCGTGGTTAGTGTCGTATTTCGCCAGGGCCTCGGCAAACGAAATCGTCTTCACCTGTTGTCCAGGCTGATTCTGCGGGAATCCCCAGCCGTTGACGTACAGATAGTCGGCGTCATGGCTGGCGATCGATTTCATCTCGCATGCGAGACCTCGCACCCACCAGACTCGAGTGCCGTTGTCGACCGAGTACGCCGAAAGCTGAAAGGACTCGGGGATGAGAATCTGCTTTGCGCCGTTGTTAGGCTGATAGATGATCGGCGTCGAGTAGCCGGAGATGACTTCGGGGCGCTCGACTCTCCAGCGGACCCGGCCGTTGTTCTTATCAACCGCGATCAGGAACGAGTTCGGATTGTCCTGATCCACCGGCAAAATCACCTTATCGTCGACGAGAATAGGCGATGCGCCAAAACCGTAGAACATGTTGAACGGCCCGAGCGGTAGCTTCCATCGCTCCTTGCCGGTGCCGTCGTAAGAGATCATCCCGAACTCTTGAAAGAAAACATAGACGTTCTGGCCGTCGGTGACCGGGCTCGGCGAGGCGGGTCCGTTGACGAGTTGCAATCGACCTGATTGGCGGCGTGGGACGTCGCGCTGCCACAGGGGCTTTCCGGTCTGTCGGTCGAGACAGATGACCAGAAGCTTGTGGTTCTCTTTTTCGTTGGTGTGAGCCGTGATAAAGATGCGATTCTGGGTTAGGACTGGAGAAGAATGACCGGGCGGCAGCGGCGTCTTCCAGATGACGTTCTTTTGAGGCCCGAACTCGGTAGGCAAGCCGGCGGTAGTTGAAACGCCGGTGCCGTTAGGCCCGCGAAATTGCGACCAATCTTCGCCGGCAGTCGCTACAAGGGGTGCCGACGAGATCACCGAAATCAAGAGACACGCGATTAACAAAGCAAAGAGGGTGTGTTTGATCATTGACATTACCTGCCGCTTGCGGCGTCCTTAAAGCCAGGAGTGCCTTCAGTTTGTTGCGTCGTGGATTCTAATTGATGGCAGATATAAATGAAAGCGCGTCGTCTCAGAACAGTGCGCCCGGTCCAGAAATGGTTGAGCCGGGTATGATTCAAGAGTGGGAAATGTCTGAAGGCCGCGTGACTCAAAACGCAAACTGTCGACTCCGCAACTCCGTCAGGAGTACGGACTCACCCGGGAGAATAGTCCCGATCTGTAGGATTAGCGGTTTGAAGCTGGCCATAGGCGTGCGAGAATGGGGCTCAAGCCTCTGATGAGCAGGTTCGCGCAAAGACGCCAAGACCCGCAAGACGCGAAGTTTCGTCGCGTCGATCAAGGCCTGAGTTTTAAGATTCCTTTGCCTCGCGTGCGGGCGCGCGATCGTCAAAGTACAGGTACTTCGCCGAAAGCACCTGACCCGGTTCGGGGATCACTGATGGGTCAACGTCGCCGTCAGGGGAAAGAAACTCTTCGTACAGCGGCGGCGGAATCTCTGCGAACTCCGACATCGGTCCGTAGACCGCATCCACGCCTTCCCTGAACACGTCGCCGATTAGCAAATTGATGATGTTGACTCGATGTTCGGGATACTTCTGAAGGAACTTGGCGAAGCTGAACCCATCGCTGTAGAAAGCGTGAACGAGTTTGCGCATCGACTCGATGCCGTTATCCAGTTTGGTTTGAAACTGGCCCAACCGATCGGCGGAGAAATCATTACTGTTGAACGCGTCGTGAATCGCATCCGCCGCAAGCTCCGCCATCTTGAGCGCCAGCAGAACGCCTGACGAATAGATCGGGTCAAGAAACCCATAGGCATCACCTATCAGAATGAAGCCATCGCCGGCGCACTGCTTCGAGCGGTAGGAATAGTCGATGATTGAATAAATCTTATCGACCCGCTCGGCGCCGGCGACCCGTTTGCGGCACGATTCACACTTTTCGATCTCCTCTTCAAAAATCTTCGCAAGGTCTTTCCCGCGATCCTTCATGAGGTAGTCGGGATCGACAACGATGCCGCCACTCGTGATTTCGTTCTCGAGCGGGATGACCCAGACCCACCCGCCGGCCCCCGAGGCGCGGATCCTCATCACCGCGAACAAGTAGACGACGCCGCCCGACGTCAGCCGAGCAGCGCGGCGAAGTCCGCGCCCGACCCGACGTGGAGTCCGCCGACGGCGCACGCGGTCTCGGTGAACGCCGGATCGCCGGCGCCCGCGCCGATTCCCGCGATCACGAACGGCGCGGGGCCCCGCGACCCCGCCTCGACCGCACGCGGCAACAGGACGGGCTTGCCATGAAGATGGTCCGGCCAACTCTCCGCCATCGATTCTGCGACGGATTCGTCGGGCAGATAGTCGGCGCGCAACCCCAGTTGTTGTTTGAGAGCCGCCGCGCTTGCAGCACCGATCGCAGCGATCCTGGTGGTCGCGAAAGCGCGGGCATCCAGTCCCAGCGATTCCAGCCGTTCCGCCAGAATAGGAACGGTGTTCGCACTG
>CAZOOE010000083.1:0-5056 GCA_964581275.1 uncultured Clostridia bacterium
CTGGGCCGGGGATTCGATGAACCCCGGCCCCTTTTGACTCTATTGGAACTTCCAAAAAACGGACCGGATTCCTCTCGACTCGACGTTCCAAGGCTCATCCTTTTTTTCTGCTACTTCCCTTGATGTCAAAGTCAAAGCTGGTTAGTATAGTGTACGTTTCGAGCTGAAACACAGGAAACATTGCAAATCAAACGCGTCAATCTCTACAACTCCCCAATTTAATGTAGAGACTGACCGCCTGTCCCCCAAGGTGCAAATCAAAAAACCAAGTTGTGGGTGATGTGTGCATGGCCATCTGGATTCAGCGGTTGCCTGAGCGGTAAAGGAGAAGCAGTATGAGAATCGGAAACAAAGCAACGCAATCTGGTCCGCAGAGCGAGCCAGGTCGAAAGAGGAACTTCTCGACAGCGATGATTATCTCGCTATGCTTTGGCATCCTCGCAACAGGCATCGGCTTGCTCTTCGTAATGAGGTCCGCGCACCAGCCCGTCGCTGAGCAAAACCTCGCACAACAAGCCGCGACCACTCCGTCACTTGGCGCGTCACCACCATCGACCCCCGCGCCTGCAGCCGCGAAAGCGCAAGACTCGCAAAAGGTAAAACGCAACGCGCCGCCGTCGGCGACCTCGCGCCTGCGCGGCAAGGCCGCATCCAAGTCAGACCCCGCAATCAGAACGCACGGTAAATCCGAACAGCCAAGGTTGCGTCCTACGATTGAAGGATCTCCAACCATTCCTCTTCAGCTCGCAGGTAATGTCAGGAATGTGGCGCCAGTGAAGCCGCCGCAGGAGATGAGATTAGCCACGTCTCCGAAAAAGCTCGACGAAGCTCCCCCGGCGATCTCACAAGAATTAAAAGCCGAGCCTCAGCCCGACAAACCGTCGGCCCCATCCGTGTCAATTGCAACGCCCACCTTGTCATCCACAGAGGTGGATACCAAGACTTCGGTGGGACATCAGATGCGTCGCGCTGAAGGAGCTTCAGCACTAGGGCAGGCGGTCCAAAGCGGTAAAGTTTCCGAGCAGGGGCCGAGTGTGAGCACGCCGGAGGTGACTCAATTCGTTGGTCCCGTCTCGCAAGATATCGACTTGCGCAAGCTGCCTTACATTCCGCCGAACATTGAGGATGAGGAGATCCGCTTAATGCGTCATCCGCTGGTGCAGGGTCAAGGGGTGGATGATCCCATCCTGCCGGTAAGAGAGTCTGTGCAGCCTTCGGCGATGCCGGCCCTCATTCAGAGTTTCGGAGGCATGTTTACGTCAGCGTCGAGCCCCGGGTGCGGTTGTCTGCCACCGGACCCCAACGGGGATGTCGGTCCGAATCACTACATCCAATCCGTCAATTCGTCGATCCAGATATTTAACAAGACAGGCACTACGCTGTCGGGTCCAACAACCTACAACTCATTCTTTTCCGCGTTAGGAGCGAGCACGCCTTGCGGCAGCAATCAGAATCAGGGTGACGGCATCGCGTTCTACGACCACCTGGCTGACCGATGGGTGGTCAGCGATTTTGCCTTCCCAGCCTTCCCCGGCACGTCATTCTATCAATGCATCGCAGTCTCAAAGACCAGCGATCCGGTTGCCGGCGGGTGGTGGTTGTACGCATTGCAAATAGATCCGGCGAACCCCTCATTCCTGGGCGACTATCCCAAGTTTGGCCTGTGGCCCGACGCGTATTATTTTTCGGTCAACATGTTCTCTAACAATACTACATTCAACGGCGTTCGCGTCTTTGCGCTACCGCGCAGTGCGATGATTAACGGTACAGGTTCTCCAAACCCAGGCGCGATCGCCTTTACGATCACGCCCGCGAATCTGGGCGACGCATACAGCCTGGTGCCGGCGACCTTCCGGACCGGCGGAGCGCCGCCGGCTGGTACGCCGGAATACTTCATGGCGATCAACAGTCCGAATTCGGCTGATGTGGTCGAAACCCAGGTCTTTACCTGGCGCTTTCACGTTGACTTTGGTACCCCAGCCAACTCCACTTTCGGTATTGGCGCGAGCCACACACCAAACGACACGACAACGGTCAACGGGTTTGTTGATGCATTCACGAACACGACCCTTCTCGTGCCGCAACCCGGAAACCCGCCACGTTCCCTCGACACACTGGGCGACAGGCTAATGGCTCCGCTGGTCTACCAGAAACTTGGCGCTGCCGAGTCGTTATATGTTTCGCACACCATCAACAACAATCAGAACGGGACCGGGCCGACCGCCATTCGCTGGTATCAATTCAATGTCACCGGCAGCACAATTCCCGCCACCCCCAGCCAGCAGCAAACGTTCAATAACGGCGCCGACGGGTTGTGGCGTTGGATGCCCAGCCTAGCCGTTGACGCACAGGGGAACCTATCGATTGGCTATTCGGCATCGAGCAGCACGACTGAACCCGCCATCAAGTATGCGGGTCGTTTGGTAGGCGACCCTCTGAATTCGCTTGCGCAAGGCGAAGCGGAGTTGATCGCTGGTGGCGGCCATCAAACGAGCACCAGCGGGCGATGGGGCGACTACAGTTCGTTAGGCGTCGACCCCTCGGATGGTTGTACATTCTGGCATACCAATGAATACTTCTCGGCAACGAGCAGCGGCTTTTGGAACACACGAATCGGCTCATTCAAATTCCCTTCCTGCAGCAACCCAACTGCGGCCAAGGTGACTTCATTCACAGCGGACACGTTCGATGACGGGCGAGTGCTGTTGACGTGGAGCTCGGGTTACGAAGTAGACAACCTGGGCTACAACGTCTACCGCGAAGTAAACGGGCAACGCACGAAGACCAACCCGCAGACCATCGCCGGGTCGGCGCTTGTGACCGGATCAAAGGTTGCGCTCACGGCGGGAAACTCCTACGCGTGGGTCGACCAGTCAGCGGCGAGCGGTACGCGTTACTGGCTCGAGGACATCGATCTGAGCGGCAAGAGCTCGTGGACGGGCCCGATCAACCTCAATACGAAACTGGGTAAAGCGCCGAGCATCGATCAATCAGTGCTACTGGCTCGGATCGGGATGGCGTCGTCGCAGATGACGATCGGACAAGGGTCGGTTCCGGTCGAGCGCAAAGCCGATATCGCGAGCCAGACGCCGGAAGCGACGGCACTACAGATCCGCCTGGCAGGTGCGCCGGCAGTCAAGCTAGCTGTCAAGCAGGAGGGATGGTATCGCATCACACAACAAGACCTGGTCGCCGCGGGATTGAGCCCGAATGCGGAGGCGCGAAACCTGCAGCTATACGTAGATGGCCGACAGGTGCCGATGATCGTGAACGGCGAACAGCATGGGAGGCTCAATCCTTCCGATAGCATCGAGTTCTACGGCGTAGGATTGAACAGCGCGACTACAGACACGCACGTCTACTGGCTGGTCGCCGGAGGGCAACCCGGGACGCGAATAAAGGCGATAAAGACGCCCGGTGCACCGAGCGGACCCGGGAGCTTTGTGGCGGCGGTTGAGAGGAAGGACCGCACCCTGTACTTCGCGTCGTTGCGAAACGGCGAGGCGGAGAACTTCTTCGGACCGGTGGTTGTAGGGACACCTGTTGACCAGTCGTTGACGTTGACCAACGTAGCGACGACATCGGGGGCCGCAAGCCTTGAAGTGTACTTGCAAGGAGTGACGCAGACGGCGCATCAGGCGCGGGTGACGCTCAACGGGGCAGTGGTGGGTATGGTGAGCTTCAACGGGCAAGACCGTGGGAAAGCGACCTTCTTGATCTCGCAATCGCAACTGCGCGAAGGGGCCAACACGGTGCAGTTGGTCGCGATGGGCGGGAGTTCGGACATCAGCCTGGCAGACACGGTGCGGATGTCATACACACACACTATGACTGCGGACAGCAACCAACTGAGGGCCGGGGTAAGAGGTGGGCAGGCGGTGACGATCGGCGGATTCACATCGAACGACATTCGAGTTATGGATGTTACCGATATGAATAGCCCGCGGGAGCTGACCGGGACGATCAGCGGATCGAAGTCCAATTCAAGCATCACGGTGACGGTGCCTGGAAACGGAACAAAATCACTGCTCGCGTTTACGGGAGCTAGGGCGATGAGCGCGGTGGCCAAGGCGAATGTGCCGTCGAACTGGCACGAGGAGAGACTGCAGGGCGACTACGTGATGATCACGACCCAGGATCTGAAATCGAGCCTGGGTCCTCTGAAAGCGCTGAGGGAAAGCCAGGGATTGTCGGTGGCGGTGGCGGATGTCGAAGACCTGTACGACGAGTTCAGCTTCGGAAATAAGACGCCGCAGGCGATCAAGGACTTCCTGCGGTTCACGCGGGATAAGTGGCGACAGGCGCCGCGGTTTGTCCTGTTTGCTGGTGATTCGAGCTATGATCCGAAGAACTATCTGGGTTTCGGGGACAGCGATCTGGTGCCGACCAAGTTGTACGACAGCGCGTACATGGAAGCGGCCAGCGACGACTGGTTCGTGGACTTCCAGGGGGCGGGGCTGCCCGAGATGGCAAGCGGGCGGTTGCCAGTGCGAAATGCGGTGGAAGCAGCAGCGGTTGTGGGAAAGATTCTGAGTTACGAAAGGTCGACGGGTGCGAACTCAGTGTTGCTGGCAGAGGACCTCAATGACAGTTACAACTTCGGGGCTGCGGCGGCTGGACTACGGCCCCTGGTCCCGGCAGGAATGCAGGTGCAGGAAGTGGCGCGGGGAACCAGCGATGACGCGACTGTGAAGAGCCAGATACTAGCAGCGATCAATGAGGGAAAGACGATAGTAAACTACAACGGACACGGATCGGTGAACCAATGGCGGGCGAACATCCTAACCAACGCGGACGCGGCAGCGATGACCAACCGGCAGAAGCTGGCCCTTTTTGTGATGATGACCTGTCTGAACGGGTACTTTGATGATCCGGTGCTGGACAGCCTGGCCGAATCGCTGCTGAAAGCGAATGGGGGAGCGGCTGCGGTGTGGGCCTGGGCGGCGCAATGCGAGCCGGGACGGCAGGAGGCGTTGAACCAGGGGTTGGATGGATTGTTGTTGAGCGGGAGGGCGATCACGGGAGGCGAAGCGGCGGGCGGGTCGCAAGAGGGGGG
>CAZOOE010000083.1:5066-16676 GCA_964581275.1 uncultured Clostridia bacterium
ACACGATGGGTGGTGGAACCAGGGGTTGTATCGGATGTTGTTCTGCGGGAGTGCGACCACGGTATGCGAACCTGCGGCGCGTGCGAAACAGGTGGTGACCGACGCGGACGTGCGGCGTTCGTGGATACTGTTCGGCGATCCGGCGATGCGTCTCAAATAAGCATAGCGGAACGAACGCTGATTCGCGGGCCTAGGTTCAGTTTCTCAACTGGACCTCAGTCTATAAACATGTAACTCCTGACGGACTTGGGAGTCGGACCCGTTGCGTTTTTTGAGTCACGAGCAGGTCTTCAAACATTTACACTGAATCCTAAGGAGAACCCTTTACCACTGTCAAACCAACCCGCGTCGAGCATTCGCCCCGGGTGTGGAATTTGCCCCGGGACAGACGGCTTTCCTCACAATGGCCCCATTCGATCTGATGCTCTCGCCCTAAGGAAAAGGTGGGAGTAAGCGTTTGATTGGTGCGGCTTCACTGATTTTTTGACAAAAATAACTCTGTTCAAGACAGCGATATTCGACTAACCTACGTTCTGTTTCAACAAGCAGGATCAACTAGCTAGTGGGACCTTTGTAATCGGAGTGGGCTGCGGTCCACGGGCAGGCCAACTCAAGCAATCAAAAACAGGGGGACAGCAATGCGTTTAGTAAAGCGTTCTAATCTTGGTGTCACTATTCTCCTTTTGCTGTTTGGGCTGACTTGTTTATTGGTATTGCCTGGACTCCCGGTCGGTCGGGCGTCCACAACTGCGCGACGCCCAATGCAGAAAGTCTCCAGTTCTGGAGTGGACAGCTCGCGTCAAGCGGCGATGGAGAAGCTCTATTCTCGGTTGAAAGCCGGCGATTCATTTTCGGAAGAGGAAGGAAACGTCCTGCGCAAATTCGGAGCTGGCGTGACAATCACTGATTTGGAAGCTGACGTGGTCATCTCGCGCGCCTTATACGATTACTACATCGCGTCAAAAGAGCTGACGAAAGAGCAACAGGAGTTGCTGGACCAATACTCGCTGTTTGTTGCGCGGCGTCCTACGGATGTCGCCGACCTCAAAACGCAATTGTTGAACAGGCGCATTGCCGCAGCCGCCGCCGCGCCGCCGCGCACCGCGCCTCTGGTGGCGCCGCCAAATGACTTGTGCGCCGGCGCCGAGGTTATTCCCGCTGCCGGGCCGTTCCCGTACTCGACGGCGGTCACTGCGGATATTACCGACGCGACGGTTACCGGCGACCCCCCGCTTCCATCTTGCCAGAACAACGTCTCGCGCAGCATCTGGTACACCTTCACACCGGCTTCGACGGCCAGCTACACGATTTCGTCCTGCGCTGCTGATGGCACCGCCACGACTGTTGACGATACTGTGATGGCAATCTACACCTCGACCGGTGGATGCGCCGGACCATTTAGCGAGATTCCGACCGGCGGCGCTAGCGACGGTTGCGATGACGACAGCTGTGTGACCGAGGCGTTGCAGTCAACCATCACCACTCAGCTGAACTCAGGCACTCAGTATTACATCGTCGTGTGGCAGTTCGATCAGCCGGCGCCAACCGCTGGGAACACGGCGGTTCAGCTTAAGGTCTTCGCAGTTTTCCCGCCGGCGAACGACACCTGCTCCTCGCCGACCGCGCTCTCGCTCAACACGCCGGTCAATGGGACGACCGTCGCGGCGAACAATGACTATCAACTCTCCGGAGCCGCGTGCTTCACGGGCATTGGTCAGACTTCGTCAAATGCCGTGGGGCGCGATGTGGTCTATTCATTCACCGCTTCTTCGGCTGACAACTATTCGTTCAAGGTGACCAACTTCAACACGATCAGTAATCTTGTCTTGTATGTGGCTTCTACCTGTCCGGCAGGAGCGCCCCCAGTCACTGTGGCGACATGCCTAGGGGCCGCGAATCGCGCCAGCGCGAGCACCGCTGAAGAAGTCCTTTGCCTAGCGCTTGCGGCCAGCCAACAAGTATTCATCTTTGTAGATGAGAACTCGATCACCGCGGGCAGTAGCTTCACCATAGAAGCGAATCGCTGCATATCGGAGACCGAGCCAAACAACACTCCCGCGACCGCCAACATGCTCTCGTTTGGTGGTGAAGGTTCGCTCCCGGCCGGCGACGTGGATTTCTTCAGCCTGGGCACGCCAGCCTCAGGTTCGCGTGTGTTTGCACTGATAGACGGAGTCGCCAGCAATTCGACGGACTTTGATCTCCGGGTGACGACTACGACCGATACGCTCGAATACGACGACGCAAATGCGGATGTGGCGTTCGGTTCTTTGTCCGCGACTATAGGCGGCACACCTCTGACCGGCGTGCCATCGTTTCTTCGCGTCAGTCATTTCTCAGGCACCGCAGCAGAGCCGTACCGCATCTATTCGGTCGTACAGCCGCCGGGCGCCAATTCTCTGCCAGGCTGTATTGGGGGGCCAACGACATCGGCAACAGCAGAGACTGAGCCGAACAACACAACAGCGACTGCCAATTCGGCCGGGAACAAATACTTCAGCGGCTCGCTTGCCGGACCGGCTCCGTCGACCGATGTTGATATCTTTTCCTTTACCGCAAACGCGGGCGATCTGATTTTCCTCAGCCTCGACGGCGACCCATGCCGTGATGCCACACCGATCAACGGCCAGTTGGCGTTGCTGGATTCAGGGGGAGCGACGCTGATCTCGGTCAACGATGGAGGGTCGACGTCTTCTACAACCTCGGGAGCGGGGTCGCTCACTGCGACAACACCAAACTCTCCAGCCGAAGGCCTCGTCTGGAGAGCAACAACCACCGGGACTTACTATGCGAGGGTCTCGATCGGCACATCCAGCGCAACCGCTATAGGCGCTGGCGACTACCTGCTCTCCATCTTCACTGGCGCGCCGACCGCAGCGAAGTTCAACAACGACGCTGCGAGGGCTGCAGCGAGCGCTACGCGATATGGCGACGGCGTGTCCGTCACCTGGAGAAGCGGCTTTGAAGTCGATAACCTCGGCTTCAACGTCTACCGCGATGAAAACGGCAAGCGACTTCGCGTAAACTCGCAGCTCATCGCCGGGTCGGCCTTGATGGTTGGCGCCGGCACATCGCTCGGCGCGGGCAGATCGTACGCGTGGTTTGACAACACACCGGCAAGCCACAGCTCGCAATACTTTATCGAAGCAATTGACCTGAACGGCGAGAGTACGTGGTACGGGCCGGTCAGCGCCAGCCTGGCAGCCGGTAAAGCTGGTGACCAAGCTTCGTCGCCAACGCTGGGCCAGTTGAGTAAATCAACCACAATGGAAAGCCCGACCACTCGCGTCGACCGTAGTGCGAGCATTCGCACAGTCAGCGCTTCCGGCGTCTCGATCCAAACGGTCACCGGAGGACTGGCGGCGGCGAAACTCACCGTGAAGAGCGAGGGCTTCTACCGCGTGACGCAGCCGGAGTTGGCGGCCGCGGGGTTCGACACCAATGTTAATCCGCGCAATCTGCGTCTGTTTGTTGACGGCCGGGAACAACCGATAAAGGTCATTGCCAAAAGCGTTTTCGATTCGTCAGCGGCAATCGAGTTCTACGGCGTTGGTGTCGACTCGGCGGCGACCGATGAACACGTCTACTGGCTGACGAACGGCTCGCAGCCGGGCCAACGCATTCAATTGATCTCGGCGTCCGCGAACCCGCGCGCCAACCAGAGCTTCCTCTCGACTGTCGAGCTGAAGCCGAGGACCATCTATTTCTCAGGTTTGCGCAACGGCGATAAGGAAAACTTCTTTGGCGCAGTCATCGCGCGTGACCCGGTGGATCAGGTATTGGCGCTTCAACACGTCGACACCGCGGCTACAAACGGCGCGTTGCTCGAAGTCGCTTTGCAAGGTGTAACCCTCTCGGGACATCGCGTCGAAGTGCAAATCAACGGCACGCGCGCCGGTGAAGTTGTGTTCAACGGCCAGGAGTCGGGCACCGCCCGCTTGTCTATCGCGCAGACATTGCTCAAGGAAGGCGCGAACATCGTGCGCCTTGTCCCGCTTGGGGGGCCGACGGACGTCAGTCTGGTGGACTACCTGCGGGTTACTTATTGGCACGCTTTCGTCGCCGATAACAACCAATTGCGATTCAATGCGTCGACGAAGCAGGTGGTCAGCGTTGACGGTTTTAGCAACCCCTCAATCCGAGTGCTCGACGTAACCAACCCGGGCACGCCCCAGGAGCTCTTGGGTGCGATCATGCCGGGCAAGTCTGGTTACTCGGTGACGATCGGTGTACAGGGCTCAGGATTGCGAACGCTGGTGGCGATGACCGATGACACCATGAGGAGAGCGGCGAACATAACGCTCGATCGACCGTCGCGGTGGCGACAACCGGGCAATGCGGCGAATCTGGTGATTTTCACGCGCCGTGAATTCATGGTGCCGCTTGAAGCACTCAAGTCGCTGCGTCAGAGCCAAGGTTACAAGGTAGCGCTCGTTGACATCGAGGACGTCTACGACGAGTTCAGCTACGGCAACAAGACGCCCCAAGCGATCAAGGACTTCCTGGCATACGCGCAGGGCAACTGGAAAATCGCGCCGCGTTTCGTGATCTTGGCGGGGGACGCTACGTTCGATCCGAAAAACTATCTTGGGTTCGGCGCGAACGATCTGGTTCCGACCAAATTGATTGACACGCAGTTGATGGAGACGGCCAGTGATGACTGGCTTGCCGACTTCAGCGGCAACGGGCTGGCGGAAGTGGCCGTTGGCCGCCTGCCAATTCGTTCGCAGCGCGCCGCTGCCAGCCTCGTAGCCAAGATCGTTGGCTACGATCGAGGGTCGCGGCCGGAGGGTGTGCTTTTGGTTGCCGACGATAGTCTTGACGGGCTGGATTTTGAGGCGTCTACCTCGGAGTTGCGCAGCGTAATTCCAACCGATCAGCGCGTCGAGCAGATCAATCGAGGCGATCTCGATCCGGCGACCGCAAAGAGACGCTTGCTGGATGCTATCAATCGAGGACAAAAAATCATCAACTATGACGGTCACGGCAACATGGATAGCTGGCGAGCCGGTCTGTTGACGACTGAGGACGCCAACGCATTGACCAACGGGGACAATCTGTCATTGTTTGTGATGATGACTTGTCTGAACGGTTACTTTCACGACGCACAGCTCGACAGTCTTGCGGAATCGCTGCTTCGTGCGGAAAAGGGGGGCGCGGTTGCGGTGTGGGCATCGTCAGGAATGACGTTGCCAAGCGATCAGGGCGTAATGGATATGGAGATGTTCAGACGTCTGTTCGATACCAACGGCTCGTGGACGTTGGGAGAGGCCTCTTTGCGAGCCAAAGCGCACGGGCTGAACAAGGACGCGCGTCTTACGTGGATATTGTTTGGCGATCCGACGACCAGGCTTAGATGAGTCAACTGCTCGCGAGACGAAACAAGGACTATCAGGGGGTGTCGGTGTCGAAATCAAACAAGCCTCGTGTGAAGGCGGAGTCCGCTTCGATGGACGAGATTGAGGGACAGGTGTGGGATGAAAGCATGCGTTTTACATCATACGGAGTGCGCGTCTGCATTCGTGTGAACCGAAAGGGACTGCTTGCTCAAATTTTGCCCAATCTTCCTCCTGGATGGAAACGCTCTCGGTCTCGCAACGTCGATCGAGTGTATTCATTTGTGATCGGGGACGAAGGAAAGCGGGGAAAACCTAAGCGTCTCAATCTGGTGTATGCGGATGACAAACCAGTTGTCGGGACGCCGCGGCTGGATCAGGCAATCGATGCTTTTGAATCGGACCTCCAGCTCTTTGTGGCTGAGACTGCGCCACGGAGAGTCTTTGTCCATGCTGGAGTTGTAGGCTGGCGAGGAAGAGCAATCGTTATTCCTGGTCGTAGCTTTAGCGGAAAAACCAGCCTGGTTGCAGCGCTGGTAAAGGCGGGAGCTACATATTACTCGGATGAATACGCGGTGCTTGACGAACACGGGCGGGTGCACCATTACGCAAGGCCGTTGTCGATACGAGAGAATGGCAATCTCGAGAAGCCAAAGAAGTATCAGGTCGAGACACTGGGAGGTCGCTCCGGAGTCAAGCCATTGCCGGTTGGAATTGTGGTGGTTAGCAAATACAAGGCGGGAGCCCGATGGCGTCCTCGGGGGCTCTCAGAGGGTGAGGGCGCGCTTGAGCTGATGTCCAATACGGTATCAGCACGTCGTGATCCGGAGGCAATGCTCGCAGCCGTTCGCCGCGTGGTCTCCAGGGCGCCGGTTCTGAAGGGCACCAGGGGCGAGGCTCGGCAGGTCGTGGAGTTCATCTTCGAAAAGCTTGCAAACTATTAGAGGCTAGAGACATTTCTGTTGACACGTGTCAGGTTTAGATAGTATAACCCGGATCGGTGAGCCTCGTCATCTTACGGTGCGAACAATAAGAACGGGAGCCAATGATGCAGAAAGAGAAGGAGCGATTGATGCCCGAAGCGCGAACAGAGGGCTTAGTGGTGCAAGAATTATCAGACGAGGTACTGATTTACGATCGCGATCGTAACAAGGCCCACTGCCTCAACTCGACGGCCGCGCTTGTGTGGGGTTACTGTGACGGCAGAACATCGGTGGCACAAATAGCTCGCGCGATTGAGGAAAAGATCAACACGCCCGTAGAAGAAGATGTAATCTGGCTCGGCGTCGAGCAACTGAGCAAGACCCATCTGCTTCGAGCGGGCGTGAACGTGCCCGAGCACAAATCCGGTCTATCCAGGCGCGAGCTCATTAAACGAATCGGAGTGGCTGCGGCGGTGGCGCTGCCGGTCGTAACTTCAATAATTGCTCCAACGGCGGCCCAGGCGGCGAACTGTGTCACGCCGGGAGGAGCTTGCACCACAAGCGCTCAGTGCTGTTCTGGGATCTGCAATGTCACCACATGCGCTTGAATCCTCGCCCTTGAGTGTTGACTGCGCGTGCTGCATTGATCACATAAGTGCTCCGACGTACAACGCTATCGGCCGAGTTCTCCTCGATGCTCTCGGCAGTCCTGGTTCAGATAAAGTTTTAGATAAGCAGGCGATTTCTCCGTCAACTAATTGCCCAGAAGTGTGAGCTACGGAAGAGTCAATCCGCGGCAGTCGCCGCGCCTCCTTTGGATCGTCCTGGCGGTATTCACGATAGGGCTACTGGCTTACTCGCAGTCTGTAGCCTACTTCGGAAACGAATCGTTTCATCTCCTCGCAGCTCAACTGATCAACGCTGGAAAGAAGCCCTATCTGGATTTCTTCTATCAGCACCCGCCTTTCTTCGCATACCTGACTGCCGCCTGGATGCGGATCTTCGGAGAGAACTGGCGCAGCGCTCACGTGTTGTCGGCGCTCCTCACGAGCGGTTGCATCGTCGTGATGGCTAACTATGCCTACGGCCGATTGAGCCACTCACGTTGGCGGCTTGCAATTGCAGCAGCGATCACTGCGCTGCTAGGTCTCAACTTCTTTGTGCTTTGCTTTGGGACGGTGGGGCTTCCATTCGGCCTGTGCCTCTTTCTCTCGTCTGGCGCCTTTCGTTTGACAGTTGCGGCGGCGCATCGGCCCGCAGTGTTGCTTCCGTTCCTTGCGGGTGTGGCGGCTGGCGCGGCGGCGGCCTCTTCGCTTTTGACTGCACCGGTGCTGGTGGTTTTGGTACTGTGGCTGTATGGGCAGGGTGGCGATCGACTAAGAAAATGTTGTGTATTCCTCGTAGGAGCCGTGCTTCCACTTATACCGCTGCTGTGGCTTGGAGTGCTGTCACCTCGTACAGTCCTGTTCGATCTTGTCGAATATCATCTCGCCTACCGGGTTGGGTCGCAAGGGAACATGATCCGTTGGAACTTGAGAGAGATCGTCGATTGGTTCGGATCGATTCAAGGGCTCGTCCTCGTGACCCTGGCGGTGATCGGGTTATCGTTTATTGTCCGACGCCCCGCGCTTGGCAGGGAGCGAAGGGCTGAGTCATATCTTTGTGCCTGGTTAGCAGCTGTCTTGAGTGTGTACTTTGGTACTCCAAGGCCCACATTCTCTTTCTACTTCGTTCTGTTAACGCCGTTTGTAAGCGTCCTTGCAGCAACAGGGCTTGAGGCCATTGAGGCGCTCGGTTGGTTTTCGGGCCGAAGAATCTGGCTGATACCGGCGATTGTTGTTTTGTACTCAGTTGGGCTCGGGTGGCAAGTGTACAAAATGCGTCGCGAGATCTTCTATGCGGACCACAATACAATGGAAGGCATAGCGCGAGACGTGAATCAGGTCACCCCCTTCGATGGCTGGGTGTTCGCTTTCGAGCAAGTATATTTTGAAGCTAGACGAATGCCTCCGCCGGGGTTGGAGAACGCATTCAATCCGAATTCTCGCGGCGACGAATGGCTAGCGGCAAACCGGTTCGCGACCGTCTGCATGATGGCAAACGACCCCCGCGTGAAATCACTAAACCTGTTCGGCCGTTACTCGCAGAACAAAGCGATCACCACGGCGAATTTCACGGTGTACCTTTTCTGGGACAGAATCGCTCCGTCGTCTGAGCCTCCGTAGCAATTTGAATAAGGTTGTTGGTCAAGATCGCCATCACTATCCCTCAGATGCAGAATCTCTGATCTAATTGTTCTCTGATCTAATTGGTTATGGGCCGCGCAAATTTACCTGGCAAGCTGGTTGCAACCGCTCTTTCTGGCGCGTGGCGTCGAACTCCGCCACCGTTTGAATTAGCCGCCGACGAGTTGAACGAAGTTGCTCCTCTACTCCTGAGATCGGGCGCGGGCGCCCTCGGCTGGTGGCGCGCTCGGGACACTGACTTGCGTGGGTCACCCGCTGCCCTAGAGTTGCGCGATGCCTATCGCCTGCACTCACTTCATTCGGCTATGCATCAATCAGAGATCCGCCATGCTGTCCTGCTGCTGCGCGCATCCGGCATCGAACCGGTGTTGGTGAAAGGATGGGCGGTCGCGCGCTTCTATCCTGAGATGGGACTGCGTCCTTACGGCGATATTGATTTGTGCTTCAGCCGGGAGCAATACCGAGCGGCGGAGAAATTGCTGGAACGCCCGGCAGGCAAGAAGCTCACGGTCGATCTACACGACGGGTTTGGGCAACTTGATAGTACCAGCCCCGATGATTTGCTGGCGCGCTCAATTATGATCAGTATTGGCGACATTGAAGTGCGAACGCTCGGACTCGAAGACCACCTTCGCATTTTGTGCACGCACCTGCTCCGTCACAGCGTATGGCGGCCACTCTGGCTTTGCGATATTGCGGCGGCCCTCGAAGCGCTGCCCGCAGACTTTGACTGGGAATGCTTTTTAGGTGGTGATCCGGTGCAGGCCGACTGGCTGGCGTGCGCGATTGGCCTCGCCCATCAATTGCTCGGCGTCGAAGTCGGACCGCTGCCGGTGGCCGAGCGAGCCAGAAATCTGCCGAGTTGGCTGGTGCCGCAGGTCTTAAGAAACTGGAGCCGACCTTTTCCTGAGCTTTATCCCCCGCTTTCCTACACTCGCCCGCTGGCCACGTATCTGCGAGACCCCAGAGGATTGATCCACACCCTGCGGATGCGCTGGCCCGACGCGATTGAAGCGACTGTCCGCTTGCACGGGCCGCTTGATGAGTCCGCGCGGTTGCCCTATCAACTCCGGAATCTGCTTTCTCGCTTCGGGAAATTCTTTCTGCGCTTGCCCCAGGATCTGCGGGAGGGGTGAAAAAAAGCCGCCGCAGGAGTAGCAGCGGCCAAAAGCAGATCGGAAGGCTCGTTGGTCCCGGCACTCGGGAGCAGTTGATCATTTTCAAGGTCTGCTCGCCGGGTTACTCGCTAAGACTTGTATCAGCAATCATACGGCTCAAGGGTAGCACTTGACCCTCAGCACCGAGCCGGATCTGCCTAGCCACCCGGATACAAAAACAGCTCGCCGCGGCAAGCGAATCAGGACTCAAGCATCCGACCATGGCGGGCAAGAAATCGGCTAGCAAGTGGGCCGAAGTCGTTTCTTTCGATTGTGTTGACAACTCAAAAGCCCAACAGTATGCTTTGTGCGCTCCCGGTATTCGGAGGTTGAAAACTGAATGCCGCAGGAAGTAGCAGGGTGACGCAAGCGTGGGTCATTTGAAGGGCAGTTCGAATCCCACCACAAAGGCGCGGACGCGCGCGAAAGCCAGAACATTACACGCATACAATTGATCCCGCGCACGTGCCCCTATTCGTCGCTCTGGAGCCGAGCGCTGCGCTGCCTCAAACGAGTCTAGTAGCAAAGCTCCGTCTAAGGTGCTTGCTGCCGCGAGCTGCGGCTTCCCTCACGGGCTTAATGTATTCGGGGCGGGGCCTGTCTGGTTGCCTCTACAACAGGCGATGCGCACCCTCACAGCCAAACCAAAGTTTTCGACGAAGGATTCATGGTTCTTGAGTTGAATCTGAACAAGCCGGGCAGGAGGTTTGCGCTTGCGATTGTCGTCCTAGCAGGCTGCTCTCTGCTTGTCGTGATTGTCGTATCGGGGTTCGTTATCGGCACACTCGCAGATGATCGGCTTCTGGTAACCCGCGACATGATTCAAGTCCCGGTCACCTACTTTCCGAACTCCGCTCGATTGAATGGCCGATTGGCGTCCGCAGAACTCTCGGAGAGTGACCGCGATCTGGCGAACGCCAAAGCCCACGCGCAACGCGCGGTCAACCTCTCGCCCTACGACTATCGCTTGAGGGTCACGCTTGCTTCAATCGAAGAAGCCGACGGCGATCGAGCGGCGGCAGAAGCATCGCTCCAAGCAGCGCGTGGGCTGGCTCCCCACTACTGGACAGTCCACTATCGCCTCGGAAACCTTCTGGTCAGAGAAGCCAAGATTGATCAGTCCCTGGACGAATTCAGGATCGCGGTTGCCGCCAACCCAGCAATCTTGCCGGGCACACTCGACCTTTTGTGGCGCGCATCGCGCGCCGATGTCAACACGGTCCAAACCGTAGCCGGGACCGGCGCAAGGGCGAGGCTCACACTCGCGCAGTTTTTGCTGAAAGTGTCTCGGCCGGCGGAGGCAGCAAGCGTCTTCGGCAGCATCGACCGAACCAGCCGCCTCGCTTCTTCAGCGGAGAGCTCGAACTTCTTGAATTCGCTCATCGCAGCGGGGGGGTTACAGCCGGCGCGCGACCTTTGGAACGAGATGGCGGGCGGCGACCGCGAATCCGCTTTGTTATGGAACGGTGGTTTCGAATCAGACCTGTTGAGGGATTTTGGCCAATTTGACTGGACGTTCGGCAGAAGCGAGTATGCGCGTTTTGCGGTCGACTCCGCAGTGGGTCACAGCGGGTCACGATCTCTGAGAATAGAGTTCGCCGGCCGAGACACGACGCAGCTCGACAACGAGATCAAACAACTGGTGCTGGTTCGACCGGGCGCGAGGTACACCCTCGAGTGCTACGCAAAAACGACCGGACTTGAAACACCCGAGGGCCCAAGAGTAGTAGTTGCTAGTAGTGCTTCCGCCAATTGGATCGCTGCATCCGATCCAGTGGCTCGAGGTTCGAGTGATTGGCAAAGGATTGCCGTCGATTTTGTGGGGCCTCCGGCCACCAGTGGCGGCGCGTCAGCGGTGTTCGTTTCAATAAAGCGCAAGCCCAAATTCAGCTATGACGAACCAACTCGTGGAACGGTGTGGTTCGATGACTTCCCGCTTAAGGAACAA
>CAZOOE010000084.1:0-16436 GCA_964581275.1 uncultured Clostridia bacterium
CAAACGGGGTCTCCATGGGGGATTCCTTGGCCCAACATCCCCACGCCGACCACACAAGTCGTTTACCCAGGCTGCTGGATGTTGGCAGCCCCAAACGTCTCCGAAGGCCGCGGTTCAACCCGCCCGTTTGAAATCATCGGCGCGGCTTACATAGATCCGCGCGAGCTCGTCGAACCCTTGGGTGCGCGAAATCAGCCCGGTGTCTCATTTCGTCCGCTTCACTTCCAACCAACGTTTCACAAGTTTACAGGCGAGCTTTGCGGCGGGATTCAGATTCACGTGACTGACCGCAGCCTTTTTCAGCCAGTCATTACCGGCGTGACGATCATCAGCACGATCCGTCACTTATACCCGGATCACTTCGAGTGGAAGCAGCCGCCTTACGAATACGTTTATGACAAGCTGCCGTTTGATGTGATCAACGGAAGTTCGAGAATTCGAGAACAGATTGAGGCCGGAATCACGCCGACCGAGATTGAATCGAGCTGGCGCGACGGCTTGACCGATTTCGCCTCGAAGCGCCAACGATATCTTCTCTACTGATTGACCACGGTTCGCGCGGATTCGACGGATCGACACAGTTCCGTGTTGAATCCGTTCAATCCGGGCCATCTGTGGTCTATAATTTCGGCTATGGAATCGCTCGACGAGCTTCTTGAACGCGCCGAACAATCTCACGGGCACATGTGCGCCGGCCAGGTCCTCGGGGTGCGAATGGCGATGCTCGGTTGCCGCGCCGTGGGCGTCGAAGATCCACGAGGAGCCGATCGCAAGAGCCTGATCGTGTTTGTCGAGATTGACCGCTGCGCCGCCGACGCGGTCAATACGGTGACCGGCTGCCGTCTCGGCAAACGTACCTTGAAGTTTCACAATTATGGCAAGCTGGCCGCGACATTTCTCAACGTCAACAGCGGCGAAGCAGTTCGAGTGGTTGCCCTTGACTCGTCACGCGAGGCGGCTAATTGCGCGTTCCCGGAAATCGAGAACAAATACCAACGCCAGCTTCAAGCTTACAAGCTGTTGCCCGAAGAACAGCTGTTCAGAGTTGAGCGCGTACGCGTGACCCTGCAGCCTCAGGATCAGCCGGGAAGACCGGTTTCAAGGGTGCAGTGCGACGAATGCGGCGAAGGTATCAATGATCATCGCGAAGTCGTGCGCAATGACCGGACTCTTTGTCGTTCGTGCGCCGGTGAGGGTTACTACCAGAAGATCTGATTCTGGATTGTCTTCCGTCATCGCCATTCTGATTCTTACTCGCGCAACGTCTAACCAGCCGTCTGGCTGAGGTCGCGATGAAGCGCATCGTCTTGATTCTGGATGTGATCTGCTATTGTTCGATGCCCTCCTTCGGAATGTGGGCAAATATCCCATTGGATGACCGCGGGTTTCAGACTTCTGATCTTCTCGATAGTCATGGCCGTTGGCTCGTTGAGCTCGATCTTCTCCTGTCGACACGACGGACGGCATAGCCCTGCCGCCAAAGGGCTGGCTCCGTTTACCTCACGGGGTTTGGCGGGTTCAGGTACTTTGCCAGAAACCGATAGATCTCCGCGCGCGATTCTTTCGCAAGCTTCGTGTCCAGCCGATTGAACGCATGCCCGCCGGGAGCGTTTTGGTAGATCTTGTACTCGAACTGTTTGCCCGCCGCCTTCAAAGCGGCGATCAGATGCTCGACCTCCAGCGCGTTCACGTCTTCATCGTTGGTGTTGGTGTGAATCAACAGGGGCGTCTGAAGTTTCTCGGCGTTCCAGGCCGGCGAGCGCTTTCGGTATTCGGCGACGTTCTCGTCGGCGCTCTTGCCAAGGTGATATGGCGCGGAGAACAGCTCACGATAGCTTTGACTCTTGTATCCCATCCGCGCAATCAAGTCGCTTACAGGTACTCCAGCGTAGGCCACTGGTTATGCCTTGGAGTGTTCGAAAAGTTTCTTCAAGTGGTTCATCCCACCGTGGCTCCATCCGAGGATGCCGACTCGTTCGGGATCGATGTTCGAGTAGTTCTCCACCATCCATCGCTTGCCGGCAAGCACGTCGTCGTTCTCCAATCCGCCGTAGTCAATCAACCGCCAGAACTCTCGCCCGTATCCGGTGCTGCCGCGATAATCCGGAGCGATCACCGCGTATCCCTGCTCGACCATTTCTCGCACCATATGAACCGCGCCAGATTCGAAGTTGCCGTGCACGCCTCCGTGGACATACACGAGAAGGGGGAGCTTAGCGCCGGAGGCATATTTCTTAGGTATGAAGGTGTATGCGGTAATGATCACCGGATTTCCCGCTCCCTGACCCGTCGGGTTGGGAATCACACGTGGGGGCGGTCCGGTATAGCGGACCTTATCGACCACCGCAACATCATCCAAAGCGCGAATCCACATCAAGTCGTCGATATCCTTCGACAACGCCTGCTGCAGAAAGCCGAGCGATTCCTCGATCGCGCGCAACCGCTCTTGCATCGGATCAGCAGGCGGCGCAGCTGGTCGTTGCTGGGCAACCCCAGCCGGCTTGATCAGCAGGACCGAAATAATCGAGAGGAGAAATGCTCTCATCGCGAATCTCAGAAGCATAGCGGCTCCTTTTCGTGAAGCTCTTTGCAACTTTGCGAGAGATTCATCTGGCGCAAAGGCGCAGGCCGAAAGAACGGTCGTCTCCACGGTTGTTTTGGTATGGCCGAGTCCAAGGTCGGCGAGGCAGGAGTCTACTAGAGGAATCACCTGTCGCGAAAGGCTTAGTCTACCTCAGTCCGGCCAATCAGGAAACACCAGATCGATGGCGTCCGGCGTATCGAACCAGTATTCGTAGAAGGCTTCGTCACACTTCCTGACCCGCTTTCCGTATTGCTCTTCGAAATGTGTTGCCCAAACCGGCTTTCGCCCATCTTTATCCGTAAAGCCGTACTCCACTCCAAGGTCCCACGAGCTAAAGACTCTGCCAGTCTTGTTGAATACCTCGGGATCAGACGCCAGTGAGGCGACCGACCGACCGACGAAAAAGGGCGTCTCGGAGGCGATGAAGTTCGGATCTTTCCTGGCGGCATCTTGCCAGTTCTCTTCGGTGACTCCGAAGTGCTCGAGCATCGCTTCCGATCGAAGAAAGCCCGGCGTGACCGCGACCGAGGTGATCTTCTTTTTTCGAAGCTCTCTGGCCATTGCAAACGCGAGCCGAATAACCGAGGTCTTGACCAGGTCATAGAAGACGTTGCCCCGATAGGTGAACGAATCTCCATCGGTTATCTCGACGATCAATCCGGGCCCGGTCTCGATGATCAGCGGTGCCGCATAGCGGCTGGTGATGATGTGTGACAGGACCGCTCGTTCCAGCATTACCTTCCCTTTTTCGAGATCCACCTGCCAGAACGTCTTGCCGAATTCAGTCAACTCATCTCCGCCCCAGACGTCGTTGACCAGGATGTCGAGCCTCTCCTGTTCTCTGCGGACTCGATCGAACAAGTCTCGCACCTGCTCGGCGACGGTATGATCGACCTGCGCGTAAATGCCGACGCCTCCGAGGGCGGTAACCATCTCGGCGGTCTCTTCGATAGTTTCCGGACGTGTTCCGGTAGCGGGCTTGCCTCGTACGCTTCGTCCGGTGCAGTACACGGTCGCTCCCGCTTCGCCAAGAGCACAGGCAATACCTCGTCCTGCCCCGCGGGTGGCGCCAGCAACAACAGCGACTTTGTGTTTGAGTGGTTTCATGGTTCCTCCTTTACGATCTTTGCGGTTCTGTCGCCTTTGAGCGGAACCCGCCTAGCTTTCTCAGAATCGTACTGTTTCGCGCATAGGTGCCGAGATCGCAAAGATCGCAAATCCAGAATACGCTTAGTTGTTGACATCCCCTGTCATATTTGTCTGCTAGAGTTATGATCGTCAGGACGCTTGTTTTCGAGGAGGCCGCCATGCGGGCTGATCGATTGCTCTCGATTCTGCTTTTGCTGCAAGTTCACCGTCGCCAAACGGCTCGCGAGCTTGCGGGCAGGCTGGAGGTCTCAGAGCGAACGATTCATCGCGATATGGAAGCCCTGAGCGCGGCCGGCTTTCCGGTCTTCGCCGAGCGCGGAACGGGCGGCGGATGGATGCTGGTGGAGGGCTATAGGACCAATCTCACCGGGCTAAACAAGGACGAGATTCAAGCGTTGTTTCTCACCAAACCGCTAAGAGTGCTTGCGGACCTCGGGCTGGACAAAGCTTCGGACACGGCGATGCTCAAGCTCTCAGCAGCGCTTCCGTCCGCGCATCGCGACAACGCCGAGCACGCCCGCCAGCGCATTCACGTTGACGTCACCGGCTGGAACCGCACCGACGACGCCATTCGGCTTCTTCCCATTCTTCAACAAGCGGTGTGGCAAGGGAGAAGACTCAGGTTCACCTATGAGCGAGGCGGTGGCTGTGAGGCAGTCGAACGGGTGACAGACCCGCTCGGACTCGTCGCAAAAGGTAGCGTGTGGTACCTGGTGGCGGTGGTCGACGGCGACATAAGAAGCTATCGCGTTTCGAGAGTACTTAGCGCGGAACTGATCGAGGAAACCTGCGTTCGACCCAAAGGGTTTGATCTCGCCGAGTACTGGGAGCAGTCGAAGGTCAGTTTTAAGGCGAGCCTTCCTAAATATATCGCCACGTTACGAGCACATCCCGACGTTTTCCCGCGAATGAGTTTCGCGGGCCGCTTTGCTCGAATCGAACACGCGGACGCGCCGGACTCGGACGGATGGATCAGGGTGACAATGCGATTTGATGTCGAGGAGATGGCGATCGAGTACGCGTTAAGCTTCGGCTCAAAGATCGAGGTCCTCGAGCCGGACTCGCTCCGCGAGAAGGTGATTGAAGCGGCTCGGAGCGTGATTGAATTCTATCAGTAGCCGCCCAGCCGCTGAACAGCGCCGGGTCACCGCCGACGAGTGACGCTTTGGGCAGCAGGCACCGAGTCGTCATAGACAATCACCTGAGTGCCGATCGGCGTCAGATTGCTGAATTCTTCCGCCGCGAACATAGGAATTCGAATACAGCCATGGCTCGCCGGTTCCGCGGGCACCGAAGGGTTCCCGTGAATGGCGATGCCACCTACGATGTAGCTCGGAAAATACAACAACCCAAGCTCACTCTTTCTCCAACCCGGGAGCTTGCGATAAACACGGAAACGTCCCTTGGGTGTGACCGCCGGCTCGGTGTAGCCATCCTCAAACGTAAAGGGCTTTCCGTTGCCGGATGAAACCGGGAGGATCTTCGAAACAGTTCCATCAGCGTCGACTATGAACAGTATCTGCCGCGTCAGATCGACTTCGACGTGAGAGAAACCGCGCTCGCGCGGTCCAGGTCGAGCAGCGATCCTCAACGCTCGCAGTTCGTCCTGGGTCAGTTTGCCGGTGCGCGGGCGACGCTCAACCTTTTGGAAAGCGATCAGTCCGTGGCGTGAAGCTTCACGCCATTTGCCGTCGGCCTCTCCGATCCAATAACCGAGCTCGATCAGGCGGTGCTGGGCCTCGATGATCATCCCCGGCGTCGCCCGGACTCTTCTCACTGGCGCGGCTTTTCGTTGTGATCCCCGACGCGAACGTTTGATGGCACCCGTAGCTTCGGTGACGCAGCTCATGACCGTCACGGCCGTCATGCCGATGAGCAGGCTCAGGCCGATCGCGCGCGACCTTCTGCCTGGAATGAGATGCCTCATACTCGCAGTATAACCGGTGCACGTTAGGACCCACTAACCTATTAGCCAGCTCCGCCAGCGGATTTCGGTAAGCCGGTTTCTGAATCCGCACTCCGCCATGCTATGATTGCTCGCATTGAGAGTGACGGGTTTGACTGAGGCAACCTCGCATGTCTTGTACGAGCCGGCCCAACTCAGAAGATGAATCTGTAAGAGCGCGATGGTTGCGAACAACGATCTCTCCTCATCACGTGTTAAGAAAAGATCACTACACCAAGGCGAGGACTCATCATGGCACGCGGCAGAAAGTTCAGATCCACGCGGCGCATCCCCGACACCGAGCGCTCTTTGTTCGAGCAAAAACTGAGCGGGCGCTATTCGCGCACGCTCGATCGAACGGATCTGCTCGGCCTGATTCGCGGGGGAGAGGACACTCACCTCGAATTCAAGATTCGCCTCGTCAACACCGACAAGGTCGTAGCTGAAATAGTCGCGTTGGCAAATGCCGGAGGCGGCGCAATCATCTTCGGCGTCAACGATCAGCGTCGTCTCGAGGGACTGGACAACCCGGAACAGGTCGAAGAACAGCTCATCGACATATGCCGCAATCAGATCAAACCGCCGGTCTTTCCACGCATCGATAAGGTTTCCTACGACAACGGCACTCGCATCGTTGTGCTTCAAGTTGATGACCGTCGAGCGCCGCATCAAACGCCGGATCATCGCTACTACATTCGAATCGGATCGACAAAGCGCGAAGCCGAGGGCGCCGAGATAGCGGCGCTGTTCGCTCGCTCGCGCGTCGCCTCGATCGAGGACATGCCGCTTATCACCGCCGCGGTTGAAGACGTCGACGAGGCGCTGGTCTGGAGCTACATTCGAGATCTTGAAGGTGAGACGTTTCGCGAGCCGGAGGGATTCCCGACCGCGTCGGCGATGCGTGACCTGAGGCTCGCGGCGGATTACGGCGGCAGCATCGCGCCGAGTCTTGCCGGCTTTCTTCTATTTGGCCGAAGCGCCGCGGTTCGGCAGATCGTTCCACAGAGCCAGCTTACGCTCACGCGATTCTCCGGCGAGAATACCGCTTCACCGGTCGTCGAGCACGCCGAGTTCGTCGGTAACGTAACGCGGCTCTTCGATGCTGCGATCCTGTTCCTCAAGCGCTACGTCGACCTGTGGGACACCCGCCCGCCTCGGACGCCCTTGAATTCAACCGGCGAGAATCGGGCGCCGATCCCTGCACGTTCCAACTATTCGCGTTCGGCGGTTATCGAGGGACTGACGAATCTGCTTGTGCATCGCGACTATTCGATCGTGGGATCAAGCGCGCGGGTGTTGATATTCGACGACCGGCTCGAGTTCATCAATCCAAGCCGCACAAACGGAACAACACGCAAGTCGATCGAGTATGGCGCAACCCAGCATACAAACCCGCGACTGCACCATGTGTTCACGAGTGAGGAATACGGTATTGAGCGGGCAGAGCGCGGCATACCCGCTCTAAGACGCGCACATCGCGCAATTGCCCGCCGCGAGCCGCGGATTTCGCTGCTTGGTGATGAATTTCGTTTAGAGCTTTACGGCGTTTGATTGACCGACCGATCCGAGATTAACAGAACGCTTTTTCAAACTCGCGTTGAGCCACGCCCTGGTAGTCGGTATAACTATTCCGTCACCGCCGACGGGCGTCGATTTCTCCTCAACACAATTGTCGCAGATGCGGCCCGTTCCCCTATCAATGTCGTAATGAACTGGACAGCAGACCTGAAGCGGTAATGCCATTGAGCTGGATGTCCCTCAACTGTCGCTTGACATTCCTCGCCCTCTCCTTCGCGCTCGCCCTCACTTTCACATCCTGCGAGCGCAGCGAGAATAGAGCGAAGCCAGAGCCTCCGGTGTCGACTGCAACCCATGCCGGAAGCGATTCCAGTCTGCCCTCCGAATCGCATGAGTCTTGTCTCAATCTCAACACAGCCGCTGCCGGCGAACTGATCAGACTTCCCGGGGTCGGCGAAGTGATCGCCAAGAGAATCGTCGACTACCGGGATCGTCACGGGCGGTTCAGGCGGCCCGAAGAGATAATCATAATCGAAGGCTTCAGCGAGCAAAAGTATCGGGCGATCGCAGAGTTGGTCTGTGTTGAGTAAACGAGCATGAGTTCCATGTGAGCCTCTCAGATTGTCGTTTGCAACAGCGTGCGCTAAAGTGAGCTTCTCCTAGGCGTTTTGATCAGATGCAAGACGAGTTTCCCATACTGGTTGAAGTCAGGCGAGGCGCGATAGTCGAATCGAGACACCGCGGCGTAATTGTAGTAGCCGAACCTGACGGAGGCATCACTGCTCGGCTGGGCGACGACGGCTTCATCACCTCGACGCGCTCAACAATCAAACCGATTCAGGCAATTCCGTTTATCACAGCCGGAGCGGCGGATCATTTCAGCGTCGACGGCCGCGAGCTGGCAGTCGTTTGCGCATCGCACGACGGGGAACCGATTCACACTGAAACGGTAGCGGGAATGCTTGCGCGCGCGGGACTCGATGAGAGCGCGTTGCTCTGTGGCGAGCAGGCTCCCTACAACCCGGAGGCAGCCAAAAAGCTCGAGGCCGCCGGCCGGCCCTTCACTCAGCTTCATAACAACTGCTCGGGCAAGCACACCGGCATGCTTATGACTGCGGTCCTTAGGGCTCTCGAGCTGGACGATTACGTTTCGGCCGGGCACCCGGTGCAGCGCGAAATCGTCTCGACGTTCGCGCGATTTGCTGATCTTGAAGAACCCCTGCCGACGGCGATCGACGGCTGCAGCGCGCCCACATTCGGCGTTCCGCTGCGCTCGCTTGCGGTCGCGTTTGCGCGTCTGGTCAATCCATCGGATCGGGACTCATCAGTCTCCAGAGCGGCTCATCGTATCGTGGCGGCGATGATCGATTATCCCGAGATGGTGGGCGGCACAAAGGGGCGATTCGACACTGAACTGCTGCGGGCCGGCCATGGCAAGCTAATCTGCAAGGTCGGGGCAGAGGCGTCGTATTGCATCGGAGTGCTTCCGTGCGATCGATTCCCACGCGGCGCAGGCATCGCGCTCAAAATGGAGGACGGTTCCGACCGTGGCCTCGGCCACGCTGCCGTGGAGACGGTGTCTCAGCTAGGCGTTCTCAACGAAGCGGAAGTTCGGCAAATGGCGATGTATCATCATCCGGTTGTTGAGAACCGGCGCGCCGCGAGCGTCGGCGAGGTGCTTTCCGTCTTTAAGATCGAGTCTAAGTGAAAACCTATGAACCAAGCGATTCGTTCAATGTTTCCGGTCACCGAAAAATACATCTACATGAATCATGCGGCGGTGTCGCCGCTGTCAACGCGTGTACGCGATGCGATGGGCGCCCTCAACGATGATGTGACTCGCAATGGCTCGGCGAATTATGCCGAGTGGTGCCAGACCTATGAAGACACTCGCGCGTCGGCCGCCCGTCTGGTAAATGCTCGCACTCACGAGATCGCGTTCATGCGAAACACCTCGGACGCGCTCTCTGCGGTCGCCAACGGCATCGAGTGGCGACGCGGCGATAACCTCGTTACCAGCAACGTCGAGTTCCCCTCGAATGTCTATCCGTGGATGCGCCTATGCGATGAACGGGGCATATCGATGAGATTTGCTGAGGAACGAAACGGGCGTATAGAGGCCGACGAACTGATGTCTAAGATCGACGATCGCACGCGTGTGGTGACAATAAGTTGGGTGCAATTCTCGAGCGGATTCCGTTCAGACCTCGCCCGCATCGGCCAGTTCTGCCGTGAGCGGGACATCATCTTCGTTGCCGACGTGATTCAAGGGCTTGGGGGACTGACATTAGACGTCGAGCGGGACTACGTTGATGCCTTCGCTGCCGACGCCCACAAGTACTTGTTGGGCCCCGAAGGCATCGCTTTGCTCTACGTCTCGGACCGAGTGATCGATCGAATCAAGCCCACGGTTGTCGGCTGGACTTCGGTGAAGAACCACGAACAATATCTCGACTACGAGCTCGACTATCGGGAAGGGGCCGGACGGTTCGAGTGCGGCACGCTGAACACTTCTGGAGTCTACGGTCTGCGCGCGGCGATCGATCTGTTCCTTGAAGTCGGCCCAGGAACGATAGAAGCATACCTTCTCGGGTTAAGTGATTACCTCGCCGAGGGATTGACGTCGAAAGGTTACGGCGTGGTCAGCTCGCGGCGACCAGGCGAGGCATCGGCCGTTGTCACGTGCAAACACGAACGTCATACGCCCAGAGATATGCACCGGCTGCTGCGCGCGCGAAACATCGTCACTGCCCCGCGCTTGAACCGATTGAGGATCTCGCCTCATTTCTACAATACCCGCGACGACGTCGACGCGCTGATCGATGCGCTGCCGGCTTGAACCCCCTCGAGGCTCGTATATTGGATCCGGCGTTCAGGGGGCTGGTGTGGTACGCCCCCGCTCGGGATCACTTCGCTGATTGCAAGATCGTGACGCGCACCGGACGTAGCGGCGGGTTGAAGTTAATACTCACAAGTCATATATTTGTTGACCAATAAGTTTCTCTTGGCACGCGCCGAGACGTTGCATTTTATTGAAGAAAGAGAGGAGCACAGATCATGTCAATTCGATTGGGAGACACAGCACCAGACTTCACCGCAGAAACAACCGAAGGTCCGATCCGATTCTACGAGTGGATCGGTGATAACTGGGCCGTCCTGTTTTCTCACCCCAAGGACTTCACACCAGTATGCACCACCGAGCTGGGAGAAGCGGCTCGATTGAAACCCGAATTCGAGAAAAGAAACTGTAAGATAATCGGGCTTAGCGTCGACCCGGCCCACTCACACGCGAAATGGGCTGACGACATCGAGGAAACCCAGGGTCAGAAACTGAACTTCCCTGTTATCGCCGACGCCGACCGAAAAGTCTCCGACCTGTACGAGATGATCCACCCGAACGCGAGCGACACGTTTACAGTGCGTTCGGTGTTTGTGATCGGCCCGGACAAGAAGGTAAAGCTGACAATAACCTACCCGGCGAGCACAGGCCGGAACTTCGATGAGGTCCTGCGAGTGATTGATTCGCTGCAGCTCACTGCGAAATACAGCGTGGCGACTCCGGTGAACTGGAAAGATGGCGACGATGTGATAATCGTACCGGCGGTCTCAGACGAAGACGCAAAGCAGAAATTCCCGGGCGGTTGGAAGACGCTAAAGCCTTACCTGCGCATTGTGCCGCAACCCGGCAAGGCGAAAGGCTCGAGCGGCGATTAATCAGATCGCCTGACACCCTGCCCTTAAGGTCGCTGAGCGCCCCGGTAGTCACTAGGAGCTGAGATAAGCACTCATTGCGGTAGAGGCTGCCGGGGCATCCGTCTGTTGGTCAGCGATCAATCACCACCTTCGGCAGCTTCCTTCAGCTTGCGCTTGGCCAGTTCCTGTCGCACTCCCTGCGTGTACAGCTTCAAGAACTCTAAGACAGACAGCGTCTGGGGCGCGCCTTCATAAAAAAATGTACAGGCGTTGCCGACCTCGCGTTGGAGCAACCTCAAATCCATGGGATCGAGCGGGAACTTCAGGCAGGCCTGTGGTGCGTGCGGGGTGGTATAAATCGAGCACCGAGTATTGAATTCTCCATCATCGACAAAGAAGGGGCATTGAAACTGGATCTTGCAGCAGAGTCCGCAGCGATTGCATTCCCCGCGCTGATAGGCTTTGTATCGGTAGAGGATATTGTCGGGCAGAACGTTGGACAGAATCGTCCGCCGCAGGGCTCCCCAGGTGTGAATTGAAAACGGGGCGTGCGCTACCTTTTTGGTTACCGCAAGGGTCATCTGCCAATACATCCAGCGGCGCGACGGCACCTCGATTGGAAGGCTGGGAGCTTCAGGCGGGTTTGCTACGATGTTATTAAAGACATGAACAACTCGGCTATCCGGCCGCTTCTCTTGGGTCATTGTTAATCCTCTTGTTCAAGAACCGCTTGAGGCGCTCCAGGCCACCCGCGAGAACCATTTTTTGTGGGGGTGTCACGTCCAACTAGCAAAGCCGCCAGCCTATGGCTCCATCGAGAGGTATCGTATCACAGGGAATGCCGGGAGCGAAGAGCTGGCTACATCGAGTCTAGACGTGTCCCTCCTTCCTGTCTTACCACGATGGGCCTTTGCCGTTCCGCCGGTTGCCGATCTATACTGCCGCAGGACCATGCCGTAGCCACGACTACATCGCGTCGCGAGGATGACCGGAGCGTTTTGCAGGAGTCTCTTCGATGCCCTCAGCAAGATTCTGCTCACAATGTGGCAAGAGAATAAAGTTAAGCCACACAGGCGTTCTTCTCTTTCGCTCATTCTGTCCTCAGTGCTCGCCTCGATTCTGGCGCTTTCGCCTGACCCTGATCGCGATTCCCGTTCTGTGCGGGGCAGTCGGATTCGCCATAGGTCACTACGCTTTCGCTCGTGAGCCTTTCTATTTGATCGGTACTCCAATCGACGCGAGCGCCAGCCGCGTCGCGTCGTCTGCAGATCCCACCGGCGATCATTCGCCTCGTGGTAGCGACGCGCCCAAGAAACGGGAACAGCCTGGCACATCCCTCAGCACAACCGAGGCGATCTGCGGCGCGCGGACAAGATCAGGAAGACCATGCCAGCGCAGGGTCAAGGGCGGCGGCCTCTGCTGGCAGCACCGGACCCAGAGCGAGTCAGGACAGATTTCGCCCAATAAGAAATGAGCTCGCGACTGTAGGAGTCGAGATGAACAGGTGATGAGTCACTGACACTGATCTTCGATCGGATGGACGCCGATAGCGTCCGCAGGAAGTCTTCGCTCGCGCGGCTTTCGCTTTTGAAGGCAGGTGATCGGCTTTTTTCGACCTGATCCGCTGGAATCGACCTGTCCAGCTCAAAGCGACGACACGAGACGTTGTAGCTCGGCCGTCATCCGCTCCGCTTCCTCTTTGCCGGAGAAGTTGATGGCCTCACCAATTGTAACGGTTATCTCGCCCCGCCGCGCGCATCGCTTTCCTCGCTTTTTCAGCTCATACAAGCCATCGATCCTCGCCGGTACGATCGGCACCGTCAGCTTCTTAGCCAACAACCCGATGCCGTCCATGAACGGTTTCATATCTCCGTCCGGAGTCCGGGCGCCTTCGGGAAATACCAGCACGTTGTAGCCTCGATCGATCGTCTCGCCGGCAAACGCAAAACTTCTTCGGAAGCCGCTCTTCTGTGGAAGCGGAAAGACGTTGAATAGCGAGACTACCAAAACGTATTCCACCAGGCATGTGATACGTTTGAACCACCGCGTTCCGGCCGGAGGATGACGCCAGCCGCGCAAGACCTCGCCTTCCATCGCGACCGCCAGCTTCCGCTGAAACTTCACCGGCAGCGCCAGAAGGATTAACGCTGCGTCAACCATCGCGATGTGATTTGAGATGAAAAGTACCGGACCGTCCACTTGGCGTAGTCGTTCCTTGCCAATCACCGTCGCGCGGCTGATCAATCGCGTTAGCGGAAGAATGACTAGATACAAGGCCACAAACCGAATCCAGGTTGCGGGAGGGCGCTGGGTCCATCTCGGAAACTCGTAGTGAGCTGCAGTCTCACCGGGGCCATGTCGAATCATCCTCTCGATGTCGCCCAGGGTAGTAGCAGCGGTGAAAGCGGCCTCGTCTATGTCAATCTGATAGTGATCTTCCAGAGCACCCAGCAACTCGACGCGGCCAAGCGAGTCAAGCTTCAGATCCATCTCGAGATTTGCCGACGGGTCCACGTGAGTCAGGGATTCGCCGCTGACCCGGGCTACTGCGCTCAAGATGAATGATGACCCACTCTGGCCATCGAAGGTCGCCGGATTGCTAGAGGCGCCCGAGCTATGATCTTCGATCTTCCCCATTTGATCGAGCTTCTCAATCATCAGGGGTTTGCGAATCTTGTGCGTTGGAGTTCGCGGAAAATCTTCATCGGGCCACACGGTCCAGCGGCGAATCTGTTGATAAGCGCTCAGGGTCTCGTTAGCGCGCTGAACGACGACCGCCGCATCGGCTTGCGCGTCCCTCAGCAGGAGCACGGCAAAGGGCTCAGGCCCTTGCGCAGTATCCTGACTGATGACCGCGCTATCTCGAATCTCAGGCTGACTGTTTAACGCGGCTTCGAGATCGTCGGGATAGATGTTCAATCCCGCAGCCGTTACGATTACGTCTTTCTTGCGGCTCTTGAAGTAGAGATTTCCCTGTGGGTCCAATTCCCCCACATCGCCTGTTCGGAGCCACCCTCCCTCAGTCGCTATCGGCCGTAACCCGGCGGCGCCCCAATAACCCGGCGACACGTTCTCACCGCGCACCAAAATCTCGCCATGCTCATCAAGCTTCACCTCGTGTCCCGGGAGCGTCTTACCGATCGACCTGCGGCTCAGATTGAACGGATGATTGACGGTTATCAGCGCCGCCGCCTCGGTCATCCCGTAGCCCTGTACCACTGCGAACCCCAGTCTGCGCCAGAACGCTTCTGTTTCGTGAGACAAGGCGGCGCCACCGGAAAGCAATGACCAAAACTTCCAGCCTAACTGCCGATGGACTTTGCGAAACGTCCACCATCGCGTAAGGAAGTGCTGGTTCTCAGCCGCGAGCAGCTTACGTTTGAAGGCATCGCCTTCCCCTCGAGTCTCGTAGTCGCGCTCGATTTTGCTTCGCAAGCTGTCCAGCACGCGGGGCACGCTGACGATCACCGAGATGCGGTGCTTGTTGACGGTGTCGATGATCTCCGATGGATTCAGCGATTCTTGAAAGAACACCTCGGCTGCGAGCAATTGCGGCACGAAGATACCCATAAACTGGCCAAAGACGTGACTGAGTGGAAGCAGGTTCAGAAATCGCAGCGGGTGAACCAGGCGTTCATATTTGAGGTACTTTCTAATCTCGGGTTCAAGCGGATTGATGTTAGCAAGTACGTTTCGGTGTGTCAGACACACGCCTTTCGGCTCCGCCGTCGTACCCGAAGTGAAGATGATCTCGGCGATGTTACTGTCAAGAACTTCGCCCGCGTTATACGGCTCAGTCGAATGAAGAGAGAGCGTGTTCGAAAGGTCTTCAAGGGACAAGCCCGGCACATCCGAATGGAAATCGCCCAGTCTGTCGCCGCTGTAGAGAATCAGTTTCGCCTCGACTCGCTGTTGAACGCGGGCCGCGAACTCGCCTGCAGTTTCAAAATCGAGCGGCACAATGATGGCGCCCCGGTGGAGACAGCCAAAGAAAGCTGCGACCCACTCGGGGCCGCTCTCGGCCCAAAACAGTACCCGGTCTCCCTTTGATATGTTGCGAGAATCGAGTTCACGAGCAAACTGAAACACCGTTGCTCGAAGACGTGAGTATGACCAGCGTAAGATTCTGAGCCCCCGTCGATGCACGAGGGCGGTCTCGGAACCGTGGTTCTCGCATTCATCGAGAAAAGCTAGGAGATTCTTGCGCATCTTTATCGAGGGACGCATGCGGCTAACCGTCTAGTCTCTTACCGCAACTATCATAAGCTCCGGCGAATGGCGTTTTCCAGCCGGGGACGGTTCGCTACGTTTTCACCAAACGCCCGATTTGGTAGCATGTCCCTGCGTCAAGTAGTAAATGCCAAGTCACCGGGCGTCGTCGCCCGCCAGTGCTCGCCACACGATGACCTACTTGCTGGCTTCGCCGCAGCGTCACAACCAACAGTCATGAAGAAGTCTGCGTTCAACGCATTCCAAATAGTTTCGTTTGTGGCAGGAGTCGCTCTATTTGTCTATGTCCTGCGAAAGACCGGACTCGCGGCGCTCGCTAGTAATCTTGGGATGATGGGATGGGGCTTCGCGCTGATCGCCGCGCTTTCAGCTGTGCGCAACTGCGCGCGAGCCGGCTCCTGGTACCTGTCGATTGAACCCGGTCAGAGAGCGATCACCTTCTGGAGGCTGATGAATGTGATGCTGGCCGGGGAAGCGATCAAGTACCTCACCGCCACAGGTCCCCTGCTCGGTGAGCCAGCGAAAGCGGCGATGGTCCGGCGCCAGATTCCTCTGTTGCAGGGCTTCTCTTCGGTGCTGGTTGAGAATCTGATTTACTACCTTACTGTTTTTATCTTCATGTTTGCGGGTCTGCCGGGGCTTGCGTTGCTTACCGATGCCCCAGGAAACCTGAGACTAATAGCGTACATTCTGATGAGTGCGACAGCGGCTGTGGTCGTGGTGACGTGGCTCGCAATCCGCCGGCGATGGTACGTGCTTGCACGCTCGCTGGAACAACTCGCTAGGCTGGCCAATCGCGCAGAAAAGACCGCAAACCCGGACCGCAGTCGTATAGCATCAATCGCTTCGCAGGTCCGTGCCATTGAAGACTACCTGTACACTTTCTACGACCGGCGACGCGGCGCGTTTTACCAGATAGTCTCGGTCAATATGTCCGCGCACCTGATCAACGTGGTTGAGGTCTGGGTCATTCTCTCATTGTTAAGGCTGCCCGCCACGCTATGGGCTGCTTTTCTGATTGAGGCCGTCACCAAAGTGATCAATCTGATCTTCTTTTTCGTGCCCACCCGGGCGGGCGTGTACGAGAGCGCCAACGCGCTGTTGCTCGAGACGCTGGGAATGAGTGCCGCTGCGGGCGTGTCGCTTGCTATAATTCGAAAGCTGAGAGCGTTCTTATGGGTTGGGTACGGCCTGGTGGTGATCGCGCTTGGGTTGGTGAATTACAACGCCGAAGGCAGAAAGGGAACATTAAGCATTGAGAGTTGAGAATTGAGGAGGATCGAGGATCGAGTATCGAGGATCGAGGATTGACCTTCA
>CAZOOE010000085.1:0-9998 GCA_964581275.1 uncultured Clostridia bacterium
GACGACATCAACACTGCGCCGGTCGCCGCTGAGTCGCTTGCCGAGATGATCAAAATGATCGACAGCGGAGGGATCAGCGGAAAGATGGCCAAGGATGTCCTGGTTCGAATGTATCAGTCAGGAAAGACGGCCAAAGAAATCGTAAGCGAAATTGGTGGCTCGCAAGTTTCGGATGAGGCCGCAATCCGCGCGTTTGTAGGGCAGGCCATCGCGGCGGGCCCAAGACAGCTGGAGCAGTATCGGGCCGGAAAAACGAGCTTGCTCGGCTTTTTTGTTGGCCAGGTGATGAAGCTGAGCGGAGGACGTGCGAATCCGCAGGTCGTCAACGAAGTCCTGAAGAAAGCGCTTGAGAGTTGAAGGTATCGAGACTAATGAGGATCACATCGGGGTTGGTTGTCTGCGCGTTAACCGCCTTGCTATTAGGCTCAGGCTCGTGCGGGAGTAAACCTGAAACTGACGATGAAGTGGCTGTGCTCGAAACCAGCTACGGCCGGATAGTGATCGAGTTTCTCCCCAGGGCCGCGCCCAGGCACGTCGAAAACTTCAAGAGCCTCGCGAGCTCAGGATTCTACGACGGCACCAGGTTTCACCGCATTCTGAAAGACGTGAAGGAGAAGAACCGGCCAACCGCGATTCAGGGTGGCGATCCAAACACAATCAACGGTGATCCTTCCATCTGGGGGCAAGGCCAGAGAGGTCAAAGGACAGTGGCCGCAGAGATCTCATCGTTGAAGCACGAGCGCGGGATAGTCTCCGCGGCGCGCAGATCAGATGACCTCAACAGCGCCACCAGTCAGTTTTTTATCTGCGTTGCTACCCAACCGCGCTTTGACAACCAGTATTCGATTTTTGGACGCGTCATCGACGGCATGAACGTCGTCGACTCGATTGCACGCGCCCCAACGGAGCCCAAGGGTGAGAGACCGGTTGATCCGGTTGTCGTCCAGCGAGCTTATCTCGTCAAGCGGGCGGAGTTGAAATAAGGAGCCTTATGAACAAGCACGACATCGAATACCTAAACAACTACAATCACTGGGCCAATGCCAGGATTCTCGGGGACGCTTCGAAGCTGACACCCGATGAGTTCACGAGAGACCTTCAAAGCAGTCATCGATCCGTCAGGGATACACTGGTGCACATCCTCGCTGCGGAATGGATCTGGCTCGAACGTTGGAACGGCGTATCGCCGAAGGCCTTGTTGCCATCAAACGACTTTCCCACGGTCGAGTCGCTCGAAACGAGATGGGCGAAAATTCAATCAGGGTATGCGCAGTTCATAAACGGGATGACCGACGAGTCGATTGCCACCGTGATCACATATACGAACACGAGAGGCGAAGACTGGTCATATCCCCTCGGGCAGATGCTACAGCACGTGATGAACCACTCCTCTTACCACCGCGGACAAGTCATCACGATGCTGCGTCAGCTCGGCGCCGGAGTGAACCCGGTTGATCTTCTTGTTTTCATGGATGTGCAACGTGCGGCAAACCAGGGGAACTGAACGCCTCGAAGTCGACTCAAAACGCAAACTCTCGACTGCCCAACTCCGTTAGGAGTTGCATGTTTGGAACGGCCGCTTGTCTGGTTCTTGACAAGCTCCACACACCGGCGCAAGCTGTAGCCGCTCGACGGTGTAGTCTCGCTGAAGGTTATCCAAATGCAACTTGCTCGCGTATTGGGGACGGTAGTGGCGACGGTCAAGAGCGAATCGCTCGAAGGCCGCAAGTTGCTAGTGATTCAGCCGCTCGATGGCTCGCTCAACCAGAAGGGCCAGACGATGGTTGCGATCGATTCTGTCGGCGCGGGCAAAGGGGAGATTGTCTTTTGGTGCCGCGGCCGCGAGGCCTCGTTTCCGTTCTTGCCTTCTGAGGTCCCCAGTGATTGCACAATAGTCGGGATAGTTGATTCGGTTTTTATTGATTCTAGTTTTACGGTACCGAATCCAAATTCGACAACTTGAATCCTATGATTCTCGCGCGAGTGGTTGGCAACGTCGTGGCAACGCAGAAAGACCACCGGTATGAGGGCGGGCGAATAATGGTTGTACGCCCGATCAACCCCGATGGCTCGGATGCTGGCGACGAACTGCTCGCTCTCGACGCCGTCGACTCCGGTGTCGGCGATATGGTTTTCATTGTTCGCGAAGGTTGGTCCGCTTCCACCACGTCGACCGGGAGTCCGGGCGCTGCGATTGATTCTGCAATTATTGGCGTCGTCGATAGAGTCGAGGACAATGCATAATCTGATCTTTTAGTAGACCAGCGCGATAGCAGAACACCGATGAACGAAAACGAACGAGACACCGTTAGACAAGTACTCGAAGCGATACTCAAGAATCTCAGAGGGGACGCAGACGCCGGCGAGCCGGGCTCGGAATCGACCGCATTGAGGGACGACCGATGGCGGTCCACCGACACGCAAGGTTCCGGAGCTCCTATTCTCATCATGGTTGCGGGCGATTTGAAAGGACGTTTGCCGGACGCGGCCGGGCCTGGATCTGGAAGGTTAAACGATACTAGCGAGCCTGCGAAGGTGAATGCGTGCGTCTCCGATTACTCCCAAAGAAAAGTCTCACACCCTGGGCTCGAACGCTTTACAATGATCGAGGCTGAGTCGAATCCCTCTGTCCCTAAGCCCTGCTTCATGGAACCCGCCCGCGTCTGTGTGAACTCAGGCGTTTGCGAAATGCGCGGGTTCTAGCGAGGGAAACGTCACGCACGGCTTAGAATGTCTGCGATTTGGTGGCTAACTTTGGGTGAGCAATCAGGCCTGACCTTCAACTATCTGGGCGAAGAGCAGTTGCGCTCCCTGGCCGAAGGTACGCTCAGGATAGGGCGCCACGAAGATAACGACATTGTATTAGACAATCCGTATATCTCACGTTACCACGCCGAAATCATCTCAGAAGGCGCCCGTCACTTGATCCGAGATCTCGGAAGCACGTCCGGAACCTTTGCCAATGGTGAGCGAATAACCCAGCGCCGGTTGAAACATGGCGACTGCATAAGGTTAGGGCGAGGCCGAGGAGTTGAGTTCCACTTTTTCTCGGACGACCCAAACAGCGATCAATTTGATAGTGCCGATCTCAAACCCGTGCGAATCATCGCCCCTGAGGAGACGATGTTTCTCAACGCAGCCAAGCTGTCGCACTCGATTGATTTGGACAAAGAAACCATTGAGCGCCTTCGAGCGCTATACCAATTCACTAGCGAGCTGTTGATTGCGCAGTCGTCTGAAGAACTGAGCGATAAGCTTGCGGCGTTCATGTACCGGACAATCAAGGCTGACCGGTGCGCGGTGCTCTTGTGGAGCTCGCATAGCCGCTCGCTCGACGTCACCGCAGCGTGCGGGTCAGAGGCGCTGGGGGCGCCGAGTCGCGGAATCACTGACCTGACTTATAACGAGAATGTAGCAGTACTTAGCCTGGACGCCAGCGCGGATGCACGTTTCTCCGACGGCGAGTCGATCAGGTTCGGCTCCATCCGATCGGTGATGTGCGCGCCGATGGGGTCTAAGAGCCGGCTGTGGGGTGTTTGCTATGTCGATAATGCCAGCGGTGAACGGGTTTTCGATGATGAGGCGCTTGATTTCCTGACCGCAGTGGCGAGACAGGCAGGAACTGCGATGGAGACGCTTTACCTGCTGGACGAACAGAAGCGTTCTCTCGAGAGTTTTATCCGTACGCTAGCCGCTTCGCTCGATGCGCGCGATGACACCACCGCCGGCCACTCTGCGAGGGTAGGCGCGATCGCCTCCGGAATCGCGCGCGAAATGGGACTCAGCGACTCGGAGTCTAGATCGGTCTACTACGCGGGTTTGCTCCACGATTATGGCAAGATCGGAGTGCGAGACGATGTATTGCTGAAGCCAGCGGCGCTGACACCGGAAGAATACGAACACATCAAGGAGCATCCGCTGCACACCTATCGATTGCTCTCCAAGATGCGGTTTCCTGAGGACCTGGCCGATGTTCCGATGGTCGCTGCGTCGCATCACGAGCGGTGGGATGGCTCCGGATATCCACGCGGACTCAAAGGAGAGCAGATTCCCTTGGGAAGTCGGATCGTTGCGGTTGCCGATGCTTACGACGCGATCACTGAAGAGCGATGCTATAACGAGCCGACATCGCCCGAGACGGCGTTAGTTGAGCTCGCGTTGCGGTCTGGCAGTTATTTTGATCCGGAAGTGATCGAAGCTTTTGGCAAGTACTTTGACAGCGAGATCAGATCTCGAGACCGCCGACTGGCTGATCGCACCACATTGCAGGAGGTGAGTGCCGGCCCGTAATGCTGCTGCTAAGAGACTCTGCGAAAAGTTCGCGATTATCCTCCAACCGGCAGGTTGGGGTGTTCAATCCAGCCTAATGAAATGGGCGGGTTTGCGCTGCACGGTCTCGCAGCGGATGGGAAGGTCACAAGGAACGTCTCTGTTTCGCTCCTGTCTGGCGAAAGCGATCGGCAATCTCTAGCTCCCATATTATCTCTGGCTCCTCAGCTTTTCAACTCCTCTCCCCGATGTCGTTGTGTCGTCACCAGGGAGTTTACGATTCGCGCAAGGCCTTCGATGACCGCGAGTCCCGCCCTGTCTTCACGGTGAAAGACAGCGTTGCAGACTGTATCGCCTTCCTTATACTTGATCGTAAGAATGTAGTCGTGCGCCTTCGTATCCGGGGTTTTTCTTCCAGGAATGGCGAGCGCAGCCGGCCCCAGCGCCAACCACCACCATTTTGGGCGAACCCGCTTGCCTTCGATCATCGGGCTTGCATCGACGGCGTTGGCTTCGAGGATTTGCGATGTGGGGATCTTGACCGATCTGGATCCCGGGATCAGTTCTGCAACCTCGATTCCTTCCGCGCTGATTATCAGGCGAACGGGCTCAGCGTCTTCGAACCTATCGATCCCGTCGAGGTATCCTATCTCGACTCGGGTCGCTTCGATGACGCCTGCAGTGCGCCCAGCAATGGTTGGCACTCCGCACCAGATGCACTTCTTTGCGGCAGCGCTATTGGCTCGCCCACACTCATGGCAATAGACAGGACTCATAATGTGACGCAAACCGGTTGCTGCGGCTTGTCGTGCATGGTCCGACGAGCTGCCAGCTTGTCGTGCATTGATAACGGTGCCCCGATCCTCGACAAGCTGGCAGCTCGTCGGACCATACGCGACAAGCTGGCAGCTCGTCGGACCATACGCGACAAGCTGGAGGCGTGATCGGTGTTTCTTGTCGAGCGACCGGGAAGCCTGACATGCGATCGGCGGAATTTGAAGAGTAAACATCCAGGGGGTCGGATGAGCGCCTCAGCCATCACGTCACGCATCACTGTTTCCTGTATCCTGGTCCTCGCAAAGGCCGACCGGGCAACGCATTGGTTTGGTTGCCCGCGGAGACAACCGGCGTGCCGTTCACAAGAACATATTGCATTCCGGTCGACAGCCGATTCGGGTCCTCAAACGTAGCAACGTCGCGGATTTGTTGCGGGTCGAACACCACGATGTCGGCCGCGAAATCCGGTTTGAGCAACCCACGATCTACGAGGTGAACTCGATTGGCCGCAAGCGAGGTCATCTTTCGAATTGCTTCTTCCAGAGAGAGCACGTGCTCGTCTCTGACATAGTGGCCCAATATCCGAGGGAAAGTCCCGTAACCTCGCGGATGAGCTTTGCCCTCAGCCAACGGACCGGACAGCGCCACCGCGCCGTGATCCACTCCCACGCTCACCCACGGCTGCTTGAGTGCGAGCTTTACGTCCTCTTCATTCATCAGGAAGACGATCATGCTAGTCTGGGCGTTGTCGGCAATCAGGAGGTCAAACAAGGCATCAAGTTCATCCAACTTTCCATCGCGCGGGCCCATCATTCGCGCAACTTCGTTTATGCGTTTGCCTTCGTACTTTGCAAGCTCGCGGTTTAAGACGCTCGAGATGAGGATGCCTTCGCCACCGCCGGCGCCCAGATAAAAATTCTCCCAGGTGTTCGACGGCGCCCTCATCTCTTGCTTCAACTTCTCGCGCGTCGCGGGGTCCTTCAGTCTCTCGACGAACCTGGCTGTCCCTCCCTCGTGCGACCACGGCGGGACGGCCGCACCAAGCGACGTCGCACCGGCGACGTAAGGATACTGATCGGCTGTGATGTCCAGGCCGCGAGCCCGGGCGGCCTCGATCCTGGCGATCACGTCGCGCATCTTCCCCCAATTTGGTTTGCCGGCCATCTTCAGGTGAAAGATTTCGACGGGAATGTTGGCTTCGGTTCCGATGCGAACTGCTTCGTCGAGCGCTGACATGATCGAGTTGCTTTCGTTACGCATATGAGACGCGTACACGCCGCCGTAGCGCGAAGCTACTTTTGCCAACTCGATCAACTCCTCCGTCTTGGCATAGAATGCCGGGGCATAGACCAGCGACGTGCTGATGCCGACCGCCCCTTCTTCCATGGCCTCGGCCACAAGCTTTCGCATTTGGTCCAGTTCAGCTGCGGTGGGGGCGCGATTTTCGTCGTGTAGCACATACTGTCTGACCTGGGTAGCACCGACGTAGGTGGCCAGGTTGATCGCCGGGTGGCTGCGCTCAAGGCGCGAGAAATATTCGCCGAGTGTGCGCCAATCCGCGGTGATGTTGAAGTGCTTGAGAGACGGCTCGAGCTCTTTGAGAATGTAGTCATTCATCGGGGCCGGCGAGCCGCCTTCGCCGGTGACTTCGGTGGTGATGCCTTGAAAGACCTTCGACTCGGCTCGCGGGTCAATCAGCAGGTTGACCTCGGACTGACCGAGCATATCGATGAACCCGGGCGCGACGATCAGTCCGCGGGCATCGATGCGGCGCCTTGCTCGAGCCGGGCCGACTCGCCCGACTCTCACTATCCGGTCGCCGCGAATCGCCACATCCCCGTAAAACCATGGGTTGCCGGTCCCGTCAATAATGCGACCGTTCATTATGATGATGTCGTACGCTTCGACTTGAGCGCTTGGCGACGGCGCTAACAACGCGCTGAGTGAGACGAGCATAAAGACGGCGGCAGCCCTCTTCATCGATTCCTCCAGGTTTTGCTGGCCAATCTCGAATAGACCACGGATCATATGATTGGACGGATGGGCTCGGATTGATCAGTGTGGATCCGGCGGAATCCCTGTCATCCGTGGCCGATTCCGTTCTCGCGCCGAGATTATAGTGGGCACTGACAGACTTCAACAATGGTTGCTTCGAGTGGGGCTGGTCATATCAGCAGTTCTGCTGATTCGATTTGCGATTGATTTTTCGAAAGGAATGAAGTGGTGGTTGGCGGCCCCGTTCTGGCCGCTGGTTATTGTCGCACTCGGGGTGGGCATCGGAAATAGTCTTGGCCGGGCGGCGACTGAGACGGCGACCGATCGACAAACCAAAGAGCGGGCGTTGTTGCTGACCGCGATTCCGCTCGGTTTTCTGGCGTCCTCGCTCGACTGCATGGGGTTAAGCTTGCAGGGTTGCTCGCCGTTCTGCGCTTTCGTAAAGCTAGCATGGATACCGCTGATCGCCGCGGTGTGTGCGGTCCACTTCTTTGTTGGCAAACAGGCATGGCTCGCGGCGATTGGGGTAATGTCGTTGGTGCCGCTTGCGCCGCACTGCGTCTGTTACAACGTAGGGAACGCCTGGTGGATTGATCGGTTAGGAGCAAGCCCACTATGCTACGGATGGGGTTTTGTAGTGAGTGTGATCGCCGTGGGAGCTCTGCGAAAAGACAATCGTCATTGGCAGTCGCTCGCGGTGTGCCTCACGATCATCGGCGGAGCGACTGCGTTCTTTGTCTCTCATCACTATTTCCAGTTTCCGTGGTGAACCAGCACTCAGTCACCCTTAAGGGTACGTACCTGTAGGGGCGTCCCCTCCGTGGGCGTTAGACTTCAGGATGCCCGGGATCTCTATATTTAGCCTGCACGCTAAATATCCTGGACAATACTTAGCTGATGTGCTAAATATGCTACGCATGGTTAGAGGCAAAAGGGCGGGGCGGGAGCCGAAGGGTCGGATGGATGCGTATGAGGCGGTGTTCACCGCGCTCGCTCATCCGGCGCGACGTCGCATCCTGCTCACTCTGAACTTCGGGGGCGGATCGATGACCGCCGGCGAGATCGCCGATGTGTTCGAGCACGCCTGGCCCACCACCACGCGGCACATTCAGATACTTGAGTCGGCGGGGCTGCTCCATCACGATCAGCAGGGGCGCAATCGTGTTTACCACATCGATCGCCGGCGTTTGGATCTCGTACGGGATTGGCTGGCGTGGTTTTCGAAGGACCCTCATTGACGACAAAAAACGACGGAGGAAGAGATGGCGACGACGAAAAAATCGGTTAAGAAAAGGTCAACACACAAATCGGCTGTAAAGGCGGTAAAGAAGAGCGACATCTCAGACGTGCCGAGTCTGTTTCGGATTAACGTCGAGGTGGGAGACCTCGAACAGGCGGCTGAGTTCTACGGCAAGTTGTTCGGGCTGGTGGGCCGAAAGCAGGCGGGCTCGCGCTGCTACTTCACCTGCGGACCGGTGACGCTGCAGGTGGTCGACGTATCGTCGGTTGGAAAACCGCACCCGGCGGCGAAGGCCTTGTATTTCACGGTCAACGACCTCGACGCTGTGTTCGAGCGCGCGAAGGCGCTCGGGTGCCTTTCGCGAGAGGACGTGCACGGCGTCAAAGGCGGCGGCATCAGCGTGCGGCCGTGGGGCGAGCGATCGTTCTACGCAGAAGACAAGTGGCAAAACCCGCTGTGTTTTGTTGAGGCCGGGACGATCTATCCAGGCTGAGAGCGCGACCAAGTCCGTGACTAGCTTGAGTTGAACGGAGAAACGACCGCCGCCGGCCTTTGCTAGTCCGTCGAGACCTGAAGGTAAGAGTCCTCAAACTGTTTGTTCCTTCAGGGCTCGCGTATCCAAGCTGGTCTCAAGAACCGGTCAGATGCAAATGAATCATCCATCAACTCGACATCTTCGTGCAGGCCACCTCGAATTGAATTGGATCGCGATGACGTTCCGTCTTTATTAAGGTAGACCTAAGCGCCCAAGACCCGACTGAAGTATTAGCCACTCGTTTCAGCGGTTCCCCGGTGCTGCCGCGAAGAGCGGGCTTAGTTGTCTGACGCTAGCGGCCTGCGAAGGAGAGATCTTATGAAATTTCAAATGTCTCAAATCAGACGACCAGCAAATCGTGTCAGGTGATTGTCATGCAGACTTCTGGTTTTTGGCCTTGTCACTGTACTTTCGAATGGGACCATGCCAAAGCCTGTCCACGCCGCCGCGCTCGATATCGATCCAGCTTCTACTGTCCGCCAAGAGTTTTCAACAACCATCATGGATCTACCCCCGGGACGCTTCCATTACCTTTAAATTTGTTCCGGCTGAATTTTATAACGACTGAGGGAGTTAGCGTTACTTTCGGCGACCGGAACGCAAACGCTCAGGTTCATACGCTAACCGCTTGTGATTGTTGAAAGGAAGAGTACCGCTAACGGGACTCGAACCCGTAGTCTCCGCCTTGAGAGGGCGGCGTGTTAACCACTTACACCATAGCGGCAAACATCAAATCTTCGAGCTTGAGTATACACAGGCCGCTTAATCGCCGCAACGAAACACGAGGGAGCCTCAGAGCCTGGTCTCAAAACGACACGCCACCGAACTCCATATGCTGACCAATACCACCGACGCGCGATCGCCGTCAGCCGAAGAGGCATTTCATAACACATCCGAACTGGGTCATCTTGCAGCCACACACTTTTTTCTTCCCATCCTGACACTCCCTCTCACATTTTGATCCGTCGGTAACGCATGCCGACGAACAATCGCGAAACTCCCCTCGCTCAGCTTCGGTTAGTACCGCCTTGAAAGCGGCCTCGAACTCAGCGACGAACGCTCGCTTCTGGGAGCTCGACTGACCCTTGTTCACTTTGGCGCACGCCTTCAATGCCCGATACGCACGGTGCAACGCCTCGCGCAACCCCTCTCGGCCGCCCGCAGGGCTCAGGGCGAGCTCGC
>CAZOOE010000085.1:10008-16365 GCA_964581275.1 uncultured Clostridia bacterium
CATAGCTCTGCTTCTGGTGGCTCCACTGACGCTTGTTCATTTTGGCGCAGGCCTTCAATGCCCGATACGGACGGGGCACCGCGTCGCGCAACCCCGAGTCCTTGAGAGTGTCGATCCTGCCCGAATCCGGCATTCTTGCGAGCACCGCTCGAGCGGTGTCGAAGACTTCATCCCATTCATCAGGAGTCGATGATGCTTCAGCGGCGATGCGCGGGACCAACGCGCACAAGATCCCTCCCGCAAGCGCAGCAGCAAATATTTTTCGGTTGAGCCTGGCTTTGGTGAGACTTCTGAGATTCATCTTGCTCTCCTGGTGACTCGATTTCTGACCTCTTGAGTGCCTGCAGTCTATCGAATCCTCTTTGACTTTTCCAGAATCGGACGCTCGGATTTGGAGCTTTCGCCGTACGAAAATCGTTTGCGCGATCGAGTCTTGACGACAACCGAGCATCACCTGGGACCAGGTTGGGGCACTCGTTCGTTTCTAGTGGAGTGTACCGGAGAAAGTGCTAGTCCTATACTCCGTCAAGCTAGGCACGGTTCATCTGGACAATCTTCGTACCCTACTGACAGTCAGTGGATGCATCGGATTGATTCAACCGGTCACTTCTTTTCCTATCACGCCTGCTGTTCTTGGAATAGAGTTTGACCTTTCTGGAATTGAATGTTTGAATAAGTCCCCGTTGATGTAGTCAGCATGATCAGTCACCTTGGCGCGACTTGCATGGAGATGCACATTCGGTTACACCATCAATTTAAGCCGCCAGGTGTTCAAACCTAAGACGCTGAAACGATCCGCGCATTGGCAGTTTGGCGCTGTTACGGCCGGGCAATCGTGAACAAGGCGAGGGGACATTTCCTAATCGAATTCGGTGCAGCCGCGCACAATTGGCTCGCGCGAGTCAACTCTCCCCCCAATCCCTGCACCCAAAGCAAATCATTATTGCAATCAGCGTGTCCATTCGGTGGTACGTTGTTCGGATGTGTTGTTTCCAGGTCCTGCTAGGTTGGGAAACGATGGGGCAGATCTTCAATCGAAGCACCAACTTCATTTCGAAGGTCACTATCTTCGGAGCTGTCTTCTTCATTGGGATAACCATCTGGATGCTGCTCGAGTTCAACCGGTCCTCGTATTACACCCAGGCGTTCTTCCCGCGCGAACAGCCTGTTCAGTTCAGCCACAAGCACCACGTCGGCGATGACGGGATTGACTGCCGCTACTGTCATACCACCGTTGAGAAGCTTGCGTTTGCCGGGATCCCGCCGACTAAGACGTGTATGAATTGCCACTCCCAGATCTGGGCGGACAGCCCTTACCTGGAACCGGTCCGCGAGAGTTGGCGCAGCGGCAAACCCATCAAGTGGACCCGCGTATACGATCTGCCCGATTTTGTCTACTTCAATCACAGCATCCATGTAAACAAAGGCGTAGGGTGCTCGACTTGTCACGGACGAGTCGATCTGATGCCGCTTACCTATCAGGCCGCGTCGCTTCAGATGGAGTGGTGCCTCCAATGTCATCGCCAGCCCGAGCAATTTATTCGGCCACGGGATCAAGTCTTCAAAATGGAATGGCCGCCGGCAGAGTGGGATCGGAGCCCTGATCGGCAGTGGCATCAAGATGTCGAAGGCCCGAAGCTGAAGGCTGAATACAACATTCAGAACACCGGGGTGTTGACGAGTTGCAGCACGTGTCATAGATAGAGGTTGGGAGATGGGGGATGGAGGATAGAGGATCGAGAATGGAAGATAGAGGATCGAGAATGGAAGATAGAGGATAGCGGGGAACCGATGACTCAGCTCATTCAACTAAAGCGTACCGAGAGATTGGCAGACTCGGGGACTACGTGCAACCCTCAATCTTCGATCCTCGACCCTCAATCTTCGATCCTCGATTCTCAATCCTCAATCCTCGATTCTCAATCCTCAATCCTCGACCCTCAATCCTCAATCCTCGATTCTCAATCCTCAATCCTCGACCCTCAATCTTCGAACCTAAATCCTCAATCCTCGATCCTCGATCCTCGATCTTCTGGAAAACAATACTGGCGCAGCCTTGAAGAGCTGGCCGACACAGACGAGTTTAAGGATCTGCTTTATCGAGAGTTTCCGGAGCAGGCGAGCGAGTGGAACGATCCGGTTGGCCGTCGCAGGTTTCTCAAACTGATGGCGGCGTCGTTTGCGCTCGCGGGACTCACAGCTTGTACGCGGCAACCGGCCGAATACATCGCGCCGTATGTTAGACAGCCCGAAGAGCTGGTTCCGGGCAAGCCGGTGTTCTTTGCCACCGCGATGCCGCTGGATGGTTTCGCCACGGGGCTGATTGTTGAAAGCCACGAGGGCAGGCCAACCAAGATTGAAGGCAACAAGGATCATCCGGCAAGCCTCGGCGCGACCGACGTATTCTCGCAGGCCTCGATCTTGGGCCTGTACGATCCCGACCGTTCTCAGACGCTGACCTATCTCGGGGAGATCGTGACCTGGCCCGCATTTCTCGGCGCAGTCGGTCCCGTTGTGACCGCGCAACGAACCGCTTCGCCACAGCAACCTGCGAAGGGTGGACTGCGCATTCTCACCGAGACCGTCACCTCTCCAACGCTTGCGAATCAAATCAATACCCTGCTCGCAGCGCTGCCAACCGCGAAGTGGCATCAGTACGACCCCGCGGGTCGCGACTCTGCGCGAGAGGGCTCGAAGCTCGCCTTCGGTCAGTACGCGAACACGATCTACCATTTCGAGAAAGCTGACGTCGTGCTTTCACTCGACTCGGATTTCCTGGCGTGCGGTCCCGCGAGCCTGCGATACGCGCGCGACTTTGCGGCCAAGCGGCGGTTAACCGAAGGCAAGCACGAGATGAATCGGCTGTATGTCGTCGAGAGCACGGTGACCAACACCGGGTCGGTGGCCGATCATCGTTTGCCGTTGAGGCCAGTGGAGATCGAAGGCTTTGCACGGCGCTTAACAAAAGCGGTAGCGGATGTTCAGGCGGAACAGATTGACTCCTTAGCGGCACAGCATGAGGCGAAGTGGCTGATCGCGATAACCAAGGATCTTCGCGAGCATCGCGGATCGAGCATCGTGATCGCGGGGGAATCACAGCCACCCCGGGTCCACGAGCTTGCGCACTCGATGAACTATATGCTCGGCAACATCGGGAAAACCCTCGTCTACACCGATCCGGTTGAAGCGAATCCTGTTGACGGCAATGCTTCGCTTCGAGAGCTTGTCTCTGATGTGAACGCGGGTAAGGTAGATGTGCTGCTCATACTGGGCGGTAACCCCGTTTACAATGCGCCCGCAGATCTGGACTTCATTGCGGGGATTCGAAAGGTTCCGCTTAAAATTCATCTGAGTCTCTACAAGGATGAGACCTCCGAGATTTGCCAATGGCACATTCCCGAAGCACACTATCTCGAATCGTGGAGCGACGCGCGTGCCTACGACGGAACGGTGTCTTTTATTCAGCCGCTCATCGCGCCGCTCTATTCAGGCAAGACCGCACACGAAGTGCTCGCGGCGTTCTTGAACGAACCGGAGCGCTCGAGCTACGAGATAGTTCGCGACTACTGGAAGGCGAGATTTGCAGGCGGTGGCCAGGAACCTCCAGTAAAGATGCGCGCCGCGCAAAGTGCCACGGGCAGAGAGGGCTCTACAGCAGAGCCTGCACCGAGCAGCGCTCAATCACAGACGGCGCCGGGTTTTGAGCAGTTCTGGCGTAAGTCACTTCACGATGGTTTTGTTGCCAACACAGCGTTGCCACCGAAGAACGTTTCGCTGCCATTGACGCGGACGGCGCCTGGCGACTCCGCTACGTTGAACATTCCCGCGCCCTCGAGTGTCGGCTCCGGGCTGGAGATCGTCTTCAGGCCTGATCCGACGATTCACGACGGACGTTTCTCGAACAACGGCTGGCTCCAGGAATTACCAAAGCCCTTGAGCAAGCTCACCTGGGACAACGCTGCGATCGTGAGTCCGACCACCGCGGCCAACCTTGATCTCGGCAAGAGGGTCAGCGACCTCTCGACGAACCGGATGGGCAGCATCGGCGGCGAGATCCTCGCCGATCGAATCGAGCTCCTATACAAGGATCGCACAGTGATCGCTCCGGTCTTCATCCAGCCAGGACAACCCGACGGCGTTGTGACGGTTCACCTGGGCTATGGTCGAACGGTTTCGGGTAGAGTTGGAACAAGGGCGGGCTTCAACGCATACGCGATTCGCACCTCTGACGCACCCTGGTTCGGCGCGGATCTGCGGATCTCGAAGATCGGCGGGACCTATTCATTAGCTACCACTCAGTCTCACCACCTGATCGACGCGTCAGAAGTCGGCGAGCGAGATATCCTTCGGTCGGGCACACTCCAAGATTACGAGAAGCACCCGAGCCTCGCGCCCAAAACAGCGACCGAGTCGCCGAGCCACGAGCAATCACTGTACGACCGCTATGCTTATGAAGGCTACGCCTGGGGGATGGCCATTGACTTGAACTCGTGTATCGGGTGCACTGCCTGCGTGGTCGCGTGCGTCGCCGAGAACAACATCCCGGTCGTCGGCAAGGAACAAGTGGCTCGCAGCCGCGAAATGCACTGGCTTCGAGTTGACGCCTACTACAAGGGCGGTGAGAAGAATCCAGAGACATATTTCCAGCCGGTTCCGTGCCAGCAATGCGAAAACGCGCCCTGCGAGTTGGTGTGTCCAGTCGCGGCCACTGCTCACAGCGCCGAAGGCCTGAACGACATGACCTATAACCGCTGCGTAGGCACGCGGTATTGTTCGAACAATTGTCCATATAAGGTTCGCAGGTTCAACTTTCTCCTTTATCAGGATTTCTACACAGCCAGCTTAAAGATGATGCGCAACCCCGATGTCTCGGTGCGGAGCCGCGGGGTTATGGAGAAGTGCACCTACTGCGTGCAACGAATTCAGAAAGCCAAGATCGACTCGGAGAAAGAGGATCGAAAGGTTCGCGACGGTGAGATAGTTCCAGCATGTGCGCAGGCATGCCCGACCGAAGCAATCGTCTTCGGCAACATCAACGATCCCGCAAGCCGCGTCGCAAAGTTGAAGGCTGAGGAGCGCAACTACAGCTTGCTCGGCGAGCTCAACACCAAACCACGCACGACTTACTTGGGTGCGGTGCGAAACCGGAATCCCGAATTGGAGAGCGCTTAGCCGATGAGCGGGCACACTCAAGACTCTGTGAGTGACTCAACCATCACTCCGCCGGCGGTGATCGGCGCGGGCCAGACGTTTGCGTCGGTCACGGACAAGATCAGCTCGATCGCGCTGACCAGGCGAACGCCGATGGGTTGGTTCATCGGCGCCGGTATATCGTTTACCATCACCCTCGGGTTGTTTTACACGATCGGGTATCTGGTGGTTACCGGCATCGGGATTTGGGGCAACAACATTCCGGTTGGATGGGCGTTCGACATCATCAACTTCGTGTGGTGGATTGGCATCGGACACGCTGGGACGCTGATCTCTGCGATTCTTTTTCTATTGCGTCAGCAATGGCGGACCTCGATCAACCGGTTCGCAGAAGCGATGACCTTGTTTGCGGTTGCGTGCGCCGGTTTGTTTCCTTTGTTGCACACCGGGCGGCCCTGGCTCGCCTACTGGCTGTTTCCATATCCAAACACGATGGGGGTCTGGCCTCAGTTCCGCAGTCCACTGATCTGGGACGTGTTCGCGGTATCGACCTACGCGAGCGTGTCGGCGTTGTTCTGGTTCGTCGGGTTGATTCCTGATCTTGCGACTCTGCGCGATCGCGCGAAGAGACGAACCGCGAAGATCATCTATGGAATGCTGGCGATGGGCTGGAGAGGTTCGGCTCGGCATTGGCATCGCTATGAAACAACGTATGCGCTACTGGCGGCGTTGGCGACCCCATTGGTTATCTCGGTGCACACGGTGGTGAGCTTCGACTTCTCGGTAGGCATAGTCCCAGGCTGGCACGCAACCATTTTCCCGCCCTACTTCGTTGCTGGAGCGATCTATGCCGGTTTCGCGATGGTGCTGACGCTGTCGATACCGCTCAGAAAGTTCTACGGGCTGGAAGACTTCATTACGATGCGGCACTTGCGGAACATGTCGAAGATCATGCTCGCTACCGGGTTGATCGTCGCCTACGGGTACATGATGGAAACGTTCATGGCCTGGTACTCAGGAAGCGTCTACGAGCGGTATATGATCTTGAATCGCTTCAAAGGGCCATACGCACCGGTATACTGGACCCTAATCGCCTGCAACGTAGTTGTGCCACAAATACTCTGGATTCGACGCATCCGCCACAGCGTGCTGAGCCTGTGGCTCTTATCACTCGTTGTAGGCGTGGGCATGTGGCTCGAGCGATTC
>CAZOOE010000086.1:0-16319 GCA_964581275.1 uncultured Clostridia bacterium
TCGTGCCCGAGACAGGCGTTCGGCGGAGTGGCTGAGGCTGGGTTAAACTGGGGTTGTTAAACGACGCGCGCTACATGGGCTAGAGTGTCTTGATGCTTCGCGCCATCTGGTCGGTGAGATTGCGCGCCGTGTCCAACGCTCCCCGCTTCCCCGTGAAACGCAGAACCCACACAGCGTTCTTGTCTTGAAGGTAGTAATAGGTGTTCGCCATCTTTCGGTTGCCTTCAGTGCTGAAAAATGACAACCGAATACCAATCAGCGCGCCGCCACCGAACGGTTCGCTCGCTGAACCCTCAAAGCCGGAGCGGTATATCTTGAGGTTCTCTTCTTCCTGACGGACGAAGTCAGAGAGGGCCCCGGGGAGCGTTTCTCTGGTTATCTTAAGCAACCCTTCGCTGCGGTCTCGGTATACGAATTCGGTCTTTGGACGGCCCACCGCGTCGTTATAGGAAACCGCCTTCCAGTCACCAATCAGCGTCAGCTTATACTGCCCTGCAGGATCCTTGAACTCCTGACCGTTCTGTGCGACAGCGGCTGACCCATGTCCAGCCAATAGAACCAGGGTCACGAGAAAACCAACTTTGTACTTCATTTAATGCCTCCAACCGACCGTTGATCACGCTGGTTTGCGACTGAGTTACGTAGAAAGTTTACCACAACTTCAGGAGGTTTTGGGTCCAGGGTTTAGGGTTCAGCGGTAGGAGTTCAGTGTTCTTTCAACCTGGAACCGGTTACGTCGTTACGCGGTTCCCTGCGGAACATACCAATGGGGACTCGAGGCCTGAGCGCGAACTCCAAACTCCGAACCGGAACGGGATTGCCTCAGCCCAAATCGCCAAGCACCTTGCGCTGCTCCTCTATGAGGCGTTCGATCCCGCTACTTGCCAGGTCGGTCATGAGATTCATTTGATCGTGGGTAAATGGTCTGGTTTCGGCGGTCCCTTGAATCTCGATGTAGTGTCCAGAGCCTGTGCGAACGATGTTCATATCAACCTCCGCTCGCGAATCCTCGTTGTAGTCGAGATCCAGCAGCGCTTCTCCGCTGATTACTCCCACGGAAACTGCGGCCACATAGTCAGTAATCGGCAGCGGCGCAGCAAGCTTGCCGTCGTTGTAGAGCTTGCGGAGCGCCAGAACCAGCGCCACGAATGCGCCGGTGATCGAAGCTGTTCGGGTTCCTCCGTCAGCCTGTATCACATCGCAGTCGAGGTAGATGGTCCGCTCGCCCAATCGGTTGGTCTGGACGACCGCGCGAAGCGAGCGCCCGATCAGCCGTTGTATCTCTTGCGTTCGTCCGGAGAGCTGAGCCCGGCCTGCCTCGCGTTGAGTGCGAGTCTCGGTGGCGCGTGGCAACATCGAGTACTCCGCAGTAACCCACCCCTCGCCTCTCCCGCGCTTGAACAGAGGGACGCGGTCGTCAATCGAGGCGGTGCAAATCACTCGCGTTGCGCCCATCTCGATAAGCACAGAGCCCTCGGCGTAACGGGTGAACCCCGGCGTGATTCTAACCTCTCTCATTTGGTTGTGGGCACGCCCACCGGATCTCTTATGGCTCATCAGACAATACCCAGCTCCACGGTCTCGACTGATTCGAGCTGCCTGCCTAAGAACAATTCCGCAACGCGGCGAAATCGTGCCGCGGAATCGGTGACGTAAAACTCTTCAGTGCGCAACACTCCGCTTCGGCTAACGAGTCCCTGTTCATCAAGCAACTGAGCAAGCGTTTCCGCCACCGCCTCTCCGGAATCCACATAGCAAATCTGATCTCCGAGGGTTCGTTCGATCACTGGGCGGAGTATTGGGTAATGCGTGCAGCCCAGAACCAGGGTGTCAACGCGGCTCTCACGAAGTACCGCCAGGTACTCTTCGGCAACCTGGAACGTAACCGGATGATTCAACCAGCCCTCCTCGGCAAGCGGAACAAACAATGGACACGCGCGAGAAGTCACTTCGAGCCCGCTTTGGATTGCCAGCATCGCGCGTTCGTACGCTCCACTTGCGACCGTCGCTTCGGTCGCGATGACACCTATGCGACCGTTCCGAGTCCGTTCGACTGCCGCGCGCGATCCCGGACGAATTACCCCGATCACCGGAACTGCACACCTGCTTCGCAGATAGTTTGCCGCAAGCGCCGATGCGGTGTTGCAGGCGATCACAATCGCCTTCACGCCCTTGGACTGAACAAACGTGGCGCACTCGAGAGCGTACCGCTCAACCGTCGCGGCCGAACGAACGCCGTAAGGAATCCGCGCCGTATCGCCGAGGTAGACCAGGCTCTCGTTTGGAAGCCGGCGCTCAACCGCGCGAAACACCGTGAGGCCGCCGACACCCGAATCGAAAACTCCAACGGGAGCCTCGGATTGTGGACTCCCGATCGCGAATTGCCGATTGCCGATTGCCGATTCTCCCATGGTTTCAGATTGTCGGTTGCCAATTGCCGACTTGAAGGACGACAATCGCCAATCTCCAATCGGCAATGGTCAATGTCCCTTTGAGTGCTTACCCTTGCGCTCTACAAGTATCGATGACAGGCGCTCAAGCTCATCAGCTGCTTCATCGATCGTCTGCTCCAAGCTGTCCGATTCAAAGGCGAACCCCGAGGCCTCCCTTTGCACTTCGTCGAGGTTGCGGTCGGCCGTTTGAATCTCTTGCTCGAGCATCGAGAGCTCGGCCGCCGCACTAACAACGTCGGTCAGGTGATCGCACAACAAGTCAACGGAAGCATGAATCGTAGCGGTTCGATTGCCGGTCGCGAGTAGGCCGGATCGAGTTCCTTCGACCCGCTCCAAAAGGGCGGTCCGGGTTTTCTCGAGTTCCTCTATGTCGCGCAACAGTCGGGCGAGTCTTGATGCGACATCCGGCCGGTCAGTCATCAGAAATTCCCTGCCAAAAACGACGAGCGGACGGCCCGCCTTTGTTTTCACGGGAACGTCCGCTCCGATTTGTCTCTAAAGCCTTTCGCGCACAATCTCCAATGGAGGTGGAGAGAATCGAACTCTCGTCCGGAAGCCCTCAGCGAAAGAACCTACATACTTAGTTGCTTCCTCTTGATTCGCCGGCCGTGACCGCGGAAGCAACGAAGCATCACGGCAAGCTAGCCCAGATTGGTCTTACCCTCCAGCCCCCTGAGCACGGGTCCTTTGGGGCAGCCTGCTAAAGTGACGCTTCCTCCCGGCACACAGGCGACGCCGAGCGAAGCGTGGCTGCCTTAAGCAGCCAGTGCTAGTTCGCTATTCGCGATTGTGTTTTTCCAAGCTTGATAACGCGGGGCATGGGCCGCGGTATGCATCTTTCACCTCGGAGTACCCCCGTCGAAACCTGGCACCCCCAAACGCAATCAGTCTAACACCCGCCCTTCGTGCGCAACAAGCCGGTACCGCGAGCGGTGTACTGCCGGAGGTCGCGAGCGCTGGGTCCTTGCCAGGCATTGATTGAGCCGCGCTGCTACTGTACCGGTAATGATTTGCGCCTTACGAAGCAGCGGCGGTCTGCTCACCAAGCGTTCGCGCTCGCTCCATCGCTTCCTCGTAGCGGGCGAAGTACGCCGCGAAATCATCTTCCGATGATGGAAACATTCCGTACCAAACATAGTCGAAGCGGTCGGTCAGATAACGCATCGGCCCGGCCAGCCCGCTAAACCGAGAAGCCCTGCTCAAGTACTCATGGTTAGTCGCACTGTCCTCAAGCTCGATAAGGTTGCGCTCACCCAGTTCATACAGCAGCGATACGTAGAGCTTTCGAACCGCGGTGCGGAAGTCCCCGGCTCGAGCGGCGGCGAGTCCCGCCTCGGCAAGCTCGCGAGAGGTGCTGTCCGCGCCAATCTCTTCCCCAAGTACCAGCCGCGTCTTCTTGCGTTTAACCTGAGGCCTTCGAATTCTTCTCCCAAGATGCACGGCAATGACCAACGCCGCCGCCAGCACGCCGAGCAGCACCAGGTTCGGAATCCAGCTGCCGGACGCGCTGGCGCCGAGTAGCCTTTCCAGCAAGCGAGTCAGCGCGGAATAGATTTCGCCGACGAAGAAACGTATTTTCCGCATGACCTTTTTCACAAAGGTCCCCACCACCGTCTCTTGCTCGGGCTGATACTCGGGACGGCTCAAGATCTCGCGAATCTTGTCGGTCGGGTTGGCGACCTCGCCGGATTCGCCGGACACCGCGCGGCGCAGGTGATCGTCAAGAGCACGCAATCGGCCGACTGCTTCGTCGAGTTTGGCAAAACGCTGCTGCGGATCCTTCTCGGCGGCGTAGGAGTCAAGCAACACGTACAGCCAGGCATTGTCGACCAGTATCTCGCGACCCTCGTACTCGATTGGTTCGGATCGGTGAAGCATCCCCTTGATGTCGCCGATTCCGTCGTCGCTGTACTCTCGGTCCGTCTTGATTCGCTTGATCAGTTCGGCGGCGCGCACGACTCGATTCTCATAATTGAGCAGGCGAGCCGCCGCCCCAGCTTCCACGACAAGCAAGAGCATCAGCGGCAAAGTTATTAGTAGCTTCGACATCGATCCTCGCAAAACATCCTATCCCGTCAAGCTACCGCAATTCATGCAAAAGCTCGCGCCCGGTAAGAGCGTTGCGCCGCAAGTACCGCAAGTCTCACTCATCGCTTGCTTGGAGTCACGCAGCCCCTGCCCGGCATGAGACCGCTCGGGTGGCTGCCAGAAAAAACCTGGGTTGATTTCTCGCGCGATGAGATCGAGGTCGTAAGCTTCCTTTCGAACGCGGCTGTCAAAGTAGAGCAGCGTAAACGACACGATCCAGATCGGCAAGCTGAGCAAGTTCGAGAGCTGCCCGAAGGAAGTGTAGAGAATGCTCCAGGTCGGGCTGGTGAAAAACTCGGTAGTCAATGCGCCTGAGAAATACAACGCGACCAACACTGGCAGCGCGAGCGCTGCAAGCAATGAAAATGACACGAAGTAGGTAAAGAGAGCGATGGCTCCAACGCGATACCAGTTGCCTTTTCCCAGGCTTATCGCACGGGCCAGCGCAGTGGCCGCCGACTGGCCCTCTATCATCACTATTTGTGGGAGAAATACTATGCGAGCAACGATCACACAAATCAGGAGGAGACTGCCCGCGACCGCGACGATTACCGTGACAGCAAATAACGTGGTCAGCAACCACTGAGGCAGTTTCGCCGCCGCTATCACACCGACAATCAACACCCCGACCAGAAACACAATGAACAGCACGATGCTGATCACGATATAAGCTGCAAACAGCAGCGCTATCGAAAGCAAACCCATCAACGTGATCGCGCCGAGCCTCCGCCTTACCGCAGCGGAGCATCTGCGAAACGATATCGGCTCGCCCAACATCAGGTGATCGCCGATGACGCGCGAAAGCCCCGATACGGTCAGTAGCAACGAGTACAGCCAGAAAGGGTAGCCAAGCGCTCCAAGGGCGAGCATCCAAGCCCCGGTGACTGACAAACCTCGCGAACTGGTGGCCCCGGTGAGCAGGCTCGTATAGCCGTTCCAAAACAGAATCGATACGACGTAGCCGATCACTGTCGGCACCGCGGTAATCCCCACCAGTGGCGCGAAGTTGCGCCGGTACAGCCGGACTGCGCGATCGATCACGTCGCCGGTCGACATCGGCTCGAGAATCGTGAAGTTGCTCATCGGAAGATGTCAATACGTTAGCCAACTGCGCCCTGCCATATATCTACTCCTCTTATCTCGCGGCCTGACTCGCTGACGTCCGCCTCAATACCTTCTTTGAAGTTACGTGCTTCATTAGCTCGGTCCTATCCATGAAGAACGTCGGGGCGGCCTTGCTCTTGCTGAACAGCTTTTCTGCTTGATCGTCCCAGTGGCCGCTTTCCTTGTGATCGCTCTCGCCAAGCGGAATGATCGTGTAAGACTTCGGCGGGTTGGTCATCACTACTATTTGAGTGGAGGTCTGGCCGCCGGCGCCCACCATTTCCTTGCCGACGGCACTGAAGCTGATTGCTCGCGGCGTCGCCATACCCACGTTATTTGGGCCCCCGTTCAGCGAGCCTCCAGCAACCGGGAAGGTCCGGTCGCCCCCTTGTCGTCCAACACGAAAATACTTGCCATAGGCTACGCGCAGCGAGCCGAAGTTCGACTTCAACCATTCACTCGCTTTCCCGACTGCCGCGACTATTTGCTCATCGGTAATGTCAGCCGGCACCTCAACTTGCCTGCCGACCTCCGGACCGAGGCCTTTTTTGAATGCGTAGTACGCCAGCGCACCTTCCGATTCGGCATCGCTCTTTCGATTCCACTTCTGGATCAGATCGAAGACTTCGATCGCATCGGCGGTTACTCTGGCGTTCTTGTTTCCATCGTCAGTAGCGGTTAAAGCGTTCGGCGAACCGATGACCCTGGCCCATGCCCCTTTCAGTCGCGCCTGCCACAACTCTGCGTGATAGACCTGCGGGCTAAACGCGATGTTGATCGCGTCGTCGAGCGTCACCTTGTTTGCACCGTCCAGCAGGTCGGTCATCATCTCCGCTCGCTGATGCCGCGGGGCCGTCCGGCTGGCGTTGTAGATGTACGAAAGGTACTTCTCCGGTACCAGAGGACTATCCTTCATCATCCCGAAAGGAGTGACATTGCAATTGTGCATGTAGCCCGTCGGCGGATTGGTGATCTGAACCAGATCGCTGATCGGATGAATGCCCTGCCATTCCGTCGCCGATGTGTTGCCCGGTATTGGTTTGCTGGGATCAACGCCCTTCGCGCGAATCGGCACTCGTCCGTTGCGCAAATAGAAAATGTCTCCCTGAACGGTCCCGACCATAATGTTCTGCGACATCAATTGAAGATGCCCGAGCGCTCGCTTCATTTCGTCGAGGTTTCGCGCCGTCATCATTTCGTCGATTTGATCGGTCAGGCCAACTTCGTTCGCATAAGAGATCGCCATGGAATAGGCCTTGCCGCCCTTGTGCGCGACAATCGGCCCATGATGAGTAGACTCGATTTCGACTTCTTGCCAATCGATTGCGTCGCCTTTCTTCACCCCGATCTTTTCCTTACGGATTCGAATCTCGCGCCACTGACCATCGTAGCGGTATTGGCGTGGGTTCGCCGGATTGAGCTCTTCTTCGTAGATATCAGACGTATCGGGTCCGCCGGTTGTCATTGCAACCGAACAAAAACGACTGTGCCCGAGGCTCGGAAACGGAACACCCAGTATCGAGACTCCTGACACGTTGTAATCACCGGCGTAGATTCTGATCTGGTAGAACCGGAATTCGCCGTACCAACTCAAGTGAGGATCGATCACCGCGATCGGCGCGTTCATTGAGGTGCGGTTTGGAGCGATCAGCATCTCGTTCGATCCTCGATAAGCGGCGGGATCTGGCTGAATCCCTCCGCGCTGGAGGTCGCCCCCAGCTTCGCCCAGGGGCCAGCCCCAGATTATGTAGCGGCCTAACGCGATCACATCCCACGGATGAATCTCTTGGGCCCACTTTGGCACTTGTTCCGGGTGCTCCCTCATGAAAGTCTTTACGCCGTCTATATATGCTTCGATTGCCGCTCGCATCTTCGGGCTCACTTCGTTGTATTTCTCGCGGCTGATTTCTGAGTGACGCCAGATTCGCTGGATCAAGTCCGAGCGATAAGAGTCCGGTCCGAATGCCTCAGCCATGGTCCCGTTGGCGCGGCGGTAGTTCTTCAACAACTCCTCGAGCCGGTCCTCGGCCTGAGCGTAGCCGATTGCGAAGGACGCCGATTCCAGCGTCGGCGCGAACACGTGTGGGATTCCGTATTCGTCGCGGTAGATGGTTGCCTCGTCGACGGCGCGCGTTGTCTTGGAGTGCGCAGCGAATGGAAGCACAAACGACAAGGTGATGACGGCTAGAAGCGCTCTTTTCATGATGATGCTCCTTGCGCGGTATTCAATCGCGAGTTTCCGAGAGTGATCGCCGATGTTGCAATGCGATGTTAAGTCAACGCGCAGACAACTGTCCACGCCGCCACCGCGCAATTCCTAAGTGACTAATCTTTACCGAGAACCGGGCCTGGCCGGAACCTGGCTGGGTCCCGTGGGTTTGCAAAAGCTCAGGCTTTGATAGAGAATAACGCCCGCCTTCACCTCAACATCCAATCGCGAAAGGAACAGCAGCATGGCATCGAGTGATAAGCTACTGGTTACGCTCGAAGACGGCGTCAAGCGCATCACAATCAACCGGCCGGAACGTCGCAACTCAGTCGACACCGAGACCGTCGATTTGTTGCACGACGCCATCCGGAGCTCGGCCGATGACCAAAGCAAAGTTGTAATAATCACCGGCGCCGGCGACTCCTTCTGCGCGGGCGCCGACCTGCAATCGACCTCCGAGCGCGACATCAAGAGCATCGACGTTACCGCCGCGCTTCGCGAGCGCACCAACCCGACTATCCTGGCGATGCGAACCCTACCCAAGCCGATTATCGCCCGCGTTCATGGACATGCAGTGGGTGTAGGCTGCAACTACGCCCTCGCTTGTGACATTTTGATCGCGTCCGATCAGGCGAAGTTTGGACAGGTGTTCGTAAAGATCGGGCTGATGCCCGATGGCGGCTCGACATTTTTCCTACCCAGGGCAGTGGGGTATGCGAGGGCTTTCGAACTGATGGCCACCGGCGACATCATCGGCGCGCAAGACGCGTTTGGTCTTGGGCTGGTAAATCGCGTTGTGCCTTTTGACGAGCTCGACACCACGGTGAATGCGATGGCTGCGCGGCTGGCGATGGCCGCCCCAATCGCGCTCCGGAAGATCAAAGAAGGTTTGAATCACGGCCTGGTCTCAGACCTCGCTTCTGCGCTGGAGTTTGAAGCTGTGAACCAGGGGGCGTGCTTTCACTCAGAGGATTTCATGGAAGGCGTGAAGGCATTCCTAGAGAAACGAAAGGCGAGTTTTCAAGGCAGGTGAGAGGCTCATCATTGATTGGTCGACGCTGCGGGGCTACTGAATTGCAGACGGCGGCAGTTTGCGGCAACCCCCTCTGTAAAAAAGGCAACTGCAAATGGCAAATCGAAGCAAAGCAACTTACGCGCTGTGGGTCCTGTTCGGCATCAACATGATGAACTTCTTCGACCGGCAGATCCTTGCGGCAGTGACCGAGCCTATCCGAATGGAGTGGCACCTGAACGACACGGCGCTGGGCTGGCTCAACACCGCGTTCGTGCTCCTCTACGCCGCAGTGGGTGTCCCATTAGGCCGGCTCTCCGATCGATGGGTGCGGACAAAGATCCTCGGCATTGGTGTGACGGTGTGGAGCTTGTTCACCGCTGCGTCAGGGATCGCCTGGGGTTATTGGTCACTGTTCGCAGCGCGGCTGGGTGTCGGGGTGGGCGAAGCAAGTTGTGCCCCGGCCGCGAACTCGTTGATCGGTGACTTCTTCCCCGCTCAGAAGCGGGCCCGCGCCATATCGATCTTCATGCTCGGTCTGCCGATTGGGATTTTTCTCAGCAACTTATCGAGCGGGATTATTGCCAAGACGTACGGCTGGCGCATCACCTTCTTCATCGCCTGCATCCCGGGTTTGATTCTGGCGGGACTGGCGCTCAAGATACGCGAGCCGCACCGCGGGGGCGCCGAGGAATTTCATACCGTTGGCCGCCAACAGGAGGGCTCGCCTTACTGGCGGGTGCTGCGGATCCCGACCATCTGGTGGATCATCCTGTCCGGCGCTCTGCACAACTTCAACGCTTACGCCGTCAATGCATTCCTGCCTGCCTTTCTTGGCCGGTATCACGGCATGGATCTGAGGCAGGCTAATACGATCGCGGCGGTCGTGCTCGGCGCGGTGGGAGTGGCGGGGCTCCTCGGAGGCGGATGGGCGGCCGACCGGCTCCGCAGCACGCGCGCCAACGGGCGGATGCTCTTGGCATCAGCAGCGCTGTTCGTTTCGACGCCGCTTGTTTACCTTGCGCTGGACAGACCCAGGGGCAATCTCGTTGGCTTTATGCTGCTGATGGGTTTCGGTTGGATGCTGATCTACGTCTATTACGCCACAGTCTACGCGGCTATCCAGGACGTGGTCGAGCCAGGTCTGCGCGCGACGGCGATGGCCCTGTACTTTTTCGCGATGTACGTGCTCGGTGGAAGCTTCGGTACATCAATCCTGGGCATGCTGAGCGACCACTACGCCAAGAAAGCAATGGCTACCGCTGGCGCGAACGCAATGACCGAAGTATTCCGAGCTGAAGGCCTGCACAGCGCATTTTATGTCGTCCCGCTGGTTTCTCTGCTTCTGGCCGTTGTACTCTACGCCGGGTCGCGCACTGTCGCGAAGGATATGGAGAAGATGCAGCGGTGGATGAAGGAATCGACCACCCAGGCCCAAGCGGTCGAATCCGCGGAAGTCTAGGATTAGATTGAAGTGCCCCCGCATGAAGTTTATGCTCACACACAGTGGTGAAACTCGCCGCCACTTCTGATGAAACAGGACGGTGTGGGATGGGGAAGCAACTTCCAGCCAAATTTCGATTCTTGTCTTTGTATCCCCTCGCCACGCGACTGGCACCCGTGTTGATGTCTTGCGCGCTCCTGGTATCATCTCCCGCGCTCCGCTCATTCTCGTCGCCCGACACAACCAAGCACGACTCGGAGGAACGAACTCGACGCGTTGCTCCAGGCCTTGCAACCGGCTTTCAGAGCCTGTTTCAGCACACTCCCAGACTGTGGCTCATGTCGTCGATTTTCTCGAGACCATCAGAATCAGAATCGAGACAAGGCCTCGAGGAAGACGTAGACGGACGGAGCGATTGGTTCACGTTTCAACGCACTTATCCTTCGAATGAGATCCCGCCGGACGCGCGGCTAAGAGCCTGGCAATCGCTACCACGCTATGAACTCGACAGCCTGGTCGTCCCACAAGCCGCCCGGACGTGGCGAGGGATCGGGCCATCTCCCACGGTATCCGCCTGGTACCCTTTCTGGGGTTTGACCAGCGGGCGAGTCAATTCGATCGCCGTCTCGCCGTCTAACTCGAACCTCGTGCTGATAGGCAGCTCGACCGGCGGGATATGGCGCTCGAGCGACGGCGGGGACACCTTTGTGCCGGTCTCGGACGATCAGGTTGACCTCGCGGTGGGATCGCTCGCCTTCTCAAAGAGCAGCCCGTCATTCGCCTACGCCGGAATGGGAGACACCAAGGGTGGTTACCTCGGAAGCGGCGTCCTGAAATCAACCGATGAAGGAAGAACGTGGCTGAAGGTCAGCAACAACTCACTTCCGTCGCCCGGCTCAATCTCGAAGCTGGAGATCGATCCTGCGAATCCAAATCGACTGTACGTCGCGCAGTACTCACGTGTAGCCGGCGGCAAGGTCACTTCGAGCGGTGTGTATGTTTCGGTCGACGGAGGGATCAACTGGAATCGCATGCTGGCCGGTGCGCCTCGCGATGTAGTGATCGATCCTGGCGATTCGCGTGTCGTTTACGCCGGCATGTCCCGAATCGATAATGATGTCGACCCGCCTTTCGGGCTTTACCGATCGACCGACGCCGGGAGTACCTGGGCACAGGTATTCACCAGCGCACAATATGATTTGACCAAGCGCCGCGATTTCACAGTTGCGGTGAGCCCTGCCAACCCGCGCACGATCTATGCCTACTTTGGAGGGTTTGTGGGGGGCGCACTTGACGCCCACTTGAGAGTCAGCACCGACTCGGGTGCAACTTGGACTGACCGCAGCCTTGCCGAGGTCGATACAGGGAATCTGGGCTACAACACCTACCTGGCGGTCGATCCCCGCGACGCGCTCACGCTCTATGTCGGTTCGCGTGATGTGTTCAGAAGCACCGACGGTGGCGATAGTTGGACCAACCTTACCCGCAATTTTTACAACATCGGTTCAGGTTTCCAATATGCGCCGGGTGGCTCGGCCACTCACACCGATCAACACGCGCTGGCATTCTCGCCGACCAATCCGACCGAGTATTACGTCGGGAACGACGGAGGTGTCTCGAAGACCACAGACGGCGGCGACACTTTTCGCTCGCTCAACGCAACGCTGACACTGACTCAGTTCATTGGTATCGCTCTGCATCCAACCAATCCGGCGATCAGCTACGGGGGGACGCAGGACAATGGAACACAGCAACGGTTTGCAGAATCAACGTGGCAAGAGGTTTTGAGCGGAGACGGCGGCCGCGCGGTCATCAATCCGCTCGATCCCAGCGTGGTCTTTATGACTTACATTCGTGGCGATATTTTCCGTGTCGCCAACGACGGCCAGACTCTTGAACTTCAAGTCGCTTATAATGGGACCTTTGGCGAGTTCTCTGAGAAACCGCGTATAGCATTCTATCCGCCGTTCATCGGTAATGGAGTTGACTCGACGCTTTACTTTGGGACGTGGAGGCTTTTCGTCAGCACGGACCTGGGGAATTCATGGTTCGCTCCTGCGGGCTTTCAGGATCTGACAAAAGGAGTCACTGATGTCGGTCAGGATGTCCTGTCCGCTCTGGCAGTCTCCCGGTCCAATATGAGAGTGATATACACCGGCTCAGCGCAGGGTCGCGCGATGGTAAGCACGAATGGCGGGGGAAGCTGGGCAGATGTCACCGGCGGATTGCCGGATCGATCAATCACAAGCATCAAAGTTGATCCCTCGAACTCGTCGGTTGCCTACCTAACGGTTTCGGGCTTCAAGACAGGCCACGTCTTCAGAACGATTAATATGGGCGGGTCGTGGGCTGACATAAGCGGCGCTCTCCCTGATGTCCCGGCTAGCGCCTTGTTGGTCGATCCGGCTGACTCCAACACTATTTACCTGGGCACCGACGTCGGGGTTTTTCGCTCGACCACACGAGGCGATGATTGGAGCTCGTTTAATCGGGGAATGCCGCCGGTGGTGGTACACGACTTCGCGGCCAACTCGAGCGGCGTTATTCAGGTGGCGACCTATGGTCGTGGCGCTTTCGAATTGGGCGGCGCGAGTGACCGGCCGTCAATTGCCTCAGTGTCGTTCAATGGAAAGAAGCAACTTACCGTCAACGGCCAAGGTTTCGGCGATTCTCCGACCGTCCTTATCAATGGTGAGGATCGCAGCTTTCGAATTTCGGAGAACTCGGATACATCTATACTGCTCATCGGCAAGGTCAAAAAGCTTGGCCTGAGATCGGGAGACAACACCGTCCAGGTCATCACTTCGGATAATCTGGGCTCGAACGTCTTTACGATCGCGATCGCTTTGTAAGCCCCCAAAGCGGTGGTAGCAGCTCTCGGGGATACTTCGAGCTTAACGTTTGGGCTTTGCGGCTTGGGCGAGACTTTGCGCCTTGCGCGAAACGCTGCATTCGAGTGATGGGTTTCTCGCAAAGACGCTAGGACGCGCCAAGTCGCAAACCTCACACGGAAATACTTACTTAACTACAAACCGCTCGCGTCTGCTCTCGCCGCCATCTTATAATTCAAACCGAGGTTTCCAGTTATGCGTACTACTTCTCCGGTCAATCGACTGCTCATTTTCATGGCCATCGTGTCGCTGTTGGGCTACGGGGCCGCAACCCGTCGCTGTCAAATCGCCGACGCTAGCTCGCAGGACGTTCCGACTGACACAGTTATCACCCTCGAGAGGACCGAATGCTTTGGCACGTGCCCGGATTACAAGATAACAATATCCGCCGACGGCAATGTCATATTTGACGGGCGCCGGTTCGTTAAGAAGGTCGGGAAGGCGAAATCCACGGTCTCGCAGGAACAACTTCGGGAGATAATAGCCGCATTCGAGGACATCAATTACTTTGAACTGAGGGACAAATACGAGGGACCCGGGGATGGCTGCAAACAGTTGGTCACCGATCACCCTTCGGCCATCACCTCGATCCGAATCGACGGGAAGTCAAAGACAGTGAGACATTATTACGGATGCTGGGGGGTCGAGGTGCTGGCCGAGCTTAAGAAGCTCGAGGAGGGCATCGACAAAACAGTCAACAGCGCTCAGTGGATCCGTTGAGGCCTGGAGGTAGTTATTGCTTTGCGAATCCTGACCATCCTATTAATTTCGTTTCTTGTTGCACCGCTGCTATCAGACCGGACTACGTCGGGCTATCAGGAGAGCACTGTCTATTCGTGCACAATGCACCCGGAGGTTCAATCATCGAAGCCCGGCAAGTGCCCTAAGTGCGGAATGAAGCTTGTGGCACAGAAGCCCCTCGCGAGTCCCGATCCTAACGGCGCCGCCAATCAGACCCTAGCCCCGGGCTCGCGCACGCTTGAGGTCGTGCAACAAGCAGACGAGTATACCTGCACCATGCACCCCGAGATTCGAACAAACGCGCCGGGCATATGCCCCAAGTGCGAGATGACATTGGTGCCAGTGACCCCGGCCATCGTTGATGATTTCAATCTGAGGTTTGATTGCTCGCCGAAGGCACCAAAACCTAACGAGAAGATCCGTCTGCGCTTCTCCATATACAATCCCAAGTCGAGCGAACCAGTGAAAGAGTTCTATGTCACGCACGATAAGCTCTTTCATCTATTCATCGTCAGCCAGGATATGACCGAGTTCCAGCACATACACCCGACGCTCGAGCGGGATGGCAGCTTTACAATCGAGACAGTTCTGCCGAAAGCAGGCAACTACAAAATCTATTCGGACTTTTATCCGCGCGACGGAGCGCCCCAAGTCTTGCAGCAAAACCTCACAACCGCCGGCTACACCAGGGACCTCCTCGCGGGTCAACCCCGGCTTACGCCTGACGCGATGCTCAGCAAGATTGTCGACGGCATGAAGATCGATCTAAAGCTGGAACCTCAGGACATAATCGCCGGCCAACGTGTCGTGCTCAAATTCCACCTGACCGATGCAACGAGCGGTCAGCCCATCCGCGATCTTGTTCCCTACCTCGGCGCGTGGGGACACACTCTGATTCTCAGCGAGGATCAGTCTGACTATGTTCATTCGCATCCCGAGGAGGTTGTTCCAGACACGCCCGACAAGGCGAAGCTGCGAGGCGGTCCCGATGCAACTTTCAACGCGTTCTTACCTAAGCCGGGCAACTACCGGGTGTGGACTCAGTTTCAACGAGGAGAGACTCTTACGACGGTTTCATTCACTGTGCAGGCAGATCGGCTTCACTGAGACCGCAGTTTAAGGTGCTCCTTTAGAATGCATCGGTCCATCACCACATCAAGCCCAGCTTCAAGCGCGCGGCGTGCCGCCCATTCATCGATCACACCCTCTTGGAGCCACACGCCTCGGGTGCCCATGCGGATCGCCTCATCGACGTGGGCGCCCGCCTCGTCACTCCGTCGAAAGATGTCGACAAGCTCAAACTTCTCGGGCACATCCTCGAGCCGCGCATAAGCCTTCTCGCCGAGCACGCTGGTCTCGTTCGGGTTAACCGGTATGATTCGATACCCGTGCGATTGCATGTAGCGAGACACATTGTTGCTTGGGCGACTCGGGTCGGATGAAAGACCGACAACCGCGATCGTTTTAGTCTCGCCGAGAATCCGTTCTATGACATCTGAATCGTTGATCTGCAACTATCGCCCTCCCAAGAACTGGTATCCGGGTTATGCTCCGATCTCAGCATCGCGCACCGTTCTTTGAAATTCGCGGCTGATGAGCCTGGCGATGCTCGCCTGCTTATTATTGTACTGCTTGGCGTCAAAGCTCGACACGATGGTCACCTCACGCGCAGTTGAAGTTAGAAAGACCTCTCTGGCGTCAAGCAATCTCTGGACTGGAAAGCTTCCTTCCACCAGATGAAGCTTCCAGCGTACAGCGATCTCGTGAATGAAGTGGCGGGTGATCCCTGCAACACATCCAGTCGCGAGCGAGGGTGTAAACACTTCGTCGCCTTGCACCCAGAAAATATTTGCGGCCGCTGCCGATACAATCTCGCCGCGTTCATTCAGCAGCACTGCTTCGTTGAAGTCCCGCGATCGCGCCTCTTTCAAAGCAAACAGGTTTTCGAGCATTGCGGTTTGCTTGACGCCAGCCAACAGCGCCGTCGATAGGACGCGATAAGGCGATAGAGTGAGCGTCAAGTCAGAGCGAGCACCAGGAGCATCTGAAGAAGTGAACATCAGAAGCTCGGTTCCCCGACCGGGTTCGACACTCCACGAGCCGGCATCCCTTCTGAGCAGCGTGAGTCTCGCCCTTCCCTGCTCTACCGCGTTCGCAACAATTAGTTCTTCGATGGCGAGCCGAGCCTGTTTCAAGTCGAGGGCCGACGAAATATGGGCCCTTTCACCGTGAGCCATAAGACGCTTGAAATGAAGATCGAATGCGAAGGCTTTTCCTTCGTAGATACGTAGCGTCGTGAACACGCCCCATCCATAGAGCAGGCCCGCGGACGTCGGCGCGATTCAGCAACTGCTGCTTCGCGTTTCCCGCATGGTCG
>CAZOOE010000087.1:0-16031 GCA_964581275.1 uncultured Clostridia bacterium
TTGATTCCGATACCGAGATCGATACCATTTCCGCGCATCACAAACTCTTTGAATTCTTTTAACACGGGCTTCCTCCTGTGTATCTAGGGGCTCGTACTTCGGCCTTCCTTCAGTCAGTCAGGCGGAAGTTAGTAATTTGCAACCATGACGATGCCTGGTTACGAACTTCCGCCTGACTGAAGGCGGGACTACGAACTCATCCTATCGAGGCGGGCTCGCTAGCCCGTGCCGATAGGCGTAGATCAGCAATTCGACCCGATCGGCGACTCCGAGCTTATCGAAGATCGACGTGAGGTGATGACGGACCGTTGTCTCGCTGATGAACAAGCGGGCCGCTATCTCCTTGTTCTTGATCCCTTCGCCAATCAGGGCGATCACCTCACGTTCGCGGTTTGTGAGAGCCGCGATCTTGTCTGCTTCGAGGTCGGTCTTCTTGCCCTTGGTTGAACGGGCCATCTCGGTGAGCACACCGGCCATCAAAGAGGGATCGAGCCATGCCTCGCCGGCGTATACTCGCTCGATCGCCGAGATTAGCACCTCAGCAGCTTTTTCCTTCTTCACAATCCCCATCGCTCCGAGCAATACGGACTTTTGGTGCGCGGCGGGATCGCGCAGGCCGGTCAGAATGATTATTCTGGCTTCGGCTGCAGCAGCAATCAGCTCAGCGATCAACGACACGCCGCTATCCCCACCAAGATCAAGATCGAGCAAGACGATATCGGGTTGTTCTGAAGCAGCGAGCGCCAAGGCGTCATTCCGGTTTCCGGCCTCTCCCACGATCGCCATGCCCGCTCGGCTTTGAATGATCAAGCGCAACCCGGCTCGAACGACGACGTGATCGTCTACCAGGAGTATTCGAATGGGCTTTGCTGCTGGAGTCACCATGCCACGCTTCCAGCGGAGAATTGCTTGTGAGGATGCTTTAAACGCCGGCGTGATTCTACTTTACGAATCGGCGAACGGCAATTATCACTAACACAGCGCCGCCCTTCACCGCAACCAAAGCCAAAGTCTAATACCACCGTTTCTTGACACCCCAAAATCCCGGCCCGTAGCATGCCGCTATGCCCCACTCCGACAAGAAGCGGCTGTTCCTGGTCGACGGGATGTCGCAGATTTATCGCGCCTATTACGCGCTCCCTAGCCTATCAAATTCACGCGGGCTTCCCACGAATGCGATCTACGGCTTCACCATGATGCTGCGCAAGCTGATCACCTCCGAGAAACCGGATTACCTCGGCGTAGCATTCGATGGGCCGGAACGCACGTTCCGTCACGACGCCTTTGAAGGGTACAAAGCCACCCGCACCGCAATGCCCGACGATCTGACGCTGCAGATACCGTACATCGCGCGGCTTTGCAAAGCGCTGCGCGTCCCGATCATTCGCGAGCCCGGTTTCGAAGCAGACGACATCATCGGCACGCTTGCGGCTCAGGCCGAGCGGGCGGGTCTCGATGTCGTGATCGTCACCAACGACAAAGACATGAACCAGCTTGTCACCGATCGGGTGAAGATCCTTAGAACCGAGCGCACCGGTGAGATGAAAATGCTCGACGCCAAAGCAGTCGAGGAAAAGATGGGGGTGCCTCCGCATCAGGTTGTCGAGCTGCTGGGCTTATGGGGCGATACGATCGACAACATCCCGGGGGCCCCCGGGATTGGCGAGAAGGGCGCGAAACAGATTATTCAGCAATACGGCACGGTCGAAAACGCAATCGCTCACGCAGATGAGATTGCGCGCAAGACTTATCGCGAGAGTTTGAAGAACAACGTCGACTTGATACGCCAGTCACTCGATCTTGTGAAGATCGCTTGCGAAATGCCGATCACTCTAAACCTGGACACGCTGTTCTATGAGGCCCCCGACCGCCGCGCCGCCTACGAGTTGTTCCACGAGCTCGAGTTTGCCCAACTCGTTCGCGAATTCTCCGACGGTGCCGAAGGAACAAAGGCCGCAGCGACCGTCGCGGTGAGCGCGTCGGGAAAAGCACACTACACGCAAGTGACAAGTCGCGGTGAACTCGATCGTGTTATTGAATCGCTTCGGGGCAAGAAACGCATTGGACTATCGATCGCCGATCGCAAAGGAGTGGTGTACGGCGTGGCCATCGCGCCTGAAGCGATGAAAGCGGCGCTGATCGACTTCGAGAAATTCGAGGCTAAACAGGACCCTCTGTCTAAGATGAAGGAGGCTCTGGAAAACGGCAGCGTACGCAAGGCGGTTCACGACTGGAAGGGCGCGCTCACCTTACTGGACCGCTGCGCCAGGCAGTCTGAAGAGAGCAACGCGCCGCTCATGGCGTTCGCAGTAGAAAGCGACGGCGGGATCAAGGATTTCTGCGCGGCGATTCGTATCGAAGGCGTCGAAGACGACACCATGATCGCTGCTTACCTTCTCGATTCGAATCGCGCCAACTACCGTCCGCAAGACCTTGCGCGCGAATTCCTCGGGCTCGAGATGGCTGAGACGATCGAAGGCTTTGACGAGGACACCGCGCGCACTCTTCAGACTGCGGACCTCACGCTTCAACTGGCCAGCCTGTTGCGCGAGAAGATCACTGAGATGGAGCTCGATCGAGTTTATCGCAAGATCGAGCTGCCTTTGGTCGAGATCCTCTTCGACATGGAGCGGATTGGGGTTCGGATCGATCTCGCGGCGCTCGACAAGGCCGGCCGCGAGATGGAGAACGAATTGGCGCGGCTGACAGAGGAGATCTACAAACTGGCCGGCGAAGAGTTCAACATCAACTCCCCGGGGCAGCTCGGTGACGTTTTCGAGAAGCTCAACTTTGAAGTTGGCCGCAAGACAAAGACCGGAAAGATATCGACCTCAGTGGACGTGCTCGAAGACCTGGCGCTCAAGTACGAGCTGCCGCAAAAGATCATCGACTATCGCGAGATCGCCAAGCTCAAGAACACCTACGTCGACGCGCTGCCGAAGCTGATCGACTCGCGCACCGGTCGTGTTCACACCACGTTGAATCAGGCAGTCTCGGCTACCGGACGTCTGTCATCGACAAATCCAAACCTTCAGAACATCCCGATCCGATCCGAACTGGGCCGCCGAATACGTGCCGCGTTCGTCGCGTCTCCCGGTTATCGGTTGATGTCGGCTGACTACTCGCAGATCGAGCTTCGGGTGTTTGCTCACATTACCAGCGATCCGGTTATGACTGAAGCATTCAAACGCGGCGAAGACATTCACGCTCGCACTGCACGTGAGGTGTTCGGCGCGACAACCAAACAGGAAGAGTCCGACGCGCGAAGACTCGCCAAGATCGTAAACTTCGCGATCCCGTACGTGATAGGTCCGTTTGGTCTTGCTCAGCGCACCGGTCTGTCGCGCGCTCAGGCCAAGAAGGTGATAGCGGATTATTACGAGACCTACACTGGCGTTCGGCGTTACATGGAAGACACACCGAAACAGGTGCGTGAGAGCGGCGTCGTACGAACGATCTTTGGTCGCATCCGCCCGATCCCCGACATCAACAATCGAAGTCACGCCCTCAGGTCACGCGCGGAACGCGAGGCCATCAACGCGCCGATTCAAGGCACCGCCGCCGATCTTGTAAAGATAGCCATGATCCGAGTGTATGAACGGCTTCGGCGTGAAAAGCTCGGGGCGCGAATGGTCCTCCAGGTGCACGACGAGTTGTTGCTTGAAGTCCCGGAGAGAGAGGTCGCCCGCACTACGGAGGTTGTGCGCGAGGAGATGGAATCAGTGCACGAGCTGGCCGTGCCGCTTGTGGTGGATGTTGGAGTGGGTAACAATTGGATGGAAGCTAAGCCTTAGCGTGCTGAGTGAGCCCCAAAGGCAGGCACAAATGATCAGGTAGTAACCTAATGCGAGCCTTCAACGACATAACTTCGCTTGATCTGATCAAGTGACGTGACTCCTGCCTGTCTCATAATCAGCTCAAACTCGATGCGTAGAATGTCCAGCACCTTCTCCACTCCGGGCTGCCCGAATGCCGCAAGACCCCACACGTAAGGCCTCCCGACGCCAACTGCTTTTGCCCCGAGCGCCAACGCCTTGAATATGTCAGTGCCGCGTCGAAATCCGCCGTCGACAAGCACCGGTATCCGTCCTCCCACGGCTTCGATCACCTCGGGCAGGCATTCGATCGTGCTCCTTCCACTCTCTTCCGCGCGGCCTCCATGGTTCGAGACGATGATGCCGTCGACTCCATTCTGAACGCACAACGCCGCGTCTTCGCGGGTAACGATTCCCTTCAACACCAGCTTCATCTTTGTGCTGTCCTTTAGCCGGCGAACGACATCCCAGGTGAGGTTTGGCGCGTAGTAATCGGTTAGACCCGTCAAATCGAGCCCGTCGAACATCGGCTTTCGGCGGAGACGACCCTTCAAACCAGGCTGATGGCAATCAGTGCATGTCCGGTTATCGACGCGCTTGAATCGCTCCAGAGTCTCGGTGTTCCTGCCAGCCGGCAGATCTACGGTGAGAACCAAAACCGGGGAACCGGCCGCCTCCGCCCGCTTCACCAAAGCCTGCGCGACGTTCCAGTTCGCGGTAGCGTAGAGCTGAAACCACACCGGGGCGCCCCGAGCCGCGATAACGTCCTCGACTGACGTCGTGGTCACAGTCGAAAGAATCTGCAGATGTCCGCGGCTTGCGGCTGCCTTAGCTGTGGCGATCTCGCCTTGCGGATGAAAAGCGCGCTGGCTTCCTATCGGCGGGATGATGATCGGCGTCTTCCACTTCACACCGAAGATCTCAGTAGACGTATCAATACGGGTGATATCTATCAGGCGGCGTGGCCGAATCTGAAGCCGCGAGAGACCGGTACGATTTGCACGAAGCGTGGTGTCGTCGTCGACGCCGGTCGCCATGTATCCCCAATGCGCAGGCGGGAGCGTTTGCCGCGCTACCGGCTCGAAGTCGAACACGTTGAGCGCTTGATCGGGAGAAGCAATGAGCTTTTGCACCGCGGGATCATCGAGCCCTTCTCCGCCTGGCTTTTGGAATGCGGCGGCGATGCGTTCTTCGATCGAGCCAATCGGCAGCCAGAGAGCAATCAACGGGCTTCCCGCGAGAAACTTCAAGAACCGACGACGCGACTCAGTGCGATCAATAGATGGGTGCATCAGGCAGTCTCCTTGACGGATGATCAACGACACTTCTATGAGGTTCGTAGTCCGAGGCAGCAACCCCTAGGAAGTCAAGATATGCCGAGACATTTGTGGCATCCAGGCTCAAGTGATGAGTTCTGCACGCATGGCCCTTGTTGTTGATCTAGAAAGTGATGACGCGCAAGTCGGAATGCTGAAACCTGAGACCACTCAAGGTGTTTTTCATTCATTCGATGCGGTCGCCGCGGAACGAGCCATTCGACGTGTCATACAACGCGGGGTTTCGGTTGTTTTCAGTGTCCCACATCACGATCACCGAGCCCTTCTTCATAAGCGCACCGCCGCCTTTCACCCTCCCCTGGAGAATCAACGACGCGCACGGCCCGTCTCCCGGACACGGCAGCTCAAAGGCGATCGAAACGCTCTTACCAACTTGACGCCACGCGGCGCCAACCGTTCTTCCGGCCTGGTCGGTCATGGTCGCGCGCCCGTGGAGGCTGTCACCCCGCGGGATCACGTCGAGATTGACGATGAGTGTACGAGTATTTGTACTGTTCGCAGACTCGGGGATGTTGATCGTGAGAGTCCATCGTCCCGCGAGTTCGTTCCCAGCCAGGGCGAAAGCTGGGACGATCAACACCATCGACACCGCCAACATAGCAGTAGCCAGATGCTTGCGAGAATGATTGCCTCGCGAATTCAATTTGAGCCTCCCGATGTGCTTGTCGCAACCCGATTGCCAACGAATGAGAATGTCCAGGTGTCGTAACCTGTTGGCGTGGTCTCGTCAGGCACATCAAAGAATGCGGTCATCGTGCCGCTGATTTTGTCATCGCGAACGAACCGACCGCGCATCACGATCGAGCCGCAGGGTCCATCGGCGTCAGGGCACCACAACTGAAAGGTTGTGCTGAATTGGTCACCGTTAACGCGCCACACCCCAAGCGGCCTGACGTTTTGGCCAACGTCTTCGCGTAGAACGACTCCGGTTCGGATGTCGCCCTGCTGCTCGAACACCATATCCCGGTCCGGAAAGCCTAAGGACAGGCCCTTCGGGGACGCCATCCGTCCGTCGATCGGCTTCGAGGTCACGATCCATTCACCCGCCAGCGTTCGTTCGCCTTGCACGCTTGCGGTTGACGTATTGACCGAAGTCGCCGTCACCGCAAAGACGATGACCAGCAGCGCAAGAAGTTTAGAGAATATCCGCATCAGTGCCCCGGATGACCTAATGAAATACCATAGTACGGATCGCGGTCAAGCCTTTTGGCCACACCGACGACCTAGACTTAGTGAGTTTCTCGTCCGAGGCGCTCGAGGTGAACCGCGCCTCGTCGTTTCTTGTCCGGTCCTGTAACCGAGAGCTGGTACCGAGCGTTTAGTACTGATGTTGCCGGTTGTTTACTCACCGGGTTCTCAAATTCACATCTTGGAGGTTGGTTTGATGAAGTCAAGAACTGCATTTGTAGTCCGCTCACTCCTGCTAGTGCGGGTGTTTTCGGTATCGGCGCGGGACGGCGGAAATCCCAAGTTGTCTATTCCATCGCTCGAACACTCCTTCGGTTCAGTCAAGGCTGGCACGCCTCTGACCTACTCGTTTGAAATAAAGAACGAGGGGAAGGTCGACCTGGAGATCAAAGGCGTCAGTCCCTCTTGCGGGTGCACCACGAGCAAGTACGACAAAGTCATCGCCCCAGGCAAGGTCGGAACTGTCACTCTGGAGGTTGCGAAGACAGATGGCTACAAGGGGGAAATAACAAAGACTGCCACGGTAACGACGAACGATCCGGACCATCAAGCATTCACCCTGACTCTTCGCGCGAATTTCACCGAGTAACATAGGGAGCAACAAACTCTGCGCACGTTCAAATCAAGGCCGGTTAAGGGAGCCGGTGCTCCCCGCGGACTGCAAACCCGTTGGGGACATGATGAATGTCCCGGTCGGTTCAACTCCGAACCCGGTCTTGCCCTCGCGTCAAGACGAATAAACCTTACCGTGGCCCCATAAATGTCGGGTCGCCTCAGATCCATTACCGGTCAATAAGGGATTTGTAGTAAGATATCGGACAAATGATCGGAGCCGAGATATCTCGATTGGCACGGCTGCGTGCGCCTTGTGCGGCGCTGTTCCTGCTTATCGCCGCCGTCTCGGCGCCCATTGCGCTTGCGGCACAGACGGCAGACGAATGCGGGATGGCCTGCTGCGTGAAGGAAGGCCATTGCTGTTGTTCTCCCCGCCACGCTTCAGTCAGAGGCCAAATCGCGGATGGCAGACCCCACATAAGGGAGCCCGAGTTCTCGGCTGCGTGTCCCGAGGGCTGCGCTACGGGTGTCCGGTCATCGAATCTGCTTCTTCGTGAGTACCTCCGCGGAGACGCGCTGCAACCATTTGTCGAGGAACCGCCGGCAGTGTTCCTCGAGCGCATCGTTTCTTTCCGTGACCTTGTTGATCGGGGTTTGTCCGCTCCTCGAGCACCTCCCATCTCTTCACCCATCTAAAACCCGAACGTCAGCGCCTTAGTAACAGGCAGCCTAGAGGCTGTACTCTGGTCAGTGTTCTGTCTTCGGAGCCGCCCGCCGTTGAACTCCTGACGCACCGAGGCGCCGAGCGGGGTAGCCAGGCGCGACAGAGAGGAGGATGCCCAAACATGAAGATCTACGAAGAAGGTGTGGGGAGCTTGCGATGTGCGATCGCGCGCACCGCAGTGTTGCTGGGGTGGGCTGTGCTTGCTTGTTCGACGGCGTCGGCCCAACAGCGATTGAACGGGACCGTTGCCGACAAGAATTCAGGGCAGCCAGTTTCGGCAGCGAGCGTGAAGCTGGAGGGTGAAACACTGTCCGCAGCGCGCACAGCGACCACCGACGCCGCGGGACGGTTTTCGCTTGCGCTTCTCAGCCCAGGTTCTTATACCCTGACAGTTTCGGCTGACAGGTATTACACCGAACGGCTCACCCTTGCGCTTGCGCCGCGTGTCGCTCAGCAAGTTCAAGTCGAACTTGGTCCGGTAGCCACGCTGCAGGAACAAATGACGGTTCATGCAGAATCAATGCTGCTGGATGAAGCGGGATCCACGACAGCAACAACGATCAATTCTGATCAGATCGCAGCACTTCCAACCGGGCGCAGAATTCAGTTGACTGACATCGTAACGCCGTTTGTCGCCAGCGCGGTCGGCAGTCACGACAACCTCGTGCACCTCCGGGGCAACGAACTTTCACTCAACAATTTCATCAACGGCGTCTCTTTCTTCGACAACGCGCACCAGTTGTTTACACCCGGGCTTTCGCCGGACATCATTCAGTCGGTCAACGTTATTACCGGCGGATTCCCCGCGGAGTTTGGGAACCGATTCGGCGGAATACTAGATATCGTTACCAGAAGTGGCTTCGATGCCAACAATCACGGGAGCCTGACTCTCGGCGCAGGTGATTACCTGAGGGACAACGCCTCGATCGATTTCGGGGGTCACACCGAGCGCTTGGGATACTTCTTCTACGCTCAGATGTTTCAGAGTGACCGGTTTCTGAATACGCCTGAGCCACATAGGTTCCATGATCGTTCCCGGGGCTCACGGAGCTTCGCGCAACTCGACTTCAGGGCGAGCGCGGGTGACCTCCTCAAGCTGGTAGCAACCGGCGACGGCACGAACTTCGAGCTGCCAAATACGACCGAAGATGAACTGCGGCACCGCGACCCCTTTCAACGCAACCGCGAGCAGACAGTGGTCTTCTCATGGGAACACATGTTCGACCCATCATCAGCGATCTCAACCTCGCTCTACGAACGGTTGGCAAGCGCGCGGTTACTTCCGACATCCGATCTGATCTCGATACAGGCCGGTGGATTGCGAAGCGATGTCACTGTGAGCGCAAAGAGCGACTACTCGATGTTCATCGGTACCCGTCACGCGATCAAAGCAGGCCTCGACATGATGCTGCTCAGGCTCCGAGAGGACTTCAACTTCGACCCGCGAAGCAACCAGATCGAGATCGAGCCGGTCGATTTTCGCGGACGCAAGACGGGCGGCCAGGCGAGCTTTTACTTTCAGGATCAGTTGAGGCTGTTCAAGAGCCTCACAATGAATCTCGGTCTGCGCTACGACCAGTACAGCATCGTTACCAGCGGTCACGCATTGAGCCCGCGTGTCAATCTCGCCTATTCGCCGAACAAGAGCCACACGGTTCTTCATTTTGCGTACAATCGCTTCTTCGCGCCGCCGCCGATCGAAAACGTTCTTTTGTCGGCACGCCTGGGATTCGAGGGCAAGCCGCCCCGTATCTCTCGCAGTAATCACTTCGAAGCCGGATTGAGCCACTTATTTCTGGACAGGCTGGTGGTTCGCTTGACCGGCTATTGGCGATCGGACAAGAACTCTTTCGAGACAACCGAGCTTGCAAACGTCCGGATCTTCGCACCAACCACTTTCGCCCGCGGCAAGGCTTATGGCATTGAGTTTTCGACCCAGTTGAACGAGATCAAGCGCATCGGCGTCTCGGGTTACCTCAACTACAGCGCTCAACGAGCGTTCCAAACGGGTCCGGTCTCGGGTGGCTTCACCGTGGAGCAGGTCGGAGCCGGCCAACGCGGCCCGGCGGCGTTCGATCAGATCCATACCGGCTCTGCCGGCCTGACCTGGCGCGAGCACAAGAGTGGCTTCTGGGTAAGCGCCGCGTTTGAATATGGAAGTGGCACGCCGGTGGCGCTTCGAAACGAGAACGGCGAAGAGGTAAGGGTGAGATTGCCGGAGCACTTCGTCGCGAACTTCTATTTCGGTGTCGATCTGTTTCGCAGGGATCGTTGCGGTCTGAGTCTCCAGTTCAACGTCGAGAATGCAACCGATCGTGTCTTTGCGATCGCCAAGGAAAGCGAGTTTACACCAATACAATTCTCGCCTCCTCGATTTCTGTCTGGCTCGTTGAAAGTCCGTTTCTGACCTCTTTACTTTTCGACTCTTTGCTTCTTTGCGGCTTTGCGCGAAACAATCATCGCGAAGTCGCAAAGCCGCAGAGACGCAAACAGGCTGGCGCTTCCGAATTCTGAAAACCCATCCGATCGGTTAAGATGTTCCCAGCCAGAACAATTTCCATGGAGAAAAGCTTCATGAAGAGACCCGGTGCAGTACTGGCATCACTCATTTTGATGAGCCTTGTATAAACAGATGGACCGCTTGGGGATGGGCGCAACCATGTTTCGAATCCTGTTGCCGATTGTCTTGGTGGTCGCTCCCGTCCTTCCAATCCAAGCACAGATTCAGATCGGCACGGTAACGGGTACAGTGAACGATCCAAGCGGCGCTTTGGTTGCGAATGCCGTCGTGCGACTCGATCACGCTGTGGCGGGACAGCGCCATAAGCTCGTCACCGGAAGCGAAGGCGAATTTGTTTTCAACAACGTTCCCTTCGATCAGTACACCTTGCACGTGTCCGCTACCGGGTTTGAGGCAGTATCCCAGCGGGTTGTAGTGCGGTCGAATCTGCCCATCAAAGTCGAGATCAGGCTGACCGTCGCCGGCACAAAAGCGTCGGTCAATGTAAGCGGGCTGGAGAATCTGGTCGAAAGCGACGCGTCCAGTTCCGCGACAACCATTGGCGAGAGCTCGGTTCGTCACATGCCGCGCACCAATCGCAATCGACTGCTACAGGAGTTGGTTGCTTCGGCCCCCGGCTCGGCGACCGAGAACAACGGTCTGGTCCATGTACGCGGCGTGGACGATGGCATTCTGTATGTGATCGATGGCATACCGATCGCCGATCGCCTCGATGCGGTCTCAGCCAGCCCGATAGACACTGACACGATCAATTCGTTGCAGGTAATAACCGGTAATATCCCGGCTGAATTTGGAGGCCGCTCTGCCGCAGTAGTCGTAGTTCATCCCAAGTCCGGCATCGATTCGCCATTGGTCGGAGACTTCACGCTCGGCACGGGAGACTTTAGAACCGATGAGATCGCCGCCGGGCTCGGAGGCCGGCTCAAACGCGACTTCGGTTTTTACTTCAACGGTTCGACTCACCGTTCAGATTGGTTTCTCGATCCGGTCGCATTAGGAAACTTCAACAACCACGGCGGCGGCGTCAATTTGAGCTTACGCGCAGACTGGCACGCTACGGCAAAAGACACCCTCATCTTCAACCTCTCGGGCAACGGTTCCGATTTCAAAGTTTCAAACGATGTCGATCAAGAGGAGGCGGGACAGCGGCAGAGGCAGACACTGCGAGACAACGCCCAGTCCTTCACCTGGGCACATGTGTGGAATACACGAACCGTAACGGATTTCGCTTACTTTCGCCGTGCTCACGAATCAACGCTCAAGAGCAACGAATCGGCGCTTCCGCTGTTTGCCGAGCAGGATAGACAGCACACTCGACAGGGGGTCTTGGCCAGCATCACCCACGAGCTCAGAGGACACAATTTCAAAGCCGGAATCGATTTTCAGCGCGTATCCTTGCGCGAATTCTTCAACTTCTTCGTTACCGATCAGGAGAAAGCCAGGGAACGCGAGATCAGCAACAAAGTCGTCGCCTTCGACAAAGACAATCCCTTCACCTTTCTCGACCGTACCACACGTAATCAGTTTTCGGCTTACGTGCAGGACGCGTTCTCGATCTTCAAGAACCTGAGCTTGCAACTGGGATTGCGCTACGATCGTTCGCGTTTGCTGATTTCCGCTCAGCAATTCAGCCCGCGCCTCGGCGGCGTTTATTACATACCGAAGTCAAAGACCGCAATTCGTGTTTCATTCAACCGGCTCTACCAGCCGCCGCAAGTTGACAACCTTCTTCTATCGGCATCCGACCAGGCAAGACAACTCTCGCCCTTCGCCACTCCCGCCGGCGGAGGCAACGCGGCAATCAAGCCAGAGAGAGCTTCGGCATGGGAAGCCGGTTTCGCGCAGGGCGTGGGGGGCCTGTTCAAGTTGGACGCGGTGTATTGGTGCCGCAATTTTCGCAACGTCGGTGATCCCAATGTCTTTTTCAATACCACGATCATCTTCCCCAACAGCGTCGCGAAAGGTTATTCGCGCGGCGTGGATGTCCGTCTCGACGTGCCGGAACGCCGAGGTTTCTCAGCGTATCTGAGCTATACCAATCAGCGAATTCTCCAAACCGGTCCAATAAACGGCGGACTATTTCTGACACAGGAGTTTATCGAAATCGGACCCGGCACGAAGTTCATTCCCGATCAAGATCAACGCAACGCCGGAAGCTTTGCGGTCAACTATCAACATCGCCGCTCACGGTTGTTGTTGAGTTTTTCAGGTCGTCACGAGAGCGGGGTACCTCTGGAGGTAGAAGAGGAGAGGCTGAATGAGTTGAAAGGCGCTCCGGGAGCCGAGCTGGTTGATTTCTCGCGAGGGCGGGTGAAGCCGCGGACGATCTTTAACCTCGCCGCTGGTCTCACGCTGTTCGACCGGGATCGGGTCGCCGGCGCGATCCAGTTCAACGTTCAGAATATGTTGGACCGACGTTTCGCGTACAACTTCGGCAATCCGTTCGAGGGCACCCACTTCGGCATACCCAGACGATGGAGCGGAACGCTGGAATTCAGTTTCCACTAACATAGTTGATGTGAGTCTCGAGATTCCACATCCCCTTGGGGACCGTCTCGTATTCGTAGACCTGGATCTCGAACGGGTCCTGCGCGCGGACTTCGGAAGCAGTTCCAACCAACAACGAACTATTCACTGCAGTCAACGCTTCTGGCGATAGAGGGCGCGGTCGACTACCCCTACCCTCTCGTTGCCCTTGAGTGAGCCTCCGAGGAATTCGTTGATACGCTCGCCATGTAGACGCGGGTCTTTGATTACTTCGTTGTAGCTGACGTACAGGACATCTATGTTGGGTTGCGCTGCGAGCCACGACTCCACTTGTGCGACATGCTTTTCGAACATTGCCGCCATCCTGTCGTCGGGTATGCTATCGGCCGGCTCTCCGCGGCGAATAAGCATCTGCCTTTGGGAGGCCAGAATCTCAGGCATCGCGCGCTGCATGAAGACTACCTTGTAGTTGTAGGCAGGCGGCAGGTGCTTGAGTAGAGCCGATATCAGCTTTACGACCCTTCCTCGCGCGTCTTCCAGCCAGGCCTTGTCGTGCTCTATTTGCTTCACTCGCTCGAATTCGAAATAACCTTTTGGATTGTCTTCGTCGGCGGTGCGGATGTTGTCCGTCAGCGGCTCGAGACCGCCGGCCGCGAGCATCTTCATCATCATCGAAGTGCCGGAGCGCGGAAGCCCTGACACGATCGCTACGGTTTCGTTCTTCATAGTTCTTTCAATCGCATAAGTTGCGACCGAAGAATCTAATCAGGTTTGTCTCGAAAGGCAACCTAATAGACAATTGCGGATATGGCAATCTCCGATCCCCGACAAGCTGGCAGCTCGTCGGACGGGACTCGTTCGGCGGTGGTTTTTGTCGCTCTGCTTCTAACTGCGACCGCGGCCTGCCGGCCTGCCGCACCCGAACAAAGATACGAGCTTAAGGGCAAGGTAACCCAGGTCGACCAGAAGGGTCGAACGGTCACCGTGTATCACGAAGCGATACCCGGCTACATGGAAGCGATGATCATGCCATTCAAGCTGAGGGACGAGCGCTTGTTAAACGACCTCGCCGAGGGCGATCGCCTGCAGGCGACCCTGGTGGTAGCAGGGCTCCGATCCTGGCTTGATGATGTCGTCGTTATGCGAGAGACAGTCGATCCGTCCAACCTCGGTAAGGCCGAGTCGGGGCTCGAGCCGAGGCCGGGCGACGAGGTTCCGGACTTCGAGCTGGTCGATCAAAACGGCAAGCGTTTGAGCTTTCATCAATATCGCGGGCGCACGGTCGTGCTGACCTTTATCTATACACGATGTCCGCTTCCCGACTACTGTCCGCTGATGACTGACAACTTCGCCGAGATCGAAAGAGCCCTCAAGTCCGACCCGCAGTTGAAGACTCATCTGTTGAGCATAACCCTCGATCCTGAATACGATACCCCGAAGGTGCTGCGCGAATATGCAGCCGCGCATTCAGCCGACACTGCTCAATGGAATTTTGCGACTGGAACTAAGGATGAAGTCAAACGCATCGCGACCTACTTCGGGTTGCAATACTGGCGCGATGCGGACCAGGTTGTTCACTCCTTGCGGACCGCGATCGTCGGGGCCGATGGAAGGTTCGTGAAGTTGTATCGAGGAAACGAATGGAAGCCGGAAGAAATCGTCAGAGCGGTGCACAACCTGGGAGAGCCGGGCGAGGTTGTTTCGGAGAACATTCATCGCGGGGTGGGCATCGTCGACTCGCTCGACCGAGAGCGCGCGACAGTGCAACTCGATCATGAAGACATAAAGGATGTGATGCCCGCGATGAACATGCCTTACGCCGTGAAAGACAAGTCGGTATTGGATTCGATAGCGCCGGGCGACAAGGTCGATTTTTGGCTCGAGTCAACCCCCGGCGGGTTGATAGTGGTTAGAATCGAGAAGAGATAGTCCCGCATTGCCAGGTCAAAAAATCAATTTCACCGCTAGTTGAATGTTCCTCGATCCGCCGCCGCCCAGGAATGGGTTGCCGGTCCCGCCGGATCCTGCGAACGAAACAAGAAAGCTAAAGCCTGTACTCTGAACTTCAACTCACATTGAACCCACTACCGAAAACCTAAAGGAAAAAAGGAAAGGGGAGCCACGGGCTCCCCGAGATGGACGTTCGTGTACCTGCTGGTTATTGCGAGCCATCGCTGTTTGCGCGATCCATCACCGCCTGAGCGACGGCGTGGCTTAGCGCCAGCCCCGCATCGATATCGCTGCGAAAGTGAATACCCGCCCAGATTCGTGAATTGGCTCCTTCTATCGCGAAACTATTGAAGAGATCTGTATCTCGCGGAAAGAGATAGCCGAGCATCGCCGCGTAAGGCCCACCGATTGTGGCGTGCGCTGACGGGTAGCTCGGGTGAGTGGGCGTCGCAAACAGTGTCGTGACCGTCGGGTCAAGTTGATCGGGACGGATCGCCCAGTAGGCATACTTCGCATCCCAGCAGGCGACCGTCGTATCGTAGAAGGCAATGTTGATCAGCGCGTAGACGCGGGCCGCCCGCGGCGCGTTGCGATCGAGCCGGTACTCGAAGATTTTCTGACTAGCAAGGTCAGTCCAAAAGCTTGGCACTCCTTGCCAGTAAAGGCCCAGCCGTGTGGTATTAAAATTGGACCCGACTGCAGGGAGCGTGCGCACGAAGCTCTTGACCTCGGCAAGTTCGCTAGCCATCTGCGCGGAATCACAGGGTGGCGGCGGGCCTGGCCTGAACTGACTGCCGGAGGAGAGTACCCAGGTGCTCCAGGTGCCGGTCATCGGCTCTGCCGGATTTGTTCCTTTCCATCGGCAAGGCCCTGTCGGAATCGTGCCAGTGAATCTCGCGTCTGAGCCGTCGGTCCGGGCACGTGCGATCACCAGGTCGGCTACCGCGCGACCGAGAGTAAGACCATCCGAGACATCACTCGGAAACTGAACCCCAGCCAGCAGGCGCGACCGCCCTGCCGCTTCCGCCTGGTCGGTAAAAAACTTCGCGTCGCTCGGAAACAAATAGGCGAGCACCGCAGAAGCCGCGCCGGCCGCGACCGCATGCTCGCTCGGATAAGACGGGCTCTGCGGACTGGTCAGCACAGTCGACAACGACGGGTCGAAATCGCTCGGCCGTGCCCTGTTGTGTACGTACTTCGAATCCCAAGCCGCGATCAAGGCATCGTAGATCGCAACGTTGATCAGCGCCAACGCACGCGCTCTTCGGGGAGTGTTCACATTGTTTTTGACGATCTCGCTGTTCGCGATCTCGTTCCAGCGGTACGATGGCGACCCGGCATCCCAAAAGTTGATCAGGTCCAGCGCACCGGCATCGCGCTGGGATTCCATCATCTTTAGTTCCCTGATCTCCGCTTTGGTAGCTTTGTGTCCGGGAGGCGCATAAAGCCTCAGC
>CAZOOE010000088.1:0-5048 GCA_964581275.1 uncultured Clostridia bacterium
GGGGGGGCAGGCCGGGGTGGTGGTTTGGAAGGGCGTTTGGCGTCGGGGGGAAGGAGGTGTGGGTGCTGGGGGCCGGGAAGGGCGTGGGCGTGGCCGGGGTTGGGGTTGGGGTCGGGCTTGTAGCGGCGATTGGGTTGACGCGATTGATGTCGGCCTTGCTGTTCGGTGTGACGCCCACCGATCCGCTCACATTCATAGGGGTCTCGGTGATTCTAACAGGAGTGGCTCTGGGAGCCTGTTTCATCCCAGCGCGTCGCGCCGCGAAGGTCGATCCGATGGACGCGCTTAGATACGAGTAAGAATCCGAAGGTGAGTTCGTAGTTCAGCCTTCAGGCGGAAGTTCGTAACGCCGCGCGACGGACGACAGACGACCGGTCAACCGTCGGCGGTCTTCGATAGCTACAAACTTCCGCCCGAAGGCCGAACTACGAACCTGGTACTAAATCCGGAGAATGCGATGCAGAACTTGTGGCAAGACGTGCGATTCGGGACGCGGCTGTTTTTCAAGAAGCCGGCCTTTACATTGGTTACCCTGGTTACTCTGGCGCTGGGCATCGGCGCCAACGCTGCAATCTTCAGCGTAGTTAATGGAGTGCTGCTGCGACCTCTGCCTTACGCGGCTGGCGAACAGTTGACAATGGTTTGGGGCGCTTTCCAGGGGACGGGGCTTTCGAACAAGGTGGGACTCTCGCAGCTCGAGTATATCCGGCTGCGTTCGGAAAGCAACGCATTTAAACAGGTGGCCGCATTCCGTGGCAGCATCGTGACGATGACCGGCGCGGGCGAGCCCGAGCGCATTGCTTCTTCAATCGCTTCCGCGAATCTCTTTGACACGCTGGGAGTACAGCCGGCGCTCGGTCGTGGTTTCACAAGCGGAGAAGAAGAGCGGGGCAGCAACAACGTAGCGATCCTGAGCGACGGTTTTTGGAAGCGACGCTTTGGCGCCGACCCCGGGGTCATCGGTCGGCCGCTCACTCTCAACGGCCAGAGTTTCAATGTGATTGCCGTGCTGCCGCCGGACTTTCAATCGCCAAACGAGTTGACCGGCGGCGCGCGCCCTGAGATATGGCTCACACTTGGCTTGAACATGGCCCAGTTGAACAAGGGTAGTCACAATCTGTTCACCGTTTCCCGCATGAACGACGGGATGAAGCGTGAAGCAGCACTGGCGGAGGTAACCGACATAATTGGCCGCGTGGTAAATGAGAACCAGAGCTTCTATCCGGTTGACGGCACCTATCACAATTCTGTGACGGGCCTCTACGAGGAAGCAGTAGGAAATGTGCGGCTGGCTTTGTTGGTGCTTCTGGGCGCGGTGGTGTTCGTGCTTTTGATCGCGTGCGCGAATGTGGCGAACCTGACGCTGGCGCGCGGGGATGCTCGTCAGAAGGAGCTGGCGATTCGAGCTGCGTTGGGCGCGAACCGGTCTTCAATTGTACGGCAGTTGTTGGTTGAGAGTCTGTTGCTAGCCCTGGTTGGCGGTGGCCTGGGAGTGCTGCTGGCGCAATGGAGCATAGACGGGTTGAAGGCATTCAATCCCGCCAACGTGCCGCGTCTGTCTGAGGTGCGCCTGGATTGGCGTGTTCTCGGCTTCGCCGCACTGGTCTCGGTGGTTAGCGGGATTCTGTTCGGGCTGGTGCCGGCGTTGAAAGCCGCCAGAGTGGATCTGAATTCTACTTTGAAGGAAGGTGGCAGGGACGCCTCGCAGGCCGGCGGCCGCAGCCGGTTGCGCAGCGGCCTGGTAGTGGCGGAGATGGCCCTCGCTCTTCTATTGTTGGCCGGGGCCGGGCTGTTGATCAAGAGTCTGTGGCGGCTGCAGCGAGTCGACCCGGGCATCACCTCCGAGCGGCTGTTGACCATGGGTGTCATACCACAGGCTACTCGCTATCGAACCGCGGAACAGGCGACAGCATTTTATGATCGCGTGTTCGAGAAGGTTCAATCATTGCCCGGTGTGCAAGCGGTTGCAGCAGTCCGTCCGGTGCCGCTCAATGGCAACAACAATGACACCCTCATGCAAATTGAGGATCGCTCGTTCGATCCGAATGCTACAAATCTCAGCACTGATTTTACCGTGGTCAGTAACGCATATTTTCAAACGGTGGGTGTACGCCTGCTGCGTGGGCGGCTGTTTGATGATGGCGATCGCGAAGGCGCCCTCCCGGTCGCAGTGATCAGCGAAGCTCTTGCGGTTGCGCAATGGCAAAACGACGACGCGATTGGCAAACGCGTACGCTTGCTCGACGCCCCGCCCGAGCAGGCGACCACCCGGTACATGACCGTCGTCGGCGTGGTGTCGGACGTGAAGAACCAGGGCGTAAGATCCGCGCAGCGCCAGGAGATTTACGTTCCGATGCCCCAGCAGGCTTCAACCGGCGAGACATTCGCGTCAATGGGCCTCGTGATCCGAACTGCGATCGAGCCGCTCAGTTTGGCCAATACTATCCGGCGAGCGGTTTGGGCCCTGGATAGCGAGATCCCGATCTCAAACGTGCAGACTATGGAGCAGATCCTGGCCGGCGGCATAGCACAGCAGCGCTTTAACGCCGTGTTACTCGGCGGCTTCGCGCTGTTAGCGCTTGGCTTGAGCGCAGCCGGCATCTACAGCGTGATCGCTTATTCGGTCTCGCAGCGAACACACGAAATCGGGGTGCGAATCGCACTTGGCGCGCAAGCAGGCGATGTACTGCGGTTGGTTTTGGGACAGGGAATGGCCTTGGCGCTGAGCGGGATTGTGATTGGCTTGGTTGGTTCATTGGCGTTGACCCGCTCGCTGGAAAGTCTTTTGTTCGAAGTGAGCGCAACCGATCCAGCGATCCTGGCGGCGATAGCCTTGCTGTTGAGCACGGTTGCACTACTGGCTTGCTATTTACCGGCGCGTCGAGCAATCAAGGTTGATCCGATAGATGCCCTAAGATACGAGTAAGAATCCGAAGGTGAGTTCGCACTTCGGCCTTCCTTCCTTCAGGCGGAAGTTCGTAACGACGCGCGACGGACGACAGACGACCGGTCAACCGCCGGCGGTCTTCGGTAGTTACAAACTTCCGCCTGACTGAAGGCCGAACTACGAACCTGGTACTAAATCCGGAGAATGCAGATGCAGAACTTGTCTAGAAAGACAAAAGAACCAGAACTCCTGGACCCTAAACTCTGAACCCGGAGCTTGGAGATATCTGATGGACCACTTGATTCGAGACGTTCGTTTTTCCCTGCGCACGATGGCCAGAAAGCCGGCGTTTACCGCAGTGGCGGTGATGATCATCGCGTTGGGCATGGGCGCAAACACCGCCATCTTCAGCTTAGTACGTGCAGTGTTGCTTCGGCCTTTGCCGTTTGCTGACCCGGATCGTCTGGTGATGGTATGGGAAGACGCGAGCTTTATCGGCTTCCCAAAGAATACGCCAGCGCCGGCCAACTACCTCGACTGGAAAACACGCAATGAAGTCTTCGAACAGATGGCGGCGGTGCGGACTCGCGACTTCAATCTCACAGGTGACGGCGAGCCTGAAAAAGTTGATGCGTACGGCGCCACGCCTAACTTTTTCTCGGTGCTTGGCGTTGAGCCGGCGCTCGGCCGCGCGCTAGCGAACGAGGACGAGCTGCCCCAAGCCAACAAAGTTGCGGTCATAAGCTATCCGCTTTGGCAATCGCGATATGGCGGTGAACGCAGTATCGTCGGGCGCGACATCCTGCTCAACGACGTCAAGTATACCGTCGTCGGGGTGATGCCCAGGGGCTTTCAGTTTCTGGATCCCGATGTTCGCATCTGGGTTCCGGCCGGGTTCACACCCGAACAGATGGCAGTTCGTGGAAGTCACTATCTGCAAGTCGTCGCCCGAATGAAACCGGGGGTCACGATCGATCGGGCCAACAGCGATATCAAAACGATCACTGCGCAGATCGCCCACGATTATCCGGATCAAGCCAGCAAGCTCGGAGCAAATGTGATCTCTTTGAGCGAAGAGTTGAGCGGTGAAACCCGGCGGCCATTGATAGTGCTGCTGGTCGCCGTCGCTTTCGTGCTGCTGATCGCCAGCGCAAATCTGGCCAACCTGCTCCTGTCTCGCGCTATCGGACGCAGCAAGGAGGTTGCCATCCGAACCGCGCTCGGCGCCTCTCGCACCCGGCTCATCGGGCAGTTACTGACCGAGAGCGTGCTCCTGTCTTCCGCCGGCGGCATCGCGGGCGTTGTGGTCGCCATCGGTAGTTTCGAGTTCCTGAGCCACCTGATCCCGCCAGGCTTGAAGCTGTTCGTCGATCTGCGTATTGATGCCGTGGTGCTCGTCTTCACGCTGGCGTTGTCGGTAATCACCGGCATCGTTTTTGGCCTCGCGCCCGCCCTGCAATCATTAAGGGTCGATCTGAACGAATCGTTGAAGCAGGGCGGCGGCCGCACAAGTCTGAGCGCTGGTAATCGCAGATTGCAAAATGCGATGATCGTCGGCGAAGTAGCACTGGCGATGATGCTGCTGGTCGGCGCGGGATTGCTGATCAAGACGTTCGCCCGCTTGCGCGATCAATACTCCAGCCTGCGCGCCGAAAGCGTGCTCGCCCTGCGCACTCAGTTACCCGAGAACCGATATAAGGAACCCGCGCGACGCTTTGCCTTTTACCAGGCAGTGTTGGAGCGGGTCAAGGCACTGCCAGGGGTCGTGGGGGCAGCTTATACGACTTCGGTGCCGCTGGACTGGAAGGGCGGAACGAACGGCATCACAATCGAAGGCCGCGCGGTCGAGCGCGGCGTCAACTACGACGCCAACCATCGACAGATCAGCGTCGATTACTTTACGACGATGGGCATCGCCATCGAGCAGGGCCGCTTTTTCAACGAGCAAGACAACAACCAATCAATGCCGGTCGCCATTGTCAACAAAACGATGGCGCGCGACTTCTGGCCCGGTGAGGACCCTTTAGGTAAACGCTACAAGGTGGGCGGGGCCAATTCTAAGGAACCTTGGATAACGATTGTCGGTGTTGTCGCCGACCTCAAACAGATGGGGGCCGAGGCGGCGGTAAAGGCGGAGATGTACATGCCGTATCAGCAAGTC
>CAZOOE010000088.1:5058-15942 GCA_964581275.1 uncultured Clostridia bacterium
GGGGGCGGGGGGAAAGCCCCGACGGGGGGAAGGAGGCGCCCGGGGATCTGGGGATTAGCTCCTCTATCCGGCCAACGAGGATAGCGGGTGTTGTAGTGAATAAAGTGCACGAAGTCGACGCCGACCAGCCGGTGTCGAATATCCGCACGATGAAAGAGGTTCTGGGCCAGGAACTCGGACAGCGCGAAACCGGGACGATCTTGCTGGGCATCTTCGCTGCGCTGGCGATGTTGCTGGCGGCAATCGGGCTTTACGGTATGCTCTCGTACTTCGTCAGCCAACGCATCCCGGAGTTTGGAGTGCGGATGGCCCTGGGTGCCGGGTCGCGCGACATCCTATGGCTGGTGTTGAAGCGCGGGATGGTTCTGGCGCTAATCGGAGTGGCGATTGGTCTGGCGGGGTCGTTGGCATTGACCCTCCTGATGCGGAGCTTATTGTTCGAGGTCAGCGCAAGCGATCCAGTCGTCTTCGCATTGATCGGCCTCCTGCTTGCGGTGGTAGCCTTCGCGGCGTGCGTTATCCCGGCGCGGCGCGCTACCAGAGTCGATCCGATGATGGCGTTGAGATATGAATAGGGAGAGTGGGTTGGAAGATCTCGTGACCCGCTCGATTGGTCCGCAACGCTTCAACCTGTTTCTCCTGGGAGTATTTGCTGGATTGGGTCTGTTGCTGGCGGCGGTCGGAATCTACGGCGTGCTGGCATACAACGTGTCTCAACGCACACACGAGATTGGGGTGCGGATGGCTTTGGGGGCGGCAATGAGCGACGTCCTAAAGCTGGTAGTGGGAAAAGGAATGGCTCTGGTAGGAGCGGGAGTCGCGCTGGGTCTCGCCTGCGCTTTCGCACTGAGCCGGGTGATGGAAAGTCTGCTGTTCGGCGTTAGCGCAAGAGACCTCACGACTTTTGTTGCGACGGCGCTGCTTCTTACAGGAGTGGCTTTGGGAGCCTGTTTCATCCCGGCTCGGCGAGCTGCGAAAGTCGACCCGATGATCGCGTTGAGGTCTGAATAACGAGGAAGTTTAGGGTTTGTGGTTTCTGGTTTGTGATTGGGTCGGTTCTGAGGCCGGAGGCTGAACCACAAAAGACAATCCAGAAACCCCGAACCCTGAACTAGAAACTTGAGCGGAGGAAACAATGACCAAACTAATCAAAGCAGCAGCGATTCTGTTTCTCACGGTATTCGTGGGCAGGCTTGCGAGCAGTTCCGCGAACGTTCGTTTAGTCGTCGAACCCCAAACCGCTTCGGCAGAATCAAAGTCAACCCAGCACATCGAGCATTCGATCAGCACACAAGACAACGACTGGCGCTGGCGCTACTCAGACAACGGGATCGGGATCGAAGTCAGCATCCGCGGACGGGTCGAATTTGCCGATGACTATGCCGACATCACCAACATCAGTGACGGCGGTTCGATTCGCGTGACCGATGACCGCGGCGGAGTGACCCGCAAGTTCGAAGCAAAAGCGACCTCCAGCGGAATCCACCGCTCTTACTGGGTGAACGGCGCATCGCGGCAGCTTGATCAAGAGGCAAGAGCCTGGCTCGCGAAAGTTCTCGACGATACGGTGAGGCAAGGGGGCTACGACGCGGGACCGCGGGTGCGCAGAATCCTAAAACAACGCGGACCCAGTGGAGTGCTCCAGGAGATCACGCGCCTTAAAGGCGACTACGTCAAGCGCATTTACTTCGACGAGTTGGTCGCGAATGGAAACCTTGACGATCAAACGGTCCGGCAAGTCCTGCGTCAGGCCGCGGCCGAGATTCACTCCGACTACGAAAAGGCACAGCTCCTGATCAAGATGTCTCAGGACTACGTAGCGAACGACACTCAGCGTACAGTTTACCTGGAAGGTGTGAATACGCTGCACTCGGACTACGAGAAGGGCCGCGCGCTCGGGGCACTGCTCAAGAAAGGAAATCTCAGCCGCGAGAACCTGCTGTTCGCCCTGCGCGCGGTCAAGAGCGTATCTTCGGATTACGAGCGCGCGCAGTTGCTGATAAAGATCGCCGACGGGTTCACTCTTGATGAATCAGCGCGCGCTGCGTACCTGGAAGCGGTCTCCACTCTTAAGTCCGATTACGAAAAGGGGCGAGTGTTCTCATCGTTCCTCAAGAAGGGCCGGACCGAAAACAACGACTTGCTCTTTGTGCTCAAGAGCGCGACCGGTATCTCTTCTGACTACGAAAGGTCACAGTTGCTGATAAAAATCGCGGACGGATCGACGCTGGACGAGCCCATGCGCGTCGCATACCTTGACGCGGTCGCAACGATGGGCTCGGATTACGAAAAGGGCCGGGCGCTTTCGGCGTTCCTCAAGAAAGGCGAGCCGCAAAAGGATACCCTGATCCTCGCAGTGAAGAGTGCGTCGAACATCTTGTCCGACTACGAGAAAGCCCAATTCTTGATAAAGGTTGCCGCCGCGGGTTCGAGTGATGAATCGGTGCGCTCTGCTTTGGTCAACGCAGCCCGCACTATTCATTCCGAATACGAGCGCGGCCGCGTTCTCAGCGCGGTCTTCAAATAAAATCGACTGATTTCCAGCCCGCTCTTTGGTGTAGGAGTGATCGATCCTTTGACAATAGCGGGCGCCGTTCTTGCGATGTTTGCGATCGCGGCCGTAGCCGGATACCTGCCGGCGCGCCGCGCGATAAGTGTTGATCCAATAGGCGCTAAGGTGTGAGTAGCATCGACTCTGAAAAACCATGCAACCATGCCGTGGTTTGTGACACTCACTAGAGACTTTGTGCAATGCAAACGGTGCAGGGCGATCCAATGCCCTTTTGGAAAAGCAGTAATAAAAAAGTTTAAGGAGGCGATTAATGATTCTTACTATATGCATGCTGTTCCTATCGTTCATTCCATCCGTTTCGCCGGATGAATGGACCAAGACCTTCAATCTCGAACGCGCAGCCAAGCTGCACGTCGAAACCAGCGACGCCAACATTCGGGTCACGACCTGGGAAGGTTCGACCGTCACCGCAAGAGTCACGACCCAGGGTTGGAAGATTGGCGCGGACGGACTTAATATCGTCGATCGCCAAACCGGCGACCAGATCGATATCGAAGTTCGTTTCCCGCACCAGGTGTTTCAGATGAACTGGCGGAACAGGCGAGTTGATATCGAAATCAAAGTTCCCCGCAACGCTGACCTCGATTTGCATACTGGAGACGGCAACGTAACGGTACAAGGCGTGAATGGGACACTCCTTTTGCGAAGCGGCGACGGAAACTTGAACCTGTCGGATCTGCAGGGAACACTCAAGGCCGAGACCGGCGACGGCAATATCGATATGCGAAACGTGCGAGGTGAGCTGACGTTGCATACCGGCGACGGACGTATCGACGTCACCGGGATCGACGGCTCTTTGAGAGCGGAAACGGGCGATGGCCGGGTTCGAGTCAACGGACGTTTCGATGTGCTCGACGTAAAGACCGGTGACGGCGGCATTGATGCGATGGCGGTCGAAGGCTCGAGGTTGGAATCGAACTGGCGGCTGAACACCGGTGATGGCAATTTGACTTTGCGATTGCCGGCAACGATCGCGGCCGATGTCGAGCTGCACACCAGCGACGGGAATATCGATTTCGATCTGCCGGTCGTTGTTTCGGGCCGCCAGGGCAAACGAGAGGTCCACGGTCAGATCAACGGCGGCGGGAAATTGCTTTCCTTGAGAACCGGCGACGGCTCGATCAGACTGGAGAAGCACTGATCGGTCCTGTCACAGTTCGGAGTTCGTAGTCCGGATTACGAACTTCATACAGCATTGGAGACAAGAATTGATGAAACGTCTACGGCTCGCCCTCTTGATATCTCTGATAGGCGTACCCCTTGGAGTCGCCAGCTCGGGTCCTCGGAATCTCTCCGTTGCGGAGGCGCTGTCTGCGGTCCAGACTCAGGCCGACTTCGACCTGATGCGCAAGGCGCTCGAGGAGGCTCACTCGGGTCTCTATCGATATTCGTCGAAAACCGACATGGATCGAGTTTTCGACTCCGAACGCGCGAAGCTTAGCCGTCCGATACCAAGGGTTGAATTCGTTGCGATCCTGAACGAAACGCTCGCTCAAATCCGATGTGGACATACCGGACTCACCCTGGATGAAGAGACCCAGAAGGAGGTTAGCGCTGCTCGCATCTTCCCGTTGCGAATAATGATCGAGGGGCGGCGGCTGATGGTGCTGTCCAATGATACGCCCGATGATCGGACGATCCGGCCCGGAATGGAAATCATCGAGATCAACGGGCGCAAGTCTGCCGAGATCCTCAATCGCATCCTGCCAAAGCTTGCAACCGACGGCGATATTGAAACTGGCAAGCGGGTTCGGCTCCAGGGGAGTTTCCCCCGGAACTACTGGCTCTTCATTGAGCCTGCAAGCGAGTTCACCGTAAGGGTCCGCAACGCGGCCGGCACAACTGCCACCGCAACGCTAGCCGGGGTCGCGGATTCCGACCGCCAAAAGAACTCCAAGCAGAACCCGGTCAATTCTGAGTTGCAAGCGAACTCGGGCAAACTTCAGTGGTGGAGCGAAAACCTGGCGCTGAGATTTCTTATAGACCCTGACATCGCCCAGATCCACATCGGCGGGTTCGGCGGAAACGACTATCCGAAATGGATGGAAGACACGTTCCGAACATTGCGCGAGAAGGGCACAAGAGCGCTGATCATCGATCTGCGCGGAAACGGCGGCGGCAACGATATGTACGGCGCGATGTTGGTGTCTTATCTTACGGACAAGCCGTTCCGCTACTTCGATCATATCAACGTCAAGACGATTAGTCCTTCTTTCAAAGAACACTCCGACTGGCGCGCGGACCGTGAGCCAAGGTTGCGCGAGAATATGGCCGTGAACCCTGCGGGTGGTTATTTGGTCACCCCTCAGATTCATCCGGGAGTCGCGGAACAACCGCCGGGAAAGTATCCCTTCCCGGGGAAGGTGTTTGTCCTCATTGACGGCGGCACTTTTTCGACTGCGGCCGATTTCTGCGCCGTGGCACATCACCTCAAACGCGCAACGTTCATCGGCGAGGAAACAGGCGGCGGTTATTACGGAAACAACTCGGGAATGCAGACGATACTGACGCTGCCAAATTCGAAGGTGCGTATCAGGGTTCCTATGTACGAATACTGGAATGCAGTGCCGGGCTATGACGGCAAGCGCCGCGGCACTCGGCCTGATCACCCGGTTGAGACGAAACTAGCAAGTCTGCTGCGCGGAGTGGATGAGCCGTTGGATCTGGCGCTGAGGCTCGCGAAATAATTCGGAATTTCCGGTTTCGGGTTTGTAGTCTCTGGTTCAGGGTTCGGGGTTCAGCACTCAGAGTTCCGGGAATTACTTGGAATTTGAAATCATCACTTCTGACCAATGAACCGCGAACCTCGAGCCTTGAACCCGGAGGCATCCATGGAAACACTTCTGCAAGACCTGAGAGACGGCATTCGGTTGCTCACGAAGAAGCCGGGCTTCACTGCGGTCGCGGTCATTGCGTTGGCACTGGGCATCGGAGCCAACAGCGCGATCTTCAGCGTCGTGAACGGGGTCGTTCTGCGCGCATTGCCTTATAAGAACCCTGAGAGCCTGATTATGGTTTGGAGCCGCCGTCCTTTGCTTCAGGCCCAGACGGGCTCGAGCGAGTTTCCTGTTTCGGCCGCCGACTTCCTCGAGTGGCGTGAACAGAATCAAGTGTTCGATCAGATCGCCGCCTTCCACACTCAATCATTCAACATCACCGGCAACCGCGAACCCGAGTTCCTGGGCGGGGTGCGCGCATCTGCAAACCTGTTCTCGTTACTCGGCGTTGACCCGATACTAGGTCGCACGTTTCTTACGGAAGAGGACCAGCCAGGCGCGGGTCACGTGGTCATCATCAGTCACGGTCTGTGGGAGCGGCGATTTGGCTCGGACCCCCAGATCATCGGGCAGAAGCTCATCCTGAACGATGAACCTTACACGTTGGTTGGGGTGATGCCGCCGGGCTTCCAGTTTCCGCGCAAAGGCGAGATGCCTGCCGGCTATCAGTTCCCGAGGCAAGCCGACCTTTACACGCCGCTCGCCTGGACGCCGGGTCAAGCTGGCAACCGCGGCCGAAGCTTTCTGGCAGTTATCGCGCGCCTCAAGCCACAGGTCACGCTCGCGCAAGCTCAATCCGACATGCAGGCGATCGCCGGCCGACTGACCGAACAGTACCCTCAGTTCAACACCAACAAAGACGTATTCATCATCCCCCTGCATCAGCAAGTCGTCGGCAAAGTTCGCCCCGCATTGCTGGTGCTATTGGGCGCGGTGGCGTTTGTTCTGTTGATCGCCTGCGCGAACGTCGCCAACCTCCTGCTTGCGCGAGCTGCTTCACGACAGAAGGAGATTGCGATTCGCACTGCGCTTGGCGCGAGCCGCTCGCGGGTCATCAGACAATTACTCGCCGAGAGCGTGATTCTGGCGCTAACCGGAGGCGGGTTGGGGCTGCTGCTGTCGATCTGGGGCATCGATCTGCTGCTGGCGATCAGCCCTGCCAACCTGCCGCGAGTCGACGCGATCAGGGTTGATGGCCGCGTGTTTGGTTTCACGGTCGCCGTCTCGTTATTGACTGGAATTATCTTCGGGTTGGTGCCGGCGCTTCAGGCTTCGAAGACGGACGTAAATGAAGCCCTCAAAGAAGGCGGCCGCGCCTCATCAACCGGTCACAACCGCTTCCGCGGCTTGCTGGTAGCGTTAGAAGTCGCCCTGTCGCTTGTGTTGTTGATCGGGGCGGGCTTAATGATCCGCAGCTTCGTACGCTTGCTCAACGAAAACCCGGGTCTCAACCCCCAGAGCGTTCTAACACTGGATGTCGGGCTGCCTCGAAACAAATATAGCGGCGCGCAACAGGTTGCGTTCTTCCAACAAGTCATCGAGCGCCTGCAAGCTCTGCCCTCCGTCAACGCTGCTGGCGCGATATATCCTCTGCCGCTGAGCGGAGGAGAAGAGGGCATGGGTTTTGGCATCGAAGGGCGCCCACCCGCCGCCCCGGGTGAGTACTCCACCGCCGGACCGCGCTGGGTGAGCCCGGACTATTTCAACGTGATGGGGATATCCATGCTGAGAGGGCGAGGGCTTACCGAGCGAGACGGAACTGACACGACCCGAGTGGTCGTCATCAATGAAGCGATGGCCGACCGCTACTTTTCTGACGAAGAGCCCATTGGCAAGCGCATTGCCTTCGATCAGCTCAACGGCGGTCCGAACTGGCGCGAGATCGTCGGCGTTGTCCGAAACGTCAAACACTCGGCATTGGACTCCAATCCTCAACCGGAGTTCTATATTCCGTTCACTCAATCCCCTTCTCCGTTTATGACCTTCGTAGTTCGCACCGCGGGCGATCCGCTCAGCCTGGTTGGAGTTGTGCGTGCTGAAGTGCTGGGCGTGAACAAGGATCAGCCGATCTCGAACGTTCACACGATGGGAGAGCTGGTCTCGAACTCGGTGGCGCAGCGTCGGTTCAACATGCTGCTGTTGAGCATCTTTGCCGGAGTTGCATTGCTGTTGGCCGGGGTTGGCATCTACGGTGTGATGTCTTACTCGGTCGCCCAACGAACCCAGGAGCTGGGGTTGAGGATGGCGTTGGGCGCTCGGACTTCCCATGTGCTTGTGTTGGTCGTAAAGCAAGGGATGGCGCTCGCGTTTGTTGGAATAGGTATCGGACTAGGGGCCTCGTTCGCGTTGACTCGAATCCTGGCGAGCCTGCTTTACGGAATAAGCCCAACTGACCCGGTCACCTTTTCGGTGATCGCGTTGTTGTTGGCTTCAGTGGCGTTCGTGGCTTGTTATGTGCCGGCGCGGCGAGGTACGAAAGTCGATCCGATGATCGCGTTGAGATACGAGTAGTATAACAAGGATTGAGATCTGAGTTCAGCAGAACCCCCAAACGCACCTTCGGGACGCAAGCTAAACCTTGAACTCGGGACGCCGGACGCGGAACCCTGAGCCCTGGACGCAGAACCACGAAGCCTCGATGACAAATCTATCTTACATTTCTCCTAAAGCTGCGGTGCGGGAGAGCTCGATCCAGGGGAGAGGCCTTTTTGCGAGAAAGCCGATCGCGATGGGGGAAATCGTTTGCATAAAGGGTGGCCATATCTTCGATCGCCGTACGCTTCAAGAGGTGACGAAGGCGCTCGGTCCTGCCGAGATTCAAATCGCTGAAGACTTCTTCATTGGACCCTTGAGCGAACAAGAACGCGAAGGCAGCATGATCTTTAGCAATCATTCCTGCGAGCCGAACATCGGCGTTCAAGGACAAATTGTATTTGTCGCACTGCGCGACATCGAAGCCGGCGAGGAGCTGACTCACGATTGGGCCACCACTGATGATGACGCTTACGAGATGGATTGCGGATGTGGCGCGCCGAGCTGTCGCAAGCTCATCACCGGGCAGGATTGGCGCAGGAGAGATCTACAGGAGAAATACGCCGGTTACATTTCCTGGTACCTTGTGGAAAAGATTCGAAAGAATCTCTAGGCCCTGAGAACCCGGCAACGCAGGCATCCTTGCCTGCCTTCCGTTTCTCTAGCGTCCGTTCTCCATTCAAGTCATGCAGGCAAGGATGCCTGCGCTCCCAGACCATTTGCATTTCTGGGAAGAACCCGTCACAAAGGCGGACACTAAGCTCCGATTCGGACTCCATCAACCCTGCTAAGCGCCGAAATACATCAACTTGTTCGGCTGCAGTTCTGGCACGCAGATTGGCTTACGCGTATGACCTGCTAGTGCGCCCACTACAAGCTTGGAGGCTAAGCCGTGGAGAATCTACTTCAGGATTTGAGATATGGCTTTCGGATGCTGCTCAAGCGCCCCGGGTTTACGGCAATCGCGCTGGTCACGCTGGCGTTGGGTATCGGCGCCAACACCGCCATCTTCAGCGTTGTCAACGCTGTCCTGATTCGGCCGTTGCCGTTTGCAGACCCTGACCGCCTGGTGCTCTTTTACGGGACAAACCGGCACATGGGATTCTCGGACGCGTGGGCTGTTTGCGATGGCGATTATCCCGATTGGAAAACCCAGAGCGAGGCCTTTGGTAAGATTGCGGCGCATAAACGAAAAATATTCAACCTTACCAATAGCGGCGAGCCCGAACGGCTTTTAGGCTCGGCGGTTGATGCTGATCTTTTTTCGCTGCTCGGCGTCCAGCCTGCGCTAGGCCGAACCTTCACTGCCGACGAAGAGAAACCGGGTCAGGGACACGTCGCTCTGATCAGCCACAACCTCTGGCAACGACGTTTTGCGTCCGATCCAGCGGTGATCGGCAAAGTCGTTAACTTCGACGGCGAGAGTCACACGTTGATCGGGGTGATGCCGTCGGCTTTCGACTATCCAAAGCAGACCGACGTGTGGACTCCCCTTGTTCTGACCTCTGATTGCTCCAACTCTTTCAATCGCGTCGTCGCTCGACTGAAGCCGGGAGTTCCGCTGAAGCGAGCGCAGGAAGAGGCCGGCGTCATTTTCCGGCAGCTCTCTGAACGTCATCAACAGCGTGATGCCGACAGCGAAATGACGGTGGTTCCGCTGCAAGAGTTTGTAGTCGCAAACACGCGGCCTGTTTTGCTGGTCCTTCTGGGCGCGGTCAGTCTGGTGCTTCTGATTGCATGCGCCAACGTCGCCAATCTCTTGCTCGCGCGCGCGGCCGGCCGTCACCGCGAGATGGCTATTCGTCGTGCGCTCGGCGCCAGTCGCTGGCGAATAGTTTTGCAGCTCCTGGTTGAGAGCGTGATTCTCGCGGTATTTGGTGGCGGGCTCGGCGTCCTGGTTGCGGTGTGGGGACTGGAAGGCCTGCTGTTATTTCTGCCGCCTGGTGTGCCTCGCGCAGAGACGATTCGCATCGATGTTTGGGTGTTGGGTTTTGCATTTGCGGTGTCGGTTGTTAGCGGGATCATCTTTGGTCTCACTCCGGCGCTTCACTCATCGAGGATCGATCTTAGCCGCTCTCTCAAGGAAGGCGAGCACTCGGTTTCCGAGAGCCGAAGCCGCCGGCGTGTAAAAAGCGCACTGGTGGTTGCCGAGTTCGCGCTTGCGATGGTCTTGCTGGTCTCGGCGGGATTGCTGATCCAAAGTTTTATCCGGCTGCTCGAAGTCAAGCCGGGGTTCGATCCTAAAAACGTTTTGACGATGAATGTCATCTTGCCTTCGCCGCGGTATCAGAGACCGGTGGATATGGAGACCTTCTACCGAACCGCGATTGCGCGATTTCAAAATGTGCCGGGAGTTCGTGCTGCCGGAGCCGTCTTCGGGTTACCGCTTGGAGACATGGGAGTGAACGGCGACTTCGTAGTTGACGGACAGCCTCCTCCTGCTGACGGTGTGACCGCAAGCAAGCTGGTTGTCAGCACCGGCTATTTCGAGGCGATGGGAATTCCGCTGACGAGCGGTCGTTTCTTTACCGAAGCCGACACCGACAAGACTCCTCAGGTAATCATCATCAGCCAGAATATGGCTGAGATGTTCTGGCCTGGAGAAGATCCGCTCGGCAAGCGGCTGCAGCCCGGCTTCAGAAGCAAGCCGATGTGCTCAGTAGTCGGGGTAGTGGCAAACGTTCACCAGAAGGGCTTTGCGAAGGATGCCCCGCTGGCGATTTACATGCCTCAAACCCAAGCGCCGGTGTTTCTCGCCAACGCCGCAGCTTTCGTCGTCCGAACTGACTTCGATCCTCAGACGCTGACGAACACCTTTCGCCGCGAGCTTCAAGAAGTCGATCGAGAGCTTCCGCTATTTGACGTCCGCACGATGGAACAACTCGTTTCGAGATCGGTTTCCGAGCCGCGGTTCAACATGGTCTTACCCGTTTTTTTTTCCGGACTTTCGTTATCCTCTTCGTGCATCTGGCTTTAACGCGTGGTTGGCATTTATTGATCATT